>NZ_JBQTGH010000003.1:0-409780 GCF_052400625.1 Thermophagus sp. OGC60D27
GTCCATCATTATAATCACATGGTCCTGGTGATTTCTACCACAGGGGGTCCATCATTATAATCACATGGTTCTGGTGAATGGTTACAATAGAATCCGTAGGAATCTAACATTTATAGAAATAAACAGCATCCGCAACATCATGCGCCAGGACAAAGTTTTCGCCGGTGATGCACAACGAGGTGTATCATCTCATCATTTTTCACGGTAAACACAATTCGGGCGGCTTCACGACAGAAACATGAGAACACCCTACTCCGATGACTTAATAAAAAATACACTTTTCCGTTATTTGCCAATCGATAATTTTCAGTAATTTCGGGACTCGTTATAAAATGGGTTCATCACAAAAACGAACCTTACTTTATGAACGCCCATAAGCTATAAGTCGATTTGTTAGGGTCGCAATGAATGACCTCTGAAAGGCTCCTACGGTTCATGGAGCAAGTCATGCCAATCTCCTTCGACCAATAATTAGAAAAACTTTATACGTATGCAAAAACAGAACACCTTATTTTTAGTATTAGCCCTTGGCATTTGTTCGGCAACACTACTCGTTGACCGTTTTCTTGTAACGATACCCGATGGGTTGGTTATAATATTGATGATTGTTGCCGTTGTTTTATTAATTTATCATTTCATTCTTTCCAGGAAGAATAAATAGAAGCAGCGAGTAGCAAAATACAGAAATACATCTACTGTAAATTTTCCCATTATAAAATATTGCCCAACAGAACTTTTCCCTTGGTCGTTGCGGATTTGCAGTTCACAACGCATCATTCTAGGGAATAGAAATCCCGTTCTTCTACTCGATAAAGATTAAATCACGTTTAAACCCGAAAAATGCATTAGAAAATCTATTACGAATTAAAATTGCTGCCAATCAAGGCGCAAGCTAACTTGTTTCAATTCACCATAGCGATGCTATGCCTCATTTCAACAAGTTCTTAACTGATAGCACTTTTAATTCTCATGACGAAGTTCAAATGCATAATTCGGGATTAATTCTTTTTCTTTTGATTTTTTTATACGGATTGCAAAGCCTTTTTTTAAGTTCTGCATGGCTTACAAATCACGCAGGTGTGGGGAAAGCCAACAATATGTCAAGGTCCCACCAAATAATAAAAAATGATTCGCGGGATTTTTTACTTTTGTACTGAATCGTTTTACATTAAGAAATGCAACTCATCCTGCCATTTAATCGCCTAGCTCTTAGTCTTATTTGTCTTGTAATGGGAATCGTATTTTTAGTGGTGCCTGTTCAAAATAATACCAACCTAAAGCCGTATAAGAAGTCGTTAATCATCTTGTCGGTGGCCTATTTTTCTTTCGCCTCACTATTCATTCTTTCTGTTCTGTTAATGCCCAAATTAAAGGTGTTAACCGAATTTTTCGATTTTATAGGACTTGTGGTGGGCTATATTCAGGCACTTTTGTTTACATTTTCCTTGCTTTTATTAATTGATAGTCGTTTTGTTACCGTCAAAAGAATTGTGCATCACACAATACCACTCATTTTGTTTGTCTTGGTATACTTCACATTCTGCCTTTTTTTTGATGTTCCTGTTGTAAAAGATTTTTCTGTCGTAAAATTCAACCTTTCCAATCCTTGTGTTTTCACCCGTGTATTGTTCTCGGGTCTTTATTTAGTACAAATTTCCTATTATGTCTATTTATTTTTACTGATAGAGAAGAAATGTAAAAAAGATATAAACAATTATTATTCGGGGAATCAGGAAGCCATTATCCGGACAGTACATTATCTGTTTTTTGCCGCCACAACAATGGGTGTTTTAGCTTTTTTATGGATTGTATATCCGGTTTTCTGGATTGAAAATGTACTCATTGTTTTTTCCTCTGTTTTTTATCTTGTTTTCGCCATTAATTATATTCGTTATCCCATTATTTTTTTCGAATTAGAGCCTTTATTAAAGGATACTTCCCTAAAAAAGGAGAAGCATTTCAGCGTTGAGATGGGGCTTCCTATGGATTGGGCGGTTTACAAAGCACAAATAGAAAAATCTAAAATATTTCTCAAAAAGGGAATTACCCTTGAAGAATTGGCCTTGTGGTTAGGGGTAAGCCGAACGGTTCTTTCTAATTCCATAAATTCGCAGGAAGGCAAAAACTTCAATTCCTGGATAAATTCCATGCGTATTTCAGAAGCAATACAAATGATGAATACGCAACCGGAGCTGCCTATTGCCCAGATAGCTGAGCTTACCGGCTATTCAGAACCCTCTAATTTTGGGCGCCAGTTCAAATTAATTACGGGTAGCACCCCCGGCCAATACAAAAAAGCCATTCAATTAAACATCTGATTATCTGCAGTCTGCATAAAACTAGTCAAATCGTACAGGATATTTGTACGATTTGATTATTCACTTTTTGTTTTCCTTTTTTTCTTTGAGAACGGTTTTAATTAAACCTGAGGCATAGGGTATTACTGTGTTCCTCCTTTGTGAGTAATTCATGGTATGGTGTTCCGGTATGACCTGTAACACCGGTTTTGCCGTGCAAGTTATTTCGGCATGTGGGAGGAACCAAAAACAGGCTTGGTTTCGGATTGTGACGGGCAACCCAAAGGGGGCTCGAAATAGCAGGACTTGCAGCCACAGCTTTCGACCATCAAACACAACAGGCTTGATAAGAAAGGTTCAAATTTAAGGTCAGACCGGTTCCGGGAATGTGGGTTTTTCAAGGAAAATCTGTGTCTGCGGCTGAGCACTTAACGTTTAAATAAAGTCAACTAATCAGATAGAAATGAAACGAAAACTTTTACTCTTATTTGTGTGGTGCCTTATCAACGCAATGTTCCTCGGGGCACAAACAGCAACCGCACCTGCAGGTAGCGGAACAGAAAACCATCCTTACCAAATTTCAAACATTGAAAATTTATATTGGCTATCGCAAACCGAAACGGCATGGGATGCCTATTTTGAGCAAACAACAGATATTGATGCTTCTACTACAAGCACTTGGGATAGTGGTAACGGCTTCTCCCCCATTGGTAATCAAACAACCCAATTTTCGGGACATTATAACGGGAAAGGTTATACCATCGATGGCCTAACCATTAACCGTTCATCCACCCATTATATCGGTTTATTTGGATATACCAGAACTGCCACCATTGATAGCTTAGGGCTTACTAATGTTAAAGTAAAAGGGACTTCTAATGTAGGCGCCCTGGTGGGATATAATTATTATTCCACGCTGAGAAATAGTTCTTCCACCGGCTCGGTTTCGGGATACGATAATGTTGGCGGCCTGGTGGGGTGGAATTTGACAGGCACAGCGGAATATATGATAACGAATTGTTACTCTTCCTGCTCGGTTTTTGGGAATAAAGGGGTCGGTGGCTTGGCGGGCTATAATTCTTTATCCTCGACGGTAAATAATAGTTATTCCACCGGCGCGGTTACAGGCGATGATAATGTCGGTGGTTTGGTGGGATATAATGCTTTATCATCGACGATAAATAATTGTTGTTTCACCGGCTCGGTTACGGGAGATTGCTACATCGGCGGCCTGGTGGGCTATAATAATTCATCGACGGTAAGTAATAGTTATTCCACCGGCGCGGTTACAGGAAATCATAGCGTCGGTGGCCTGGTAGGATATAATAATACATCCTCATCGGTAAGTACCAGTTATTCCACCGGTGCGGTCTTTGGGATTGGAATTATTGGCGGCCTGGTGGGTTTAAATTCTTCATCATCGACGATAAATAATTGTTATTACAATTACGAAACCAGCGGCCAAACATCCGGCGTTGGCTCTGACCACAACAGTCAAACCGTAACACCCCTTACCACCACGGCCATGAAAAAAAGCTCAACCTATATTTTATGGGACTTTACAAATACCTGGAAGATGGTAGACGATATGACGTTCCCTCGTTTGGTTCATGTTTCTAATTTGCCGGTCATACTACCTACGCTTTCTTCCAACACAACCGTCAGTGAAACATATATTGATACCATTCAAGTTGTGTACATGGACAATCAGGATGTATCCCTGGAATTATTATCTTATCCCGAAGGCATGACCCTGACACAAGACCGGATCATCCATTATTCACCAACAAGCTGGGGAAACGATATGGTCGAAATAAGGGTGACGGACGGTGATGGGTTGTCTTATATCTATAGTTACAATATTCAAACAATCGGTTTAAGTGGTAGAGGTACAGAAAGTGAACCATACCATATTGGCACACTAGATGATTTGCACCAGTTGTCCGGGTTGCCAGTTTTATGGGATAAATATTTTATCCAAACAGCTGATATACAAGCTTCCGAAACGAGCAGCTGGAATGATGAAGCCGGTTTCTCCCCTATTGGCAACCTGACCCAAAATTTTACCGGTAATTATAACGGGCGAGGCCATACCATCGATGGCCTAACCATGAACCATCCATTCACCCAATATATCGGTTTATTTGGTTTTACCAGTGGTGCAACCATTGACAGCTTAGGGCTTACCAATGTTAAAATACAAGGATTTTATAGTGTTGGCAGCCTGGTGGGATATACCGATTATTCCACGTTAAGTAATAGCTATTCCACCGGCTCGGTTGCCGGGGTGGGAAATGTTGGCGGCCTGGTGGGTTCCAATACTTCTTCTAATATAAATAATTGTTACTGCACCAGCTCTGTTTCGGGGGTGAATGATATCGGCGGATTGGTGGGAATCAATCAATTATTATCTACGGTAAATAACTGCTATTCTACGGGTTCGGTTTCAGGGAAGAGCATTGTTGGCGGGTTGGTAGGATATAATATTGAATCCGAGATAAGAAATAGTTATGCCACGGGTTCTGTTTCGGGAGAAAATAAGATGTGTGGTGGTTTGGTGGGCTATAATTTTAATTCCGAGGTAAATAATGGTTATGCCATTGGTTTGGTTACCGGCAATAAAATGACTGGAGGCTTGGTGGGAAGTAATAGTACCTCAGAGATAAATAGTAGTTATTTCAATAGCGAAACCAGTGGACAAACATCCGGGATGGGTGATGACAACCACCATCAAACCGTAACAGCCCTTACCACAAATGAAATGAAAGACCAAAGCCATTTTGAAGAATGGAGTTTTACTACCGATACTGCGGTTTGGGGTATAAAAGCCAATAGCACTTACCCTGCTTTATTAAGCATAAAAAACAATGCGCCTTTTGCGTTTGCGGATACCCTAAATGTTGCGGGAAATCGTTCGTTGCTGACAAACGATTATGACTACGAGACTGCACAGGAGGCTCTTACCTGCAAACTAATTTCTGCGACCACAAAAGGAAGCATAATTAATGGCACTTATCGTTTTAATCCCGGTACACCAATTGGAACAATGGATACCGTAACCTATCGTGTAGGTGAATTGTTAGCCAGCGGCGATACGCTATGGGGCAACTATGCGGTAGCCATATTACAAAAAGCGAATAATACGGCCCCTGTATTAACGTCAGTTAAAGAGGTAACAGCCAATGAAGACACGCCACTAACATTATCGCTTCATGATGTTACGGCAAGTGACCTGGAAAATGATGCACTGTGGCTGGTGATTTCATCCAGAGATAATTACACGGTAAATGGTACCACCATCACACCCGGTGCCGGGTTTGTCGGTACATTAACGGTTCCCGTGGCTGTAAGCGATGGTGAATTAATAAGCAATTGGATGGATATGACCATTACAGTCGGGCAAAATGTTTCTATTCAGCCAACAGAACAAAATAGGACGGCCATTAATGTATATCCAAATCCTGTCACAACAACATTAAATGTTACGGGCAGCACAGGTGTTGCTTATATTTATGATTTAACCGGTAAAATGGTGTTGAGCCGGGATTTGAGCCTAGACAACAGCATAAACCTATCACCATTATCCAAAGGCATTTACCTGTTAAGCATTGATGGAGAGTGCATAAAAGTGGTGAAGGAATAAGATGAAACCGAGAACCGAAGTCAGGAACCCGATTCCTTAGGGTTTTCTGGCTTTGGTTTTGGCACTATATACCTATTCTTATTGTGTTCATCACACTGGTGCATGCCCCTTTCATCCTATCATAAAAGAAAAAATGAATGCGATATTTGGATTAACCCGAAAAATGCATTAGAAAATCTATTACGAATTAAAATTGCTGCCAATCAAGTCGCAAGCTAACTTGTTTCGATTCACCATAGCGGTGCTATGTCTCATTTCAACAAGTTCTTGATTGATTGCACTTTTAATTCTCATGACGAAGTACTAATGCATAATTCGGGTTTAAATATCCCCGCCGGAACTCAAAATGAATTCTTTTTCTTTTTCAATAGCAGTTTTAATGAGTTCCTCCGGAATTTGGGTGTTTTCCATCACCACTTCATTCATCCAGAAATCGGTACTACCATCATCCATAGAAAGCACTACATTCCCTGAGTTGAGATTTCCGGAAGAGAATTGTTCGATACAATCGAACACCACCTTGTCGAAACGCTTTATAACAGAGCCGGTAACAACAGTAAGGCCCATCCAGCTTTGGTCGGCATCCACACCTACCACGTATCGCTGTTTCGGAAAGTCACGTGCAGCATTTATAATACCCTGGTTCGACCCCGACGACAGTGCAAACAACAAGTTGTGGTCCGGTAAGAGGTTGTTGGTAAACCGGTAGGCCGAATCGGGCATTTCGAACCCTGAAAAACCGGTACTCAGAAATTGGGGAGGACTGACCGTTCCGCCGGCATCAGCCACGCCCTGGTTAAATCCTTGGATGTATTCCGTAAGGAAAGGGGCATCGAAACCAGCCACCACCAATGCTTTGCAAGGGGAAGCTTTTTGAGCCGATATGTAACCGCTGACGTAGGAAGAGGCATAGGTATGAAACGTAACTTGAAACAATCTATCCTGCGCCGAAGCTGTTGTCTCCAAACCGAGAACAAAATGCTTTCCAAAATGGCCGTTAATGCTTTCAAGGGCCGAGGTGTATTGCGACCCAACGATTATAACTAATGCTTCCGGCGAGATGTCGCTTTTTAACTCAGAGATGTCCTGGATCCACTGTTCACCCGCCTCCAGCGAGTCGGGAATAATATAATTCACTTTAAAATTGACGGTCTGTACGGTTTTTTCAATGCCTTCATAGACGCCATCCACAAAACTACGGTCCCCGATTCCTTCGGTTGGAAATAGCACAAACACCTCAAATTCAGGAACAAATTCAGATAATTCATCCTCTTTTTTGCAGGCAGATACAGCCAATACGAGAAAACACAAAATAGCCAGACTTCTTTTCACGGGATTACAAATTCACTTAAACGGATGTCATAAATATTGCCAAAATTGTTGTAGTTATAAAACGACACATGTGAGCCGTTGACAAAAATAAAGCATTTTTCATACAGTTGATTGAAGGTGATTTCAGGATTTTCAGAAATATTCTTATTAATGGAATAGGCGAATTTATCAGCCAGCCAGCTTTTAATTTCCGAATCGTAAAAATAGGCTTTCGATGTTTCAAAAGCATTGGCACCGGTCATCACCAACACCCCGGGAGTTAAAATATTTTCAGCGACAGAACCCGAATAACAGGCTTCTAATGTCCAAAAAATCAATCTATATTTATCAGATTCATTCATTGCATCGAAAACCGTTTCCCAGTAATCGGAAGTAAGGATTTCAACGGTATCACCTTCCAGCACCATACCGTCGGGATGGCCATGACCGGAAGTAAACAGAAAGACATTATCGGTCGATGAACTATTCAAAACAATTGGTGTTTGCTCTGTTTCATTACCTATCAAAATATTCTTTAATGCTTCACTATTTATTTCGGAAAGGCGGTAATCCACATGCACATCTACATATAGATTTCCGCCGTCAGATTCATTTCTGACAACTCCCGGCAATGCATTATTTGGCGAGTTGCCCAGGTCATCTTCTATAATGAGTATAATCTGCTCATCTGAAAATCCGTTTTGTTTGAGCAACTGATAAGCATGCAACACGTCGGCCTGATGCCTATAATTATTCCATCCTTTGGAGGTAGCCATTAAGACGGCAAAGTTGTTCTGTTTAGCAGATAACACAGGCCAGGTACCGGTTTCGTTAAACTGCTGCCGTTCAATGGCAATGGTACGGTAAGCGGCCGAGGTAGAACTAATGCGTCCTTCCCCGTCGGAAGTATAAAAATCAGTAACCACAAATTGTCCGGCATCTACCCGCCAGCGTCCATACGTGGAAGAAGTAACATCAGTGAAATAAAGTTCATCAAAATTAAGTGAGCCACTGGCCCCATTAATATCAGGAAAAATGCCCTGACGTAACCATTCCAGTGCCTTGCCGATTTCGTCCCGTTGCCAGCTGCAAGATCCATCACGTCCTGATACCACTTGTTTTAAGGCATCGACCAAAGACTCTCCGCCTTCACCCTCCGAAACCTCCAAAGCAAGAGCAAGAAGCATTACGGCATCATACATATTGGCCAAAAAGGCATTGGGATATTCTCCGTATTTCACTTTGTAAGAAATATCGAACCCTGCCGAAGGGTCTGAAGTCAGGGCAGTACCTTCAAGGTTTTCGGCCAGCACGCCTAGGTTGTCCACCAAAGAAGGCAAACAGGCAGCATCGGAAAATAAGAGCCTGATTTGCCGGCTTTCTAACCTGTAAGCCCGACCTAATGTAGCATTTAAAGCAGGTTGATTAAGAGCAGCAATAACAGCATCGGGTGAAGTGGATACAATCGCTTCCCAACTGGCTTCACAGGCATCGACATCTTCTGGCTGAATCACCTCTACACCCGAAACCTCAAGCCCAAGTTCCGTTGCAAAAAAACCGAACCATTCTTCAAACGAATCACCATACTGCGAGTCTTCGGTTATTAATGCTACTTTGCGGGCGCCACCCGATTGTGCAAGTAAAAGCAATGTTTTTGTTTGAGCAATATCCGGTTCAGTCAAACGCCAAAAATAATCTTTACCAGCAAAAGCCCTCGAAAGATTGGACGAGGTAGCTACGGGCGCCATTAAAATTTTCTTTCCATTGATAAACAAAGGAGCAACCTCGAAAACATCAGCAGAAGTTAAAGGCCCGATAACCGCTTTGACAGATTCATCTGCGATAAATTCTTTTGAAATGGTCTCCAAATCGTTAACAGCCAAATCTTTTTTTACCAATACAATATCATGCCCGGCAACTCCTCCGTTTAGATTGATATTTTCAACAGCCCAATCCAGGGCCTTATCCCAGTCAGAAGCATATTCTCCCGTCCATGGCAACATCACCCCAATTTTCAAAGTTGGTTTTGGATCCTCGTACTCCCAAATGCTGCAACTATTGGCCAGGAAGCCAATTACGAGCAATATGGCTAATTCATTGATGCGATGCATTAATTTTATTAATTATTCGTATTAACTACTAAACTCACAGATTTAATAATACTAAAAACTATTTTCTTAAGGTTTAATGGTAAAGTATCTATTAGTTATTGGGTAAAAGGAAATGAAACGAGCATGACCAAGAAAACTTGTCACAATAAGAACATGTATAAACTTTAGGTCATGCGAGTTTCATCCAGCCAATAACTTAGATAAAATTTATACGGATGAAATATTTGTCTAAACAGGTTTTAAACGGTAACCTATATTGGCAAGGCTAATTTCCTTTTTGTTCCAATCCCCAAGGGGCACTTTCGTAATCGCGAAAAATAGAAAAACAAAATTAAATTTAAAAATCAAAAACTATATTTTTTATTGGCCTATAATCTTTTTCGAACAAATGCAACTTTTTTTCATTTTTTCTGTAAAACACTATATTTTTCTCTTTATAAATTTTAATTTAACTACTATTATGTATAATAAAGTTTCTTTTTTTCATTTATTTATTCTCGTCTCTTTTGTTTTAGTATCATGCGAAAAAGATGACACAAGTCGAGAACAATTCAGTACCATTTCCGGGAAACTGGAAGCGGGAGAGAATATGATTACTGAAGACTTTGCAAACATGCAAGTCATTCTTGCCAAACTCGGGGAGGAAGTGGATCCGGAACAGGTTACTACCCAAACGGAGAATATGGAATTGGTTCAAACATCCTTTGTGAGCGAAAACGGCACTTTTGTATTTGACAGTGTGGATGCAGGAGATTATTTAATAGCCCTATCAGAAGGTTTCATCATGACAGCAGACACCTTTGCAGTGCTGTCGGTGGAAAAAGGGCAATCAGTTACATTGGAAGATAAAATTGTTGAACGGCAGCCCGAAGAAAATTTTTTTGGGGGACGTAGACTTTATACTGTGCGTTTTAAAAACAAGACCAACGGTTTTGACGAAAATGGAAATTACCATAAAGAGCGATATCCGCTGGTATCCATCGAATTCTACGAAAATGTTTTTTCCTTAGGCACCATTACACCAGACCAAGTGAATGATGGTGAATTCAAATTTAAATTAGACCCTGACAAAAAAACGCAATTCGTTTTAAAGTGTAAAGACATAAATGACGGAACGGTTTTTACATCGGAAAAATTGGACTTTTTCCATTCTTTGGGAGCTAATCAATATGATGATATTAGCGACTACGGGTATTATTCTATTGCAGTTAAAAAATCATGGCTGTTCGGCCATATAATAGAACTTAAAATAATAGCCCTCTCCAAACTTGAAGCTTATTAGGGAATTGTTTCCCTTTTTTACGTGTTCATTGGTAAAGTTAGGATATAAAAAAATAATATCACTGTAACAGGAAACAGCATTATTTGTTACACCGAAAAACAGGCAAGTTTTTACGGAAGTAAAATTGACTTTATCCCGATCAGGAGCATTTTACCTTGTTCAAGGCATCACTACCCCAATTTTCAGAGTCGGTCCCGGGGTCTCCTACTCCCAAATCCTGCTGCCATCAACAGGAAGATATTTACAGCCATTATTGCTAACTTACTGATGCATCTCTATTAAACATAAGCCTTCCTGACTCACAAATTTTTAAAAACTAAAAACTCTAATTTTAATAAATATGTATATTTTTTGAACATATACAATTAAATTTCAATTTATTCATATAGACCTCTAATAATTTTTTGTTTAAACATTTTAATTTACCGACAATTATGTTTTATAAGCTTTTTTCATTTATTTTATTTGGTATTATCTGTTTCACTTTCGTGTCGTGCGAAGAAGACGACACAAATCCAGAACAAATCAGTACAATTACCGGGAAGCTGAAACCGGGTGAGAATATAACTACTGATGATTTTAGAGAAATGCAAGTCATACTTGCCAAACTAAGTGAGGACCTGGATCCGGAACAGGTTACCACCCAAACAGAGGATATGGAATTGGTTCAAACATCCTTAGTAAGCGAAAACGGCACCTTTGTATTTGACAGTGTGGATGCAGGAAATTATGTAATAGCCCTGTCCGAAGGTTTCATCATGACAGCAGACACTTTTGCAGTATTGTCGGTAAAAAAAGGACAGTCAGTTACATTGGAAGATAAAATTGCTGAACGACAGCCACCGGAAAATCCATATTACAAATTCCATTATTATTATGATGTAACTTTTAAAAACAAGTCATTTGGTATTGACGAAAATGGAAATTACCATAAAAATGGGTATTCGCTGGTATCCATCGAATTCTACGAAAATGGTTCTTCTATAGGTATCATTACACCAGACAAAATAAATAATAAAGGTGAATTCAAAATTGAATTATACAAGTACGAGGATCCGCAATTCGTTTTAAAGTGTAAAGATAACGTGGACGGAACGGTTTATACTTCTGAAAAATTGGACTTTTTCTATTCTTTCGGAGCAAAACAAAGATCGACACTTATATACCAATATAATTTTTCTCTTTTTGTTGATAAATCATGGCTTTTCGGGCATAAAATAGAACTTAGATCATTTGATTATAATACATTAAATATTTAAATTCTCCTCTCTTTTAGATAACTTTATAACTTTTATAAGTTAGATTTTCTTATCTGCCAAATTTGGCGGATAAGAAAATCTAAGCAACCACCAAAAAACTTTCTCAGGTCGTTTATAATTTAAAGATTAATGCGCTCTTTCAACATTTCAAAGTTTATACACCTTTTTTTGCGGATAATTCTAAGCTATTATTTAGTTGTAAAGGTCTGTAATTACTACTAAATACATATGCTCTCTTTCCACAGGAATAGATGTTATATCCATTGCCCTAATCGGATTGGGCTTTTAATTTTTAAATCCCGAACTGTAATTTTTTCGCTTCTTCACAACAACAAGTTTACATGAATTTCTAATGGTACTTGCTGCCTAAATTTGGGTGACAATTATAATGGGAAAATAATCCCCCTACCACTACTTTAAATTCATTTTACTACCGTTGCCGACTAAAAGTATGGTCAATGAAACGTGCATGACGACTTGGGCCAAATGGGGTATTTATAACTAAGGAAGAAGTGCACAGGCAGAAGTGGAAATTATCGATTTAATGATTGCGGGTTGGCAATTTCCCCTTTAGGGGATTAAGGGGTGAGCAATGGATGGAAATAACTTTAATCAACTATATAGGTGAATTTTATGCAAAGCATGACCAAGAAAATTTGTCACAACATTGACATTGCCCCGTCCTGATTTTTGTTTACAGATTAATGGTTAATAATTTGTCTATTTTCAGACTGTCCCCCTTGCAGGGAAGGCGTCACGACCAACCAAACAGCCCAAACAAAAACGGGGAACTTCCAAAGGATGGAAGTTCCCCGATTTCTTATAGGAAGAGAGCATGCCTCCGAGAGCCACAAAAAATACCGTCATGCCAGTCTCTTCATACCTCTAAAACAATTACATCAAGAGGGGTAACCGCTCAAGCTTTTACCAGAAAACAATATACAAAACGGCCAGAATAACCGTAATGGCATAAGCACTAAGATTAAAGCTTTTATTGGTTTTAAATGTTTGCTGATCCAACGCAATGGCTTTTGGATCGTCATCATCCTTGGCAGTGGTCAGCGATACACCCATAATAACAACAATGGTTGTTAAAAGGGTATACATTGCCCGATCCATAAAAGGCATATCAATAGGTAACACCTTCAACAGAAGGGCAAATGGAACAGAGACGATAACTCCGACAATAGCCCCTTTGGCATTGGTTTTTTTCCAGAATAGTCCGAGCAAGAAGATGGCGAGGATACCGGGACTGACAAGAGTCGTATATTCCTGAATATACTGGAACATTTGCGGAATCGACCCCAGGAAGTTTGCCAACGAGATAGCGATCAGCAACGCAACCAAAACCGTAATGCGTCCTGTGGTCACCAAAGCTTTGTTACCGGCATTTTTATTAAAATAGGGTTTGTAAATATCCATGGTGAAAATGGTCGCCGTTGAGTTGAGCATGGATGCCAATGACGACACAATAGCCGCCGATAGTGCAGCAACCACCAATCCTTTTATGCCTACAGGAATAAAACGTGCAATCAACCAGGGATAAGCTTTGTCGTAATTAATAGCATCGCCTGTATTAAAAGCCTCCTGGGCACCAAACATATCCTGCGAATACATGGTAAAGGCGATAATTCCGGGAATAACCACAATAAGCGGAACAATAATTTTCAAGAAACCGGCAAAAGCAAGTCCTTTTTGAGCCTCAGCCAATGATTTAGCGGCAAAAGCACGTTGAATGATGTACTGGTTGAAGCCCCAGTAGTATAAGTTGGCAACCCACATACCGCCAATCAAAACAGCAATTCCCGGCAAATTGGTATATTCCGGATTGTCCGGACTTAAAATCATATGAAACTTTTCCGAGGCTACGTTATAGATGGTAGAAAGACCTTCCATGGCTCCCCCGGTAGGTGTTACATTATCCAAAGCAATAACCGTGGTGATGATACCCCCCACAACCAACAAGACAACCTGAATGACATCGGTCCAGGCAACGGACGACAACCCTCCCCAGAGAGAATATGCGGCTGAAAATAACGCCAGACCAATCATGAAGGGGATAATTTTCGTTCCGTCACCCAGCCCCATAATGGTATCGAGAGCTTTTCCACCCAAAAAGAGAACGGATGTCAAATTCACGAAAATAAACAAGCAGATCCAAAAGATCGCCAGAATCGTTTTCAGATTGGTATTATACCTTTTCTCCACAAACTCAGGGATTGTATATAATCCTTGACGTACAAACACCGGAAGAAAATATTTAGCTACAATAATTAAAGTTATCGCTGCCATCCATTCATACGAAGCAATCGCCAACCCTATCGCAAAACCGGAGCCGGCCATTCCGATAAATTGTTCGGCCGAAATGTTGGCGGCTATCAAGGATGCTCCGACAGCCCACCATGGCAATGATTTACTGGCCAAAAAATAATCTTCAGCAGTTTTTTCTTTTCCTTTCGATCTGGAAACCCAAAGCCCGACACCTACAATCAGCAGGGCATACAGAGCAAAAATAAAATAATCAATAAAGTGAAAATCTGGATTCATATTCAATTTAGATTTTTAATTAGTAAAAACTGGTTAAATCTATTTAGCATCTGCAAAGCATTCCCAATCTAGAACTCAATTAACAAAACCTATTATTCTTTCGAAAAATTTTCCAAATATACATTACCCAATAAATCTATCCTAATGAAATTCTTAATTTCACCAAGGATGTCAAAACTTCCTTCAAATACCTATGAGAGCTCCAATCCGGCCATATTTATCCGATTTAGAAATATCGCATCTAATCTCCAATCAAAACAGGATCATTCTAAATGTCCGCTTCCGGGCCATCCGAAATGGACAAGCAAATCCCCCTCAATTTCTTTTTATACAAAGGATCGATCCCTTTTTAAGAAAATATACTATTCCGTAACCGTTGATGATTTATTTGCTCAAAATTAAGCATCCGTTAATAAATAATGGTTCCCTCAAATTCATTTTTTGTATTTATTTTCCCCTTTGGGGTTTAACACAAAAAATAATGCACCACTCCATGGCGTATAAGCTTTTCGGCCAAACTTCCATCAACGAATACATAAACAATTGATGACCCCATCAAAAGCACACACTTTAATCTTTTCTCAGGAGGAATGGTATTATGAGGAAGGTTGTTTTTAGGATATGTCAATCTATCCCAACATAATGGTGCTAAGAATATTTGGTGAGCTATTAAAATTATTCGTTGAAAACCATTTTAAATACCGTTCGGAAGATTGGTATCAACGAACCGGATCACATTTTTTATAGTCCATGACCAAAAATGCTTTATTATCGTTTACCGGCACTTCATCGGAATGAATTTTAAAAAAACCTTGCTGTCGGCATATTGCATCACTTTCTTCCGAGGCCAGATCCACGGCTATCTGCGATAATTTCTGCAACGTGGTATACTTGGTCTTAGACACGAAAGAAGCGTTATTGTTTTTCTGAATGACAATAACCAGTTTTCCATCAGACTTAAGGGTATTAATAATCTTAGGGAGAACAATGGAAGGATTAACATATTCCAACACAAAAAGCCAGATCGATATCGGTCAATTCCGGATTTTCCGTTTCCAAATCACAACAAATCGTATAAAGCTTAGGAATTTGACAACGATACTATATTACAACCTGGTTTAAATAATCGGAATTGATATCCAGGGCATAAACCTCATCAGTAACCGTATTATCGACAAATTCAATTCCATTACCGGCGGCACACCCCGGCAGGAAGAATTTTTTGGGCGCATAATTTCTCGATGCCCGGTTGGTTAATGAGCCAAGCATTTGAGATGGCCCAACGTCCTCCATGTTGGATTCATAATCAGAATACGGAATTGCTAACCATGGATTTCTCATTAGTATAAAGCTTACTTCAGTCATTGACCGAATGCAACTCGCTAATTAACCAAGTCACACCCTAACTCATCTCAACCAGTAGCCTCACACACACATCGTTGGAAAGGACTTCATTGGCATGCTCCGGATAAGAAACCGTCATACTTTTATCAAAAGGCTCGATGTGATCAATCTTTATGACGATGCCCAATTTCAGTTCTTTTCTATTCAAATACTTCAACAAATGAGTATCGCTATTCTGAATGGCACACAATCGAACAGATTGGCCAACATCAGCATCGGAAAGCTTGAAATAATTAGGTAAAACAATATTCCCGCTTTTATCGGGAATGGGCGACCCATGTGGATCTGCATCCGGGAATCCCAAAGCTTCATCCATCCTATCGAAGAGCTTATCTGAGTGAATATGTTCTATCTCTTCGGCGATTTCATGAACCTCTTCCCAGCTAAATCCCAGTATCTCTACCAGGTACATTTCAGCAATTCGATGCTTACGCAAAATTAATCCGGCAGCTTTTTTACCCTTCCCGGTCAATTGCAATGGCTTATATTTTTTATAAGTTACTAACCCCAAATCATGCAATCGTTTCACCATACTATTGACAGTAGGAATACTGACCCCCATCTTTTCACTGAGAAGAGATAAGGAAATACTTTTGCCCTCCTGGGCAATCAAGTACATGGCTTTAAGATAGTTTTCCTTTGTTTTCAGATGTCTTTCCGTTTAATTTTAACGCCAAAGATATAAAAAAACACAAACACATTTGTTAGACTAATCTAACTTATTTAATTTGCATTATCTAAATACCCAATTAAACCCATTACAACTCAGCTCATAAACAACTTAAAGACTTGAAACCAACCATGAAAACAGAAATAATAAAAGAGTTAGGCCATCCTATTGCATCTCATTGGAGAAGAAAAAATTCTTTTCAATTTGCAAGGAACCCCATATCAACTATAGAATTACCCGGTTTGAAGCGGCCTGTCATCATTGAGCCGGTTGACGATTTTACATCAGAATAGAAGTTACTTATGCTATAGATTGGATGAAACTCGCATAACCATAAATTTATACCTATTTTTATTGTGTCAACCTATTTTGGTCATACTCGTTTCATCCTTTCCACTTTCACTGAACACCGATTCACCGTTTTTCCAATAAAAAAGAGCAACAATGGAAAACTTTATGGTATTTGCATCCACGTTTCTTGCATTATTGCTGGTCATGTTATGGATTTTCTGGCCTCGGAAAGGTTTTCTGGCCAGATTAGCCATCATAAAGATCAATAATCAACGAGTATTACTGGAAGATGCTTTAAAATATCTATACGACTGCGAATACAAAAAGCAGATGTGCACCTCTAAAGACCTGGCCAAAAACCTCAATATTAATGAGCATTCTGCCAACCGGTTATTAGAGAAGCTAAATGCCATGGGACTGATAGCCATTGCCAAAGGACAGCTCCACCTGACCGAGGCCGGAAAATCCTATTCTCTTCGCATCATAAGAGTTCACAGGATTTGGGAAACTTACCTGGCGGATGAAACCGGGCACACACAAACCGAATGGCACCCCAAAGCTGATCATTGGGAGCATTTCATTACGCCGGATGATGCCAACCAGCTGGCAGCCAATATGAGCAATCCGGCTTTTGATCCCCACGGCGATCCCATCCCCACGGCCGATGGAGAATTACCTCTTTTTCAGGGCAAAGCACTGAATCAATTAAAAAAAGGGGATCGAGCCAAAATCATCCACCTGGAAGATGAGCCCGATTACATATACAAACAACTGGTGGCGCTGGGCCTTTATCCGGGAATGGACATATATGTATTAGAGGTTCAAAAAGAAAAAATCTCCTTTGCTGCCGATGGAGAAGAGTGTGTGCTAACCCCTCTTTTTGCAGAATCGGTCACTGTAGAGCCAATCGTTGCAAAGCAATCGCCGGTAAAGGCCTTAAACAAGCTTTCAGAATTGAAGCTTGGCGAAAGCGCAAAGATTGTTGCCATATCCAATAATTGTCGTGGTCAGGAACGCCGTCGTTTAATGGACCTGGGAATTGTTCCCGGCACAAACATTACAGCCCTTTTAAAAAGCGCATCAGGAGACCCCGTAGGTTATCGGATTATGGAAACCACAATAGGTATTCGAGAAAGTCAGGCCAATATGATATACATTCAAAAATGATTGACCTTAATAATCGATTTGTGTTCCTCTAATAGAAACAAGGATAGAATTCAAAAATACTGAAGACGATGACGAAGCCAATAGCCACCGGATGCGAGAACTGTCCGGTTCATCATAAAGAAAACTTAAAACGTTTGGGTATCAACACCTCCACATTTGATTATGTAATTGCACTGGCGGGCAATCCAAACACGGGAAAGAGTACAGTCTTTAATAATGTTACCGGCCTCAGACAGCACACCGGCAATTGGCCGGGAAAAACCGTGAGTCGTGCCGAAGGGGCCTTCTCGTTCAACGATAAGCGTTATAAGGTGGTGGATTTACCCGGCACCTATTCGCTGCTATCCACCAGTACCGATGAAGAAGTGGCCCGCGACTTCATTCTTTTCGGACGTCCTGATGTTACCGTGATAGTAGCCGATGCCACGCGGTTGCAAAGAAACTTAAATCTGACCCTTCAAACCTTAGAAATTACCGACCGGGCAGTCCTATGTGTGAACCTAACAGACGAAGCGGAGCGAAACCACATTCAGATCAATTTCAGAGCTTTATCTCGCGAATTGGGCATTCCGGTAGTGGGAACCGCTGCCCGCAGAAACAAAGGTATGAATGAGCTGCTAACAGCCATCGAGCAGGTGGCTTCCGGTGCTTATGTCTGTAAGCCTTATAAACCCCGAAAACGGCCAGACAAAATCAATCATACCATAAAAGATATTTCCCGGCATCTGCAGGAACTGTTCCCCAAACTTCCCAATTCCGACTGGGTAGCGCTTCGACTTCTGGAAGGCGATCAGAGTATTATTGACGCCGTTAGGTCGGGTAATCTTGGTCTGTTAAACAATACCCCCACCTCATCTCAAAGCAGTACCAACAACCAAGAAGAAAGAGACCAACTGCTTGGAATGGTGAATACGGCACGCTGGAATCTGGGGATTAACTTTCATGATTCCATTGTAGAAGGAATCTATAACGATGCAGCAGAGATAGCGGCAAAGGTGGTTAAGACGGACGACCAAAAGCCGGCATACAGTTTTGACATCAAAATAGACAAAATTGTCACCAGCCGATGGCTTGGATTCCCCATCATGTTACTGCTGCTAGCTCTGGTGTTCTGGATAACCGTGTCGGGAGCCAATTATCCTTCCGAGCTGCTTGCCTCGGTTTTGTTGGATACCTTTCATCCCATACTGAAAGGATGGGGAACCACATTAGGTATGCCTTGGTGGTTAAATGGCGTGTTGATCGACGGCGCTTATCTCTCCATGGCCTGGGTAATCTCAGTAATGCTTCCGCCAATGGCCATATTTTTCCCGCTATATACACTACTTGAAGATCTGGGCTATCTGCCACGAGTGGCATTCAACATGGATAGTCTGTTTCGTAAAGCAGGAGCCCATGGTAAGCAAGCGTTGTCAATGAGTATGGGGTTTGGATGCAATGCGGCCGGCGTTATTGCCACCAGAGTGATCGATAGTCCTCGCGAACGACTAATCGCCATTATCACCAATAATTTTTCGCTGTGCAATGGTCGTTGGCCTACGCAGATATTGATCGCAACCATCTTTATTGGAGGGGCAGTACCTGCTCAATTGGCAGGGTTGGTTTCAGCGGCTGCCGTAGTTGGCATTGCCCTTTTGGGCATTATTCTCAGCCTGGTGGTATCCTGGGGCTTGAGCCAATCAATTTTACGAGGTGAAGCCTCAGCCTTCAGTCTGGAACTCCCTCCCTATCGGCCGCCTCGAGTCCTGCAAATACTTTATACCTCTCTCATCGACAGGACCATATTTGTACTTTGGCGAGCCATTGTATTTGCTTTTCCTGCCGGCATTGTAATCTGGCTGGTAGCCAATATCCATGTGGAAGGAATTAGTATTGCCGAACAATTTATCGACTGGGTTAATCCGGCAGCGCTATTGTTCGGTTTGAACGGCATTATAATTCTAGCCTACATAATAGCCATCCCTGCCAACGAAATTGTGATCCCCACCATTTTGATGTTAACCGTCTTAACACAGAATATGTCAGGTGTCGGTGCAGGAGCGGGCGTGATGTTCGAGCTGGATTCCATGCAAGATACCGCCACACTTCTGCATGCCGGGGGATGGACACTTCTCACAGCTGTTAACCTCATGCTTTTCAGTCTGCTTCACAACCCCTGTTCTACAACCATTTACACCATTTATAAAGAGACGGGAAGTGTAAGATGGACGCTGGTATCCACATTTCTTCCAATAGCCATGGGCCTCATGGTTTGCTTGTTAACCACCTGGATTTGGGGATAAAAAAGATCTAAATCGTTTTTATTGAGCCACAAAATATCTTTAACCAATACATCGTGCTGATAATAAAAAGCCGGGTCGATTACCACAAAGTTTCATAAACCGTTTTCTCAATTATGAAAAAGGCTTTCCCGCAGAATGGGAAAGCCTTTTCGTTGTTACATTAATTATTACAGATCTCCTAATCCCTCTATTTATGCCATAGAGGCCGTCAAGAGGTGAAAGAGATCCACTTATGGAAAAACAATTCCTTTTTGATCATTAACAACAACATGAGGGACGGTACTGCCATAGGTTTCATTGATGGCATCAATAAAGGCATTAGCCACGATTGCTGACCCGCGGCCGGTAAGATGTATTCCATCCAACGAAAAAAGACCACCTGTCACATAATCATTGGTATAGGTAACGCCGTCAACAATTAATCCTTCAAAAGTTTTCAGCAACAACTCATTGGTTTCAACTACAGCCAAACCATACTGCGAAGCACCATCTCTGATAATTTTATTAAAGTCTTCGGTGGCGCCGGATAAGTTGTTCAACTCCAATTCATCCAGTACATATTCTTTGGGTATGGCGACCTGCGTTCCCCAACCTTCGGTGGTTATTTTTTCCCGAGGAAGAGTCATCAGAATCTTCTCGTCTGCTTTTATTTGTCTCCTTCCCAAAGCATGTAAAGGATCCTCAATCACAAAGAAATTAAAACCTTCCGAAAAGGCTATTTCATCTAATCCAAACTGCAACGCCAGAGCATTATAGTCGGCATATGCCGCATTGAGTGCTTCGGCCTGATCTGCACTTAATTCAAGGGCATTGGGGACAATAAGATTAAAGAAGGGGAGCAACTCAATGTCGGGAATAGTGGCTGTCACACCACCGGCCCCTGAACTTGTCATCTGTGCCATTAGGGTATTTATGCTTTGCGAAAAGAAACCAAGAGTGGTAATGTCGTCTGATTCGGTTCCCCCCGCTTCTCCTTCCCCACCGGCCAAAGCATAACTCAACACATCGTTTCCACCTATCCACAAACTAAAAAAAGTGGGATTTTGCATCAAAGCATCGGATAAAGCCGTAGAAGTTCCGGGATTTGAGGCAAACCGGGCATAAAAGGGATTAAAATTGCCTTCACCTAAAGTTGGATCTCCATACTCCGGCACGATCAAATGGAAACTTTTGGCACCGGGAATTCCAAGATTGTGGTAAGGAGCACCACTGTTTATCCAGGTAAAGGGATCTGTCAGCAATTCCGGGTTTCCTTCCGTTGTCTGGGGCGACAAGCCGGACTCCGTTACTTTTAACACCATTTCTCCCTTAAGAGACGATCCCACACTGGTACCGTCGGGAAGCATAGGAATGGAGTAAGCCTCACTGCCTACCTTCATAAGTTGTTGGGCCAGCAAAGAAGAAAAAGCGGACTGCTGGCCGTCGGCTGAAAGGGCTCCGTTGGTATATCCTGCTGTATAAGAATCGCCCAGCGATACAAACACCGAAAAATCGGCGGTCCCTTTTTGAGGCGTAGGAACATCTACATTCTCTTCACACGAAAAGAAAAAAACTGCAAAAAATATTACAATTATTATTCGACTAATCATACTAATAAACTTTTCAATTATTGAAAAAAGGATTTGTGGATGAAACTAGCTTACACCCACCCCCTTCTTTTATTCTCATTTTTAAAAGACCCAGCTCAAACCCACTCCGGGGATCCATGCTGAAGATTCATAAGTTCCGTAAAAATTCAGAGGAGCATAACCATCTTCACGTGTTTGCCCAGCAATATGAAGCAAGGAAGCATCCACCGTAAGCTTGTCATTCAGCGACCACGAAAAACCAACCGATATTCCTGTTTTGTTGGTGCCGGGCGTTTCAGGCGTCAAATAATCTTCAGGTATAGGCGTTTCATCATAATATACCCCGGCTCTCAATTTAAGAAAACTGGTAGCCTCATATTCAGCTCCAAGCCTGTAAATCATGGTATTCGTGAAATTGCGAGGATTATGTGAATCCTGAAGCGCCGCCGTATTTTCCTTAAAATCAAAATTCAAATCCTGATAGTCAGACCACCCTACATGTTGAAGGTCAAAAGCAAAGAGCAACTTATCCGTAGCTTTCAGTCCGATGCCAAAGGTAAGGTTGGATGGCATGGGTAATTCGGCCGAAAAAGTATTGTTCCCGGGGAAGTTACTTGCCATAGATGCAGGGACGAAAAAAGTGGCATCCCCACCATCCACTTTCATTAGTACCTTAGATCGGTAATTTATGCCGGCGGTAAATCGCGGACTTACTTTAAAAAAGATTCCAACATTGTAACCAAAGGCAGTGGTAGTACCATTTAGATTTACGTCACCGTCACCATCTACCAATTGTAAAGGAAGCGCTTTGGCCAGATCCACGCTACCAAAAGCAAAAACGGGTCCACCCCCAACACTAATGTTTGGGGTAATGGCATATGAAATGGTAGGTTGAACATATATAGCCTTCAATGAAATATTCTGAATCAGATAGCGTCCATCCCAATCATCATCCCATTTCAGAGAGTTTCCATAAGGAGAATTGGCCCCAATGCCCACCACAAGCTTTTCATTGAGACGCATCGCTCCATAAAAACTAAATGGTGTTCCCACAGGGTTATCACTTTCAGCCTTATAAACAGATGGTTGTTTCTTTACAAAAGAATTATTGGAAAAAACCCCACTGACCCCTGCAGAAAGAAATATATTGCCTTCCAGAAAGGACAATGCTCCCGGGTTGAAATGAATGGAAGATGGGCCCAAAAGAAGACCTGTTCCGGTATGTCCCATCCCAGTCTGTTTTTGCCCCTGCAAATTTACCTGAAAGCCTTCTGCCATTACCGTCGCACCCAACAGCACAAAGGCTGCAAGTGTTAAAATAAAATGCTTCATAACAATTAATTAATACAAATTTTAAAAAAAGAAAAGCCACGAATGTAGTCAATATCGCTTGATTAGCACACTCAGCCATTTTCGACGATATAAACATTAACGTTCGAAATTCATATATTCAAATAGTCGAATTTTCATACATCTAATTTACAGCTTTTTACAAACACTTCAAACTAAACAATAAAATCGATGGTCGATAATCCATTCATCAAAAGGTCGAATTTTATTACTGCATTTTTTCTTTAATTCGATTTTTTGATGGCTTGAATAGATTAGAGGAATGAGAGTAGATATTATTAAATAAGATAGGTATGATTCTGTTTGAGCCCGGTTAGTATTTAATAATTTATCAAATCAAATTTTACTATTATTTGTTATATTGCAGTTGAATACCCGAAAACCTTTAAGTAAAAACAATCTTTTAAAATTATAGTTGAAAATATTATATAAGTAAACCAAATTAAAGCAACCCAATATGTTTAAGCAGTCGGATATCGAACAATTAAAAGCAAAAGGCATTTCCGAATCTACCATAATTCAACAAATAGAACGCTTTAAAAAGAATTTTCCGCCAGTAAAAGCGGATCGTCCTGCCACCATAAATGATGGCATTATTTCACTCCCATCGCATGTAATTGACCATTATATTAATATTTTTAACCGTGAGAGAGAAGACAACCTTAAACTCATGAAATTTGTTCCGGCTTCAGGTGCCGCCACTCGCATGTTTAAAGATCTCTTCCAATACCTTGATCAACCGGAACCCATCATAAACTTGGCAGACAATCACCCCGTTCGACAGTTTATTGACAACTTGCATGATTTTGCCTTTTTCTCCCGATTGGAAGAGTTATTTCCGAATCATAATCTTAAAAAGCATGAAGTAAGGCGGGAATTAGCCAATGAAATTATTCAAAAAGTATTGCACAAAGAGGGATTAGGCTATGGCTTTTTACCCAAGGGATTGATTCTTTTTCACAAAAACGGCAACCTATCCAATACATCCATGGCCGAGCATCTGTATGAAGGAGCCATGTACTCAAAAGATAAAGATGGCGTAGCCAGGATTCATTTCACCATAAGTCCCGAACATCTGGATTTTTTCAGGGAACAAGTAAAGAAAGACCAATCCATAGCGAAACAAGCAACGAATACCTCATTCGAAATTTCTTTCAGTTTTCAGAAGCCTCATACAGATACCATTGCCGTCACCCCCCAAAACGAACCCTTCAGAGATCGTCATGGTCAGTTACTCTTTCGGCCGGGTGGTCATGGAGCTCTTATCGAAAACTTAAACGATTGTGATGCCGATATAATATTTATAAAAAACATCGATAATGTGGTACCTGCCTCTCTCCTACCGGTAATAGTAAACTATAAACAAGCACTAGGCGGCTTGGCTCTGGAAATCAGGAATAGAGTATTTCAATACCTTCGCCAATTGGAAGAAAAAATTTCTGATGAGCTCATTGTTTCGGCCCGTAAATTCTTAAACGACTTTCTTCACACCGATATTCCACTCCAACAGCAAACCGCTAGTATAGAGGAACAGGCAGCCTACCTTTATCAATATTTTAATCGTCCGATTCGGGTATGTGGAATGGTAAAAAATCAGGGGGAACCGGGTGGTGGCCCCTTCTGGGTCAAGGATGCAAGCGGGCAACAAACCCTTCAGATTGTGGAAGGCTCTCAATTTAACCTCAAAGATCCCGATCAAAAAGAAGTGTTTGAAGCCAGTACCCATTTCAATCCTGTCGATTTGGTTTGTATTACCCAAAATTATAAGGGAGAAAAATTTGATTTGCTTCAATATATAGATCCTGAAACCGGGTTTATTTCTCTGAAACACTTTCAGGGAAAAACCATCAAAGCATTGGAACTACCGGGCTTATGGAACGGTGCTATGGCCCGATGGTTGACCATCTTTGTGGAAGTACCGATCGAAACTTTTAACCCCGTTAAAACGGTAACCGATCTTTTAAGACCGGCGCATCAACAGGAATAGATCATCTGTTATTGGAGAGAGGCCAATATTCATGAATCGCGCCAGTGATGGCCCCCAAAGGGTATAGCCTGATAAACCTTCAAAAACGGGAGGTTACCACGCCAACACTTAAGCCTAATGAGCCAGGAACAGTTAACATCGCAAAAAGGTCATAAACCGGACAAAAATCATTGTCCGGTTTCAATGCGTATATTGCGGTTAGCCATTGGGCCGCAACAGTCCTTCCTTTTTGCTAAAAAAGGAATTAGGCAGATCAAATAAAAGGTGAAGCATTGGCTTTCCATAAAGAATGCGTACTTTTGCAGCAATAAATTTAGTGCTTATGTTTGAATCCTGGTCTGCACATTTCAATGAAGTTAAAGAAGCGGTAGAACGTTTCGAAAAAATGGAGCATAATAAACAGGAATATTTTTTTGATGTACATAGTATCGAAAGCATTTTTGATTTTTATCTGGATCAATTCGACCTTGAAAAAGCGGAACGAATTATTCAGTTGGGCCTTCGACAACATCCCGGTGCTTCCTCTTTAAAAATTAAGGAAGCTATCATATATATAGAGAAAGGGCAGCTATCCAAAGCAACGGCTATTCTCGAACTTTTAATGCATATCGAAAAATCCAATCCTGAAGTTTATTTGAACCTTGGATATGTTTATTTCAGGGAGGGAAATAATCCCAAAGCCATTCATACCTTAAAAGCCGGATTGGAGTTTGCCAATGACGAAAATGACATATTACTGGACACGGTACTGTATCTCAATCAGTTTAATGAACACAATACAACAATAGACATTTTATCAGTCCGTTACCCGAAAATCAGAAATGATGAGAATTTGCTTTTCGAGCTCGCCTATGCGCTGGATAAAATTGGTGAGAATCGAAAGGCCTACGATATATATCAAGAAGTTCTAGATCTCAATCCCTATTCCGAGAACGCATGGTACAATGCGGGCATTTCACTGGTAAAGATTGGAAGATTGAAGGAAGCGGAAGAGGCTTTTGATATGTGTCTGGCAATAAATCCGGAACATTCACAGGCACACTTCAATAAGGGGAACAGTCTGGCGCAGCAAAACAGATATCTGGAAGCGCTGGACAGCTACCTTGATTGCGTTTCCTATGACATTGATCAACCCAAATGTCTTCAATACATTGCTGATTGCTGGAGCAAACTCGGGAATACCACCAAAACAATTGCTTTTTTCGAACTGGCTGTAAAATCAGATTTTGTGGATTTCGACATTTGGGAAAATTATGCCCGATTCTTTCTTGAACAGCAGGATTCCAAAGAATGCCGAAAGATTATAGATCACATCTTAGGCGAAAAAGAATTAATGACGGAAGAAGAACTTGGAACCTTTTACCATCTGATAGCCCAATCTTATGTCTTGGACGAAAAATGGAATCGTTCCAGGAATTTTTTCATTAAAGCAGCACGTCACAACAGTAAAGATTTCCGGCATCAAAGCGCCTTATTTAAGCTGGAGAAAGCGTTAAATCCGGATTTCAACATAGAGATTTTTATTGAGCAGTATACTCAAAAATTCGTAGAGACTGCCTCCTTTCAATATATGTTGGCAGCCTATCATTTGATGATCACAGAGAATTTGGACAACGGAATATATCATTTGGAATTAGCTGTTGTAAATGCACCGGGATATATTGAAGAACTAACAGACCTCTTCCCGGAGATCATCTCCCTGGCACGGAACAATGAACAACTGAGCAGTTTAATTGAACTCAATAATGGGAATTATGAATTTTGATTTACCAAATTTACCCCAACGCCCCGACAAACCCCGTCAATATGGTCTTACCATGATGATGGACAAGGGATTAAGCGTTCGGGAAGCAGAAAATTTTGTAGAAGGAAATGCGCCTTATACTGACCTGGTAAAACTGGGATTTGGTACCAGTCTATTGGTACCCAGCCTGGAAGCCAAACTGAATATCTACCGAGAAGCGGGTCTTCATGCCTACTTTGGCGGCACTCTATTTGAAGCATTCATTATTCGAGGAATGTTTGATGAATTCCGACGATACCTAGATCGTTTCGGGATGGAATATGTTGAGGTAAGCGACGGAACCATCTCCATGAACCATCCGGATAAACTTAAATATATTGAATTGCTTTCCAAAGAGTATATTGTAGTTAGTGAAGTAGGATCCAAAATTGCCGATAAGGTCATTCCTAATCCGGAATGGATTTCTATGATGAAAACAGAATTAGAGGCCGGGGCGTGGAAAGTAATAGCAGAGGCTCGGGAAAGTGGCAACACCGGGATCTACAATAACGATGGTTCTGCCAATCTTCATTTAATTGAAGATATTAGAAGTCATCTGGATGCGGATAACATTTTGTGGGAAGCTCCGAAAAAGCCTCAGCAGGTATGGTTTATCAAACATTTTGGCCATAACGTGAATCTGGGGAATATTGCACCAGGAGAGGTTATTCCTCTTGAAACACTGCGATTAGGTCTTAGAGGTGATACTCTTTTAGACTTTTTGCCCGATGCTGAATAAGACAATTTCACACTTTCTGAAAGGCGTTGCCATGGGAGCAGCTAATGTTATCCCCGGGGTATCCGGAGGTACCATTGCTTTAATAACCGGAATATTTATCCGTCTGATCAATACCATCAAGGCTTTTGACTCGAAAGCGTTAAACATTCTGTTACATGGACAATTTAAGGCGTTTGCCCGTCATACCGATCTGGCCTTTTTATCTGCATTGTTTGCCGGGATAGCAGTTGCAATAATCTCTTTGGCCCGACTATTGGAATTTCTTTTTTTAAATTATCCGACCTATGTTTGGTCCTTCTTTTTCGGACTAGTACTGGCCTCCGTATATTTTGTAGGGAAAACCGTCAAGAATTGGCATTTGGGTGCAATCTTTACTTTTCTTGCAGGTGCGGCAATAGCCGTGACCATATCGGTATTGACCCCTGCTTCTGAAAATAGTTCATTTATCTATTTGATGTTATGCGGGATAGTTGCCATTTGCAGCATGATATTACCGGGCTTGAGCGGATCTTTTGTTCTGGTTTTGATGGGCAACTATCAATTGGTAATGATTGATGCCGTCAACCATTTTGACCTTGGAATACTTATCCCTGTAGCCTTAGGAGCCATTATTGGTCTGCTGCTTTTCAGCCGATTTTTGTCCTGGCTCATCAGTCGATTTCCAGACTCCACCATAGCGTTACTTTCCGGCTTTATTTTAGGGTCTTTAGGCATCTTGTGGCCATGGAAAGATGAAATCACCAGAACTTTTGGTGATAAAACAAAAGTAGTGGGCTATGATTGGTTTCTTCCGGAGGTAAATACCCAATTATTTTTTGCTCTGCTTTTTTTAATTTTAGGAATTTTAAGTATCGCCATTACCGAGATATGGGCCGGGAAAAAAGAAAAAAAGTAATCACATGGAAACCTTTGGACTCATAGGATACCCTTTGGGGCATTCATTTTCGCAACGTTTTTTCACTGAAAAATTTCAGAGAGAGAACATTGATGCCAGATACCTCAACTTTCCTATATCAGATATTCATCAGCTTCCAGACCTGTTAAAAAAGCACCCATATTTGGGGGGCGTAAATGTGACCATTCCTTATAAACAACAGGTCATGGAATACCTTGATGAAATTGACCCGCAAGCCCAAGGAATAGGAGCAGTAAATGTGGTCAAAATTGAATGGAAAAATGCAAAACCTCGACTAAAAGGATATAACACAGATGTTATTGGTTTCATACGATCCATCACTCCTTTGCTTCAACCCACACACAAAAAAGCCTTGATTTTGGGAACCGGAGGAGCCTCAAAAGCAGTAGCCTATGCCCTTCAACAATTGGGACTGCTTTACCGCTTTGTGTCGAGAACACCACAACATCCTGCCCATGTATCATACGAATCGTTAACGAACGAAATCATTCATGAGTATGGGGTTGTTGTCAATACCACACCTGTAGGCATGGCGCCGCACACGGATGCCTACCCTCCTATTCCCTACGATGGGATTACCCCCACGCATCTTGCATTTGATTTGGTTTATAATCCTGAGACCACTCAATTTCTTGAAAAATGCGCTAAAAAAGGGGCTACAATAAAAAACGGACTTGAAATGTTGCATCTTCAGGCCGAAGCAGCCTGGGAAATCTTTAATGGGAAATGAGCAAAAAGAAGAAAAAAATCAGTGGTGGAATGGTATATAGTACCAACCCTGATTTCAATCCGCAAGATTACATTGAAAATGAGGATACAGAAACAATTTCTCCCGACAAGCAGGACTTAAGAGTTAGTTTAGATCGTAAAAACAGAAAGGGAAAATCTGTAACTTTAATTACCGGGTTCATTGGAAGCGACTTGGATCTACAAGAATTAGGAAAAAAATTAAAAGGCATTTGCGGAACAGGTGGTTCTACGAAAAATGGCGAAATCCTTATTCAAGGCGATTTCCGGGACCGCATTATAGATTATCTTCACAAAAACGGATACTCCCGAACAAAAAAATCAGGCGGTTAATTTTTCTTGCAAAAAATAAGCCGGGGCTAATATTCGATACGCCCCGGCTTTCAACATTCATTCCTCCAATATTATTGGTTTTCGGATCCCTGATTTCGCATAGCCAGGATGTCTCGATCCAACAAATAGAGATTATTGTTCTGATCACCTAATAGTTTTAATTTGTCCAATATAGCTGAAACAGAAGCTTCTTCCTCAATTTGCTCATTGACGAACCACTGCAACCAGCTATGGGTGGTAAAATCCTTTTCTTTCAGGCACACATCCACAATGTCATTAATAGATGCCGAAATCATCTGTTCATGTTCATAAACTTTTTCAAACAAAGCTTTAACACTCGAAAAATCAACAGGCGGTTCATCCAATGCGCTAATAATGGCCTGTCCGCCTCTTTCATTGACATACTTTACAATTTTCAACATATGAGTGCGCTCCTCATCGGACTGGGCATACATCCAGTTGGCAATCCCTTCTAACCCGTTGCTTTCCGACCAACTGGCCATAGCAAGGTATAAATTGGATGAGTAACCTTCTTTTTCAATTTGCTCGATCAGTTTCTTTTCAACATTCTTATTCAACATAATTACCTTGTTTTGATGGTTATTCAAGCTTTAAATATAAGAGATAAATAATCTTCTTGCTTGAATCATTGCCATCCCAAAACTAATTTATATCAATTCTTAATAATTCCTAATTAATAGATGACATTTCTCATATCTATTATTCATTCCTAGAATAAATTTTATTAGCTCAATTGCACCCACAAGGGTTCCCTCCTCTTGCCGCATAATTTCATTTACCAAAGATTTAAGAGAATGAAACGAGCATGACAACGTAGAGTTGTCACAACAAGAAAAGGTATAAACTGATGGTCAAGCGAATTCCATCAGACCAATGAATTAACCGAACTTTATGCTGGTGAAAACAAAGCTATTATGAAGCCTATTGACATGTAAGACCATTCAATCACAAACAGATGCTTACCCCCCATTACACAAGCCATACTAAAATTCAAAAGATAGTTAGGATTAAAAAATTTGAACCCAAAAGCATCCGTTTTGTTAACAATAAGAAAAGAACATTAACAATTATCAGGTATGATAAAAAAAATATTAGTGGCCAACCGGGGTGAAATAGCAGTACGAATAATCCGTTCGTGTCGGGAAGCCAACATTGAAAGCGTGGCAATATACTCAGCACCGGACCGAACTTCCATGCATGTTCGTTATGCCGACGAAGCCTATCTGGCAGGCCCGGGCCCATCAGGCCAAAGCTATCTCAATATTCCCAGAATAATAGAGATTGCCAAAAAAAGCGGGGCCGATGCCATCCATCCAGGGTATGGTTTTCTTTCCGAAAATGCAGACTTTGCCCAAAGAGTTCGTGATGCAGGGCTTATCTTTATTGGGCCCGATACGGAAGCAATTAGGATAATGGGTGACAAAATGAAAGCACGTGAATTAATGATTAAAGCGGGCGTTCCCGTTGTACCCGGATCAGGTAAGCTTGACCTATCCAATGAAGCTAAGATAAAGCAAATCGCCGAAGAGATTGGTTATCCGGTTATGATCAAAGCATCGGCAGGAGGTGGAGGAAAGGGAATGCGCCTGGTGTGGAGTCCGGACGAAATAATTCAGGCAGTAACAAGAGCCCAATCCGAGGCGCTGAATGCTTTTGGTGACGATACCATCTATATGGAAAAGTACCTCCAATCTCCGCACCATATAGAAGTACAGATTCTTGGCGATCAACACGGCAATATTGTACATCTTTTTGAAAGAGAATGCTCTGTACAGCGTCGACATCAGAAGGTAGTGGAAGAAACCCCCTCTCCGTTCATTACGGATGAGATTCGAAAAGCCATGACGGAAAGAGCTGTAGCAGCCGCTGCGTCTGTTAACTATACTGGAGCGGGAACGGTGGAATTTCTTGTAGACGCTCATATGAACTTTTATTTTCTGGAAATGAATACCCGATTACAGGTGGAACATCCCATAACTGAACGAACCACCGGTATCGATTTAGTTAAAGCACAAATCAAAATTGCCAATGGAGAGCCTCTGCCCTTTAAACAACAAGACATCCAAAGGACGGGACATGCTATCGAATGCCGTATCTATGCCGAAGATCCGCAAAACAACTTCATGCCGGGAGCAGGAAGGATCCTTCATATAACGGAACCATTAGGTCTTGGAGTTCGTACCGACGGGTACATTTACGAAGGTTATGAAATTACGGTCTTTTACGATCCTTTAATTTCAAAACTTATAGTTTGGGCCCAAAACCGCGAGGAAGCAGTTGCCAGAATGAAAAGAGCGCTCTATGAGTATAAGATTACGGGGGTTAAAACCAATATTCAATTCTTGGAGAGAATAATGAATACCTCCGAATTTATTCAGGGGAAATATGACACCCATTTTATTTCCAACAATGAAGAATACTTGCTGAAAGGGGAACCATGCCATGTGGAATGTGAAGACCTGGCGATGATTATGGCTTATGTGGAACATCAGGCACACTCCGATAAAAGATTACGATTTTCACTCAATCATCACCAAAAATCGAACTGGAAAGAGTACGGTCGCCTCTACAGAATTAACCCTTTTTAAAAACATCTTTTGTTTTGGAGAATGCGTAATTTAACTCATGAAACGAGCATGTCCAACGAAGTTTGACACACCGAGAACATATATAAACTAATGGTCTTGTGAGTTCCATCAGACCAATGGATTAACCAATTTTTATACGGATGAAAATATTAGCTAAAAACGGAAAGCGACAAGAGGAAATCACCGTCTTAAAAAGAGATGGATCCATTCTTATCGTTACGATAGGTGGCAGAGAATATACTCTTGATATTGAAAAAGTTGAGAATGGCGTATATTCGGTTTTGTACAATGGAAAAAGCCACAATATGGAAATCATAAAAAGCGGAGATAAAAGTCACTATGCCGTCAATACCCAATACAAATCGTTTGATATAGAAATAGCGCCTGCAAGTTCAAGCACCAACGGCATTAAAAGAAAGGGAAAGCTAACAGAAAATATTAAGGCACCTATTCCCGGAAAAGTGATTGCAGTTAAAGTATCTCCCGGGGATCCGGTGCAAGAAAATCAGACGCTAGTTGTTCTTTCAGCAATGAAAATGGAAAATGAATTGAAAACGCCCACTGCCGGAATTGTAAAAAAAGTCAATGTAAAAAAAGATGATTTAGTGAAAGAAAACTCTGTTTTGGTGGAAATTAAAGCAGCCGAAGAAAAATAACATATTGGATCATCCGTTGACTACCGAATGACCAGATCTTTTATCAAAGGTTGCCCGATGTGTAGGTTCATTTGATGAATAATTTTATCACGATGCATCATTAATTCATTACGGATAATACTGCTGTTAAGTGATACATAGACCACCCCTTGTTTGAACCATATACTCTTTGTAACTCTTACCACAGAAGGACCTACAGCCACCTTCCAAGCATGCGGAATTCGCGAGGGATATATCCCTTTAGAAATAGATGGCTGCCCCATTATTTCTTTTAGGATATCTTGCAGCGGTTGTATGGATTTTTTTCTTGGATTTTTCCTTTTGTAGTTCATTCTTCTCGGGCTTTAAATTTCTATATGGATGGCCACAAAAAAATTCAATTCACGGCATTAAATAGTCCAAATTTTTTAAGGAATCCTATATAAAAAGTTGCTTAATGCTCCATTTCCGCATTCTTTCTATTAATAACTCCTTCCCTCACTTCAAAAAAACGGTTATTTTTTCCGGTTTGCCTAACAATGCCTTCCAGACGTTCTTTTTGCGTATCTGTAATAAAAATCTGACGAAACCGCTCTTCCCCTACCAATTGAATCAGTCGGTTTCCCCTTTCCAGATCCAATTTGTCAAAAACATCATCCAACAACAGAATTGGTGCAAAACCATTATGTTTGGACAAAAACTCATACTGAGCTAGTTTCAACGCAATTAAAAATGATTTCTTTTGTCCTTGCGATCCTTCCTTTTTTACCGGTCGACCACTGAGCATCAGCGAAAGATCATCTTTATGAATGCCATGGGTGGTATATCCTAAAATTAAATCACGGGAACGGTTATTTCTTAGCATTTCCATAATATCTCCGCCCTGATAGTGTGAAACATATGTAATATCCACAGTTTCATTTCCGCCACTGATATGAGAATAGAGTTCCCTAAAAACCGGGACCAACTGTTCAATAAATTGACTTCGGTGTCTGTAAATATCTTCCCCCAATGTTGCCAGTTGTTCATCCCAAACATCGAGCTGAGCTATCAAGCCGGGATTTAATTGGTCATGCTTTTTAAGAAGGGCATTCCGTTGCATTAAGGCACGGTTATAGCGAATTAATTGCTCCAGATACAACTTGTTATATTGCGACACAACACTATCGACATACTTGCGTCGTTGGTCGCTGCCTTCGGTAATTAAACGTTCATCCGAAGGCGAAATCATTACCAAAGGCAATAATCCAATATGCTCAGAAAGCTTATTATACTCTTTTTTGTTTCGTTTAAACTGTTTTTTCTTATTCCGCTTTAGTGCAACATAAATTTGCTCTTCATGCTCGTTTCTCTCAAAGGTCCCTTGGATAACAAAAAAATCCTCCTCATGGTTGATATTCTGACTATCAATAGAATTGAAGAAGCTTTTGCAAAACGACAAATAATAAATCGTATCGAGAAGATTAGTTTTCCCGGCTCCATTGGCGCCCACAAAACAGTTGATACCCTCACAAAATTCGGGATCAGCTTGCGAAATGTTTTTATAGTTTAGAATATTCAGATGTTTCAGATACATATTGGCTCAATCAAAACTGCAAAATTAACGAAACTAAAACAGAGAGTCGATAACTTTAAAAAAATAATAGCACCCCTGTTTTGAATAAAAAGGAAAAGAATTACATTTGCCTTCGGAATAAAACGAATTAAAGATATGGCAAAAAAGCAACAACACGAAGACAGTTTTGAAAACGTTGAATCGGCATTGACTAAAACCGAACAGTTTATTGAAGATAATCAGAAACTGATCAGTATAGCTGCCATTGCTCTGATTGTTATTGTTGGTGGTTATTGGGCTTTTAAAAAGCTATATATACAACCACTTCAAAAAGAAGCCCAAGAGAGCATTTTTCATGCACAGCAATATTTTGAAACCGACAGTTTTAATCTGGCCCTAAATGGTGATGGGATGAATCCCGGATTTCTGGAAATCATCGATAAATATAGTTCTACCGATGTTGGAGAATTATCTCAATATTATGCAGGGATCTGTTTTCTTCATTTGGGGAATTTGGAAAATGCCATTCAATACCTGAAAGATTTTTCAACAGATGAGCCGCTACTTCAAGCTACAGCGCAAGGTGCCATTGGTGATGCTTATCTTGAATCCGGCAATAGGGAAAACGCTATTGATTGGTACAAAAAAGCCACCAGTTCTTTGGAGAATGAAATGATTACTCCATTCTATCTATTTAAATTAGGTCTTCTATACGAAGAAATGGGAGACAAAGAAAAAGCTTTGGAAGCTTATAATACCATAAAAAAGAATTACCAAGAGAGCTCTGAAGGACGGCAAATTGACAAGTACATTACAAGAGTAAAAATATCAGGGTAATTTTAAGGTGAGTATTTATCTTTTATCTAATAAGAAGGTTGTCGTCTTTTTCCGGCAACCTTTTTTTACTTTAAAACAGATCAATCATGGCAACAAATCTGAAGAATTTATCCGATTATGATCCGCATCATGTTCCATCTGCCGAAAAAATGAAATTTGGAATTGTCGTATCAGAGTGGAACTGGGAAATAACCGAAGCTTTGCTCAATGGAGCTTATAACACTCTCCTAAAAAACGGAGCAAAAGAAGAAAATATAATGGTAGCCAAAGTTCCCGGCAGCTTTGAATTACCTTTCGGGGCTTTTCGATTTATTCAAAAAAATGTTGATGCAGTTATATGCTTAGGATGTGTGATTAGGGGAGATACCCCCCATTTCGATTATGTATGTCAAGGGGTGACGCAAGGTATTACCCATTTGAATGTCAAGTATGACAAACCAGTCATCTTCGGAGTTCTGACAACAGATAATATGCAGCAAGCCAAAGATCGTGCCGGAGGTAAATTAGGAAATAAAGGCGACGAAGGTGCTATAACAGCTATAAAAATGGTAGATACATCATTAAAAATTAGATATTCTAAAATTTAATAACTTAGAGGTCGATATTATGTATTAGGAACGGGTCCATTCCCGTTCCTGAAAAATACCACCAATGGGCAAATTACGACTTCAACGAAAAATGCTTGAGCCTAAAATCCAGTTTATAGGCCATCAATTCATGGACATTCCTTCCATCCAATTGTTCAGATACTCAGAACAAGAAATTGAAGAAATTAGAAGTGAAGGGAGTTTTGACAAAATCCATGATAAAATAGAAGATGGTAATAATGCTGTTATCTGGATTAATATTCACGGTATTCATGATATAGAAATAATCAGGAAGATTGCAGATCGCTTTAAACTGGACAAATTAATTATACAGGATATTGTTGATACCACACAACGGCCCAAAATAGAAATCCATCCCGACTTGATTTTTTTTTCCGTTAAATCATTGTTACCCGACAACGGCAACAGTATTGAACCTGAACAGATCAGCTTCATCCTGAAGGACAATGTGATCTTATCTTTTCAGGAAAAGAAGGGTGACCACTTTGAGTATATCCGTGACCGGTTAAGAGAGAGCAAAGGTCTTGTAAGAAAAGCCGGAGCCGATTATCTCCTTTATTTATTACTGGATGCTATCACAGATAATTATTATACCAGCCTCAACGGTCTGGAAAAACGATTAAATGATCTTCCTCGTAAGATTATGGAAAGTCCTAAACCTGAACACATAGTAACCCTTGAACATGTCAAACAGGGGCTTTTTACCATCCGAAAAGCAATTTATCCAGTGAAAGAAGCCATCATTTTTACAGTGAAAGGGCAAACTGGTCAAATTCCCAAAGAAACCATCCCCTATTTTTCCGATTTAAAGGATCAGTTGTTACAACTGATTGATGAAACAGACCTGAATATAAATCGTGCCGAAGGTATTACCAACCTGTTTTTCTCCTACCAAGGTCACCGGATGAATGAAGTAATTAAAGTCTTGACCATCATCACCTCTCTTTTTATCCCTCTTACTTTCATTGCGGGGATTTACGGCATGAACTTCAAAAGGATGCCTGAACTAAACTGGGAATACGGATATCCCTTTGCTCTGGTACTAATGCTTGTCCTCACCGTCGGAATGCTCTGGTTTTTTAAACGAAAAAAATGGCTATAATCGTCGCTATTTATCTACCCAAAAGAATCAGTATTATCCGCCTCTGAGGTATCCTATAACCTATGCGTGCCTAATTAAATCCTTTTGTAATAATTTATCTTTCCTTCTTATAATGAATCTAAAGCGATGCTGCCGGAAAAACAATAGTAAACTGAGAGCCTTTTCCAGGTTCACTTTGCACTTCAATATTGCCGTAATTTAATTCCGCCATTTCTGACGAGAGCATCAATCCCAGTCCTGTTCCTGCTTCTTCGCTTGTCCCTTTGGTTGAAAGATTTCCCGACAAGGAAAAAATCTTTTCCAGTTTATCTGCCTGAATACCTATTCCGTTATCCTTAATATGAACCTTAATGTTTTTGCCATCTCTTTCCGAGGAACAACAAACCTCTCCACCCGGAAGTGAAAATTTTATCCCATTATGAACCAGATTCCGGATTATAAATTCGACCATATCCTTATCCGCTTTAATTACATCAGTTTCATCCACCTTATTGACCAAATGAATTTTTTTCTTATCTGCTTGAGTCGCTAAATAGGAAAAGACTTTTTCTGAAATCTCTTTTACCTTTACCTTCGAAAAAACTGGAGATAGCTGCCCCAACTGAGATTTAGACCAAGTTAAAAGATCATCGATAAGCTTATATGTCTGCTCTGAGGCATTGGCAATTTGCGAGGCCATTAGTTTTAATTCCTTCTGTGAAAAATTATCCATTTCATCATTCAGCATTTGCGCAAACCCCATAATTGCCTGAAACGGACTACGTAAATCGTGAGCAATAATTCTGAAAATCTTATCCTTGGTTTCATTCAGTGCCAGAAGTCGAGCTTCATTCTCTTTTAGCATGGACTCCATTTTGACTTTATGACTAATATCTGAAACCAACAAACATTTGGTATTCTTTCCTATTCCAAAAAGCTTAAATTCCATCATTTTACCTTTGCAAACATCCTCCCACTCGCTGATCTCTTCTCCGTGCTGAACCGTTCTGTTTTTTTCAATGACTCTGGATATATTTTTAAATTCCAAAACAGATGAAAGTTTCTGGTCAATAAAAGAAATACGATTAAATATAACCGAAGCTCTTAAATTTGCGCGAGTTATCAAATAGTCGGAGCTCTCACCTTCCGACCTTATTTCTTCCAGGATAAAGATGCCAACAGGTGAATTTTCAAAAAGTTTCTCGAACGACTTCTCTTTCAATATCAATTGTTCTTTGAGCTTTTTACGCTCCGAAATATTGAATTTAATAGCAATAAATCCCGTAATGGCATTATTGTGCTCAGAAAAAATAGGTGATATAGATGCTTCTTCCGAAATAATCTCTCCACTTTTGCTACGATTAATAAACTCTCCATTCCAACTTTTTCCTGCTGAAATAGTTTGCCACAAATCATCATAGAATTTCCTTGGATGAAATCCACTCTTCAGAAAATTGGGTGTGCTACCAATTATTTCTTCACGTTTATACCCATATACCTTTTCAAACACCTCATTAACAAAGAGAATCGCACCATCTGGATCAGTAATCATTATAATACCGTCGGAGCTATTCAACGCTTTAACTAATTGTTGTTCTCTAATCATAAAATAGGAATTATGAAATTATATCTACTTTACGCAAATCTGGAAATTTAAATCTTTTAGGCCTTTGTATTTTTGATAATCATCCTCTATAAATTCCATAATTGTATAAAAAAGGGGGACGTAGGGTTATTAATCGCAAAATTCAGAATAAAATGAAATCATTTCTGATATTAATCTAAAATGCCATTTTCCCCAAATAATATGATTTGCAAAATGATTTTCGAACAAAAAATATAGTTACTAAAAGGAAAACATTTGATTTCAATAAACGTTTAACGGCATAAGTCAAAAATAAAAAGACCAAATGATTTATATAACAAAGGAATCAATATTCAAAGGGGATAAAATTTCACCTCTTCTTCCTTTTTCATTACTTTAGCCCTAAAAATAACGGTTCCTCGCTGTTTTTTAAACAAAAGATAATTCGATAATGAAAGGTTTTTTATTATACATCATTTTGATTTTAAACACTTTGATAACAGAAAGTATTCTTGCGCAGTCGCACTATAGAGATTCTCATATTGACAAGAAAGAATGGATCTTTTCTTCTGATAGGTTTGACGGAATTGAAATCCATAACCAACACGGAAATATTGTTTTTAATCCAACAAAAAGCGATTCACTTTTCGTAACCGTCACTATTGTTGTTAATACAAAAAATCCACAATCGGCTGAAGAAGTTTTAAATCAGATAGATGTAAAAGATGCAGTGGTCGATGGCAATATATACTTCAGGACATCATTTGACCATGAATTTTATTCCGGTTTTCCTTTTGAAATTAATTATGAAGTACTGGTTCCACACCATTTTAAGCAAATCATTTTAGAAAATCAGTTTGGAGATGTCAATATTAATACTTCCACTGCCCTGTTTGATGGAAATTTGAGCTATGGAAATCTTACCCAAGCAACCACAGCATCCGTAGACACCATACGTGGAAATTTATCGTTTATTAAGGGCCGATTAAACCATGCTAAAGTTTGCAATTTAAGCCTTGATAATTGCAATATTCATTTCCAAAAAGTAGTCCAAGGGATATTTTCAGGACAGTATTCCCAACTTCACCTTGTTAATGCTGATGTAGCTGAAATAAAAGGAAATACTTCCAGATTCCACATCGAATCCATCAAGCAACTGAAATTAAATGGGGATTTTTGTTTTGCCACCATTGACGACATTTATCAACAAGGCCAAATAGAAATTTCTAACGGTTATTTAATTATTGAAAGTGTTGGCAATCGCTTAAAAGAACTCTCTGTAGCCAATGACCGAACCCCCATACAACTCAGCTTACCAATAACGCTTTCCTATACCCTACAGGGAGAAATTACCAATGGAAACATTTCCCATTATGCAAGGCAACAATTGCGAATCATCACAGATTATGAAAAAACATTATTTTCAGGCAGCTTTAATGAAAACAGTGAAAGCACCTCTATAATCCTTTTCAACAAAGACGCCGGAATTGAAATAAGAACTAAATAGGAGATAAAATGTCAGATTACTCAGAAAGAATTCAGGAACTGCGATCCAAAATGGCCGCGAAAGGAATTGATGTATGCATTATTCCCGGAAGTGATGACCACATCAATGAATATTTATCGGAACACTCGAAAATAAGGGATTTTTTATGTGGTTTTACTGGTTCGGCCGGAACGCTTGTTGTAGGAAGCGATTTTGCCTTTTTATGGACAGATTCTCGTTACTATCTTCAAGCGGAAGAACAGCTGGAAGGCACAGGAGTAAAGCTGGTAAAAGAGGGTCTCCCGGATATTCCTGATTACATTAATTGGATTGCCGACAATTTATCTGCCGGGAGTAAGGTTGCCATCAACGGCCACTGCTTTTCCATTAATAAGGTCAGAGAAATAAAAATGGCTTTTCATCAAAAGCAGATTCAATTGGAAACAGGGCTCACCCTGGCTGAAGATGTGTGGACAACCCGTCCTAGCTTGCCCGACAACCCCGTCATTGAACATCCGGAAAAGCTATCAGGGCTTTCACGAATTCAAAAAATTGATTTGGTTCGCCAGGAACTAAAAAATAAGGAAGCGACCCATTATGTGACGGGATCTCTCGATGAAATTGCATGGGTAATGAATCTAAGAGGATCTGACATTCCCTTTAACCCTGTATTTCATGCATTTCTGGTGATCTCACTGGATTCTGTCTCACTTTATATTAATCCCAACAAACTGACTTCTTCAATTGGGAAAAAACTCTCAAAAGATAAAATAAGGATTAGTTTATATCAGGATATCTATTCGCATCTTAGCGAAATACCTGATCATGCTGTTGTTTACATTGATCCTCAACGTAACAACTCAATTCTCTATTCTTCTATTCCAAGCTCAATCCCAAAAATAGAAGGAACTGGACTGATAACCTCCTTAAAATCGATTAAAAATGATATTGAAATAGAAAACATTAAAAAAACGATGGTCGAAGATGGCGTAGCCATGGTTCGATTTTTAAAATGGCTGGAGGAAAAAGTTCCTTCGGGTTCCGTCAGTGAACTTTCTGCCGCCCAACAATTGCTGGAATATAGAAAACAATCCCCCAACTTCCAGGGAGAATCATTTAATACCATTTCGGCCTATGGTCCACATGGCGCAATAGTTCATTACAGTGTTTCCAAAAATTCTGATGTAGTTCTGAAAAATAAAGGAGTCTTTTTACTAGATTCAGGTGGCCAATATCTTACAGGCACAACTGACCTCACTCGTACTATAGGGTTGGGACCAGTAAACGAACAGGTTAAGAAAGATTTCACCTTGGTTCTAAAAGGGCATATAGCCTTGGCTTGTGCCATTTTTCCCACCGGAACGCGCGGTGTTCATCTTGATATTTTAGCTCGACGCCCAATGTGGGAACATAAAATAAATTATGGACATGGCACTGGACATGGCGTTGGATACTATCTCAATGTCCATGAAGGGCCCCAAAGTATCAGACTCCAGGATAATGGTATTGAAATTAAACCGGGAATGGTAACATCCAATGAACCGGGTATTTACCGACCTATGGAATATGGCATACGCATTGAAAACCTAGTGCTTTCCCGCACATTTGGGGATTCGGATTTCGGCACATTTTTTGATTTCGAAACGCTCACGCTCTGTCCCATCGATACCTCTTTAATCATTGAAAAGATGTTATCCCCAAAGGAAATGCAATGGCTCAATAATTACCACGAAAAAGTCTATAGCTGTCTTGCCCCCGAACTCAATGCAGAAGAGCAAGAATGGTTAAAACAAAAAACCCGTTCAATTGGGCAATCTTAAATTACCATAGGAAGAGCTAAGTTTTCTTTAGACCGGTTGATTTATAAATATAGACCTATAGTTGGGAGAAATATTGTTGGATTGAGAACAGTAATATTTCAATTATGTTAGATATTCAATTTAAAAGTAGGTTTTTCATTATGAAAAAATTAAATATTTACCCATCTTTCTTTATTCTGTTATCCTTTCTCTCTCTGGTTGGGAATGCCATGACCAATTCGCAGGAAGAAGGCCATAAAATCGAAATAAAAATAAACGGCTTCAAGGATACCACCTTGATTTTGGGGCATTATTTTAATCAACGTATGTATGTAGATGATACCACCCGTATAGATTCCAATGGCAGAGCCGTATTCACAGATAAAGAGGCATTGCCAGGTGGCATCTATGTAGTTTACCTGCCCAATAAAAAGTACTTTGATTTACTAATCGATAGAGATCAGACTTTTAAGGTAAGTGTAGATACTTCCAACTTTATCACATCCATGGAAGTTATTGGTTCGGAGCAAACAAAAGCTTTTAACCGATATCAACGATTTATTTTTGAAAGACAGGAGAAAGCCCAAAAACTGCAAGAACGATTAAAGGCTGCTGGTTCTGAGAGCAATGATAGGGAAAAAATAAGAGAAGAACTAGATATATTAAACGAAGAAGTAAAAAATCATTGGAACGAACTAATAAAAAAACATCCTGGTTCCTTGTTAGCACTATTTCTAAAAGGTATTCAGGAGGTAGAAATTCCCGAATTCGATTTACCTGAAGGGGTGAAAAATACGGATTCAATCCGACGGGTAAAAACCTATCAGTATTATCGTACACACTATTTCGACAACATCGATCTTACGGATGAACGAATTTTAAGAACACCCTTCTTCGGCAAAAAAGTAGCACACTACTTCTCTTCATTAGTACCGCAAATACCGGATACTTTACTGAAGGAAGCAATTACAATTATCGAAAAATCCAGACCTTCTCCAAATGTATTCCAATTTCTGGTCAGCGATCTTTTCAACTTTGCCAACGACAGTAAAATCATGGGTATGGATAAGATGCTGGTAGGCTTGGCCGAAAAGTACTACCTTTCCGGTGAGGCCACATGGGCAGATGAAGAGTTTTTGAAAAAGCTTGAAACCAGAGTTAAAGAACTAAAACCCACATTAATAGGTAATCAGGCACATGACCTCAAAATGCAGGCCTACGATGGTCCTTATTTTCGGCTTTATGAGATTCAAGCCCCTATTACCATACTGGTGTTTTGGGAAACCGATTGCGGACATTGCAAAAAAGAGATTCCTAAACTAAACAAGATCTATCAGGAAGACCTTATTGAAAAAGGTGTAAAAGTATTTGCGGTCTATACCCAGGGAGATCAACCCGAATGGGTCGAATTCATTGAGAAACATGAATTATACGATTTTATTAATGTATGGGATCCCTATCGTCATACCGGCTTCAGGGACTATTATGATGTAAAAAGTACACCGACCATTTTCATTCTTGACAAAAACAAAAAAATTATTGGAAAACGCATTGCGGTCGATGATCTGCCAGGTTTTATTGATCATTTCTTGAAATTTCAAAATGAAAAAGGATAAAAAGATTTGGATAATTGATGTTAGCAAATAGACAATTAGCCTTTAAAAGATGGGCTAAAGTATGAAAAGAAAGATTATATCTTTGATATTGTATTAAAAAAAGCTAAGACCAGGAAATGATCAAAAAGAATAGCAAACATATATCGACTAGGAAAAGAACCAATCTTTTTATTCAACTCATATCCTTATTGGTTACATGCCACTTTATATCTTGTTCGAATGCAGAAAGAGAGATTCCAGCACCAGAAATTTACCTGACCAACAATGATGGAGAAATGGAAGTAAATCTTGGAGACACCATTATTTTAGCCCCCAAGATCACCTATAATTATGATGCGTTGTACGAATGGAGAAAAAACGGTATTCTTTTAGAAGAATCAGGTCAGATTCTTACGGATACGGCCACCAACCTCGGAAGTATAGAATATTTCTTTAAAGTGACCACCCCTTATGGAATTGATTCCATGTACATTCCGGTCGATGTAATTATTTTAGCCAATTTTGATGAACTTGCATTTTCCGTCGAAACTGATACTTTCAACGTTGGAGCATTTCCTGATAATGGCTTTACTCATAAAGGCTTATTCTTTCCCAATACCTATACCAACGATACCATTTGGACAGGATTTGGTCTCAGCAACATAGGCGTCAAATCTTCCGACTATGAAGACATCACCCCACACAGTGTATATAACAACCAGGATCAATCAGATTATTTTCTTTTAGTTCGATTGCCCAATGGCTTAGAATCGTCTCCTTCTATCATTTCATTTAACGATGGGAAAGACCATCTTTTAAAATCAGTTGAGATAAACAATACCACTCTAGGACGTTATTTAATGAAATTTGGAACGGACCACTATGAAAGAATGGGCGGAAGTGGAAGCAACCTTGCAGATTGGTGTAAGATTACCATTACAGGCATCACCACCAATGGCCAAACAACATCTTCTATTGAGTTTTTCTTAGCAGATTATCGGTTTGAGAACAACAAAAGAGATTACATTGTTGAAGAATGGACCACTATTGACTTAAGCACCTTGGGGGAGGTTAATAAAATCCAGATTTCCATCTCAAGCAGTAAAACTGACGAAAATGGAAATGGTATCACCCCAGAAATGTTCTGCATTGACAATTTGAAAGTATTTACATAGAATAAATACCCTTTGATTACAAATCAATAGGAAAAACTTCCTGAAATTTCAATTTCTTACCTACGAACTACTAATTTTGATACTAATTTTTTCCCATTTATTTTGAGCTGGAGCAAATAGACTCCCGTTTGCAATTTATCGGGGAACCTGAATTCAGTACGATTATCATTGATTTCGATCTTTCTGGTTATGACCAATTTACCATTTTGATTATAAATATATATCTCTCCTTTCCCAATTTCTGGAGAATAAATATTGATAAAGCTGCCGGCAGGATTGGGTCCAATCATGATTGCGTCGGGAATCTCGACATTGCTAGAGTCTGCATATACCACCTCTCCCACAAGGACATCAATCCATGCAACACATGGGAAATTCCCACTAAAGGAAGAATATGATTGCCATCCGCTATCGATCAGATTAAGAAAGAAGGAATTATTTTCTGAATCGCTGCCCGCCGGTATCTGATAAACGGCAAAGGTATCAACAGGCGTATTATAATTATGGGAATAACCAGCGAAAAAAGTTCCGGAAAAAGAGACAGGTTGATCAAACAATAACAACACCTCTCTATTGGCAGCTTGATCTTTTATGTTTAATTTTTTATTCACCAAAAGATTTTGAGGTGTGTTTATTCCTGTCCATATTTTAATATCTATCTCACCACTGCCTTCTACCTCTATTTTTCCAGGAATTAAAAAAATCCCATAAATCTTTCCTGAGGAAAATTCATCAAACCGTTCCGCAACATCGGTAATTAACAAACTATTAGGACCAGTCCAATAGCCATCACCGTTATTAGTATATTTTAATTGAGGGCTTGCATTTTTTGGAAAATGAGAAAAACGCATCAATTCACCGAATGTGGGATCATAACCGGGAAGTGAATTTAAATCTTCACCTGTAGGATTCAACCATATATCTATTCGGGCAGTATCCTCCGGTAGATAATCCCATATTTTATTCAATCGGATAAAATAATCATTAACCGGATTACTGCAGGTGGCAGAACCACCCGACAACAAACCAATTAAAGCACCATCATCCAAAAATAATCCTGCACCTGATGAACCCGGTTCGGTGGTTCCTTCGGCCCAAGCTTCTACTTTCCAATGCGAGTCATTCAAAAAGGGATTGCCAAAACGAGAGGTAGCTGAATAGGTTTCTTCAATCGGCACGCCTGCCGAAATCGCGACCTTTTTTACATCACCATAGGGGTGATGAATAGTATGTACAATACCGGAAGGCTCAGAACCAAGATTCCATCCGGAATAATAAGCCCTGTAATAGTCGGGCGGTGGAACCGACAACTCTAACAACGCAAAATCCAGCTGGTCGGCAAAGGCACGCAACTCAGATCCCGAAATACTTTGAATCTTGGTGCCCTCAACAAATGTCTGACACTGGGGAACTTCGTAATTGAAGATAAAAACCACCGAGCCTGACGAAAGATTTGTTCCCAAACAATGTCCAGCAGTAAGGATGTAGGGAGTTCCATCGTTATTAGTATTATTTAATAATGTGCCACTACAATATTCTGTACCGTCTACAATTACCTGACAAACAGATCTTCCGTTTAGCAACCAGAATTTTTCATCAAAACAGGAAAGATCTGTATGACAGGGGCCACTATCTCCAAAGTCGCCAACTTTCGATTCAATAATTCTAAAAATATTTAGAAAATCGTGATTTACAGCCCCTATTTTCAGTTGCGTTGCATCATCACCAAGCTTTTTCCCCGTCCACTCTATAACTAATTCATCGCCTGGAACCGGTGTTGTCGCTAAACCACCCCATTTTTTATTATTTTGGCTGGTCAAGGCACCAAGCACATAAGTCCCTGAAACATCATAAATGAACAACGTATCCCCTTGTGAGAGATGAAATCGATCGAATATTACATTAAGAGAAAAAGCACCAGCCGATTTGATTTTTAATTGCCAATATAAACGCCCATCCTCCAAGACTGTTAAAACACCTGAATTCTGAGGTGTCAACTCAACAAAATTAGGATAACCAAAGCGCAAAGGGCGTCCCTTTTGATTACTATTATTTTCAATATTGATATATTCTGGAGAAGGAGGTTGAAAGTTTATTAAAGTTTTTTTGGCATTGAAATTTTGTGTTGAATAGCTTAGCTCCATCCCTTCTCCAATCTCTAGCATCAATGGTTTTCCTCCATGCCCTATTTGGGCAATCATCAAGGTGTTCCAAACAAAAATGATGGATGTAACAGTTATGATTCGCCGCATTGCATATTTTATTGTCTGAAACATAAAAGCCACAAAAAAAGTTACCGGAAATAAAAAAACACACTTCCGGAAACTTTCTATTGGTCTAGCTCGATACATCCTTGAGAAAGTATTTCTTTTCGTCAATACACTTTGCATTCCATTTCTCCCCTAAGAACAGCAAGGGCATTCATCGCCAAGGCAGACATTTCATCTTCACCGGGATAAATTTTTATATTTCCAATCCAATTAATGTATTTTCGAATATAGCCAACCACGGTATTATTCTGAGCCATCCCTCCCGTAATCAAAACAGCATCTACTCTACCCTCCAGAACTGAAACACAGGCACCTATATTTTTTGCAATTTGGTAAGACATGGCATGCAAAATTAAATCAGCTTTTTTATCACCATGAAGTGCTTTTTCCTCCACCTCGTGTGCCTGATTAGTTCCAAGATGAGCCATAAGCCCTCCCTGTCCGGATACTTTTTTACGCATCTCATCGTGAGAATATTGTCCGCTAAAACACATATCCACCAAACCTCCTGACGGCAATGTTCCTGCTCTTTCTGGCGAAAATGGGCCAAAACCATCGAGCGCATTATTTACGTCAACCACCCGCCCGTTTTTATGAGCCCCTATTGAAACCCCACCTCCAAGATGAGCCACAATAAGATTCAGCTTTTCATATTTTTTTTCCACCGATCTGGCATAATTTCTGGCTACTGCCTTCTGATTAAGAGCATGAAAAACAGATTGTCGGGGTAACTCCGGCAACCCGGTGATCCTCGCCACATCCTGTAATTCATCCACCACCACAGGGTCCGCAATAAAAGCCCTAGCAGAAGGTAAACTTCGCGCGATATCATCCGCAATTAAACCTCCCAAATTGCTGGCATGTTGCGGTTTTGCATTGCGATCCGTCAATTCATTTTTCATTTTGTCATTTACCTCGTACACTCCAGAAGGGATAGGACGAAGTAAACCTCCTCTGCCAACAACAGCATCTATTCGCGCCACTTCTATCTGAGCCAGCTCCAATTCTTTAAGGATTACTCTTTTCCTAAACTCATACTGGCTGGGAATATCATCAAATTCAGATAATTCTTCCGAAGAATGTCTCAGTGTCTTTAAAAAGATCGATTTGATATCATCATATACTGCAATCTTAGTAGAAGTAGACCCTGGATTGATAACCAATATTCTAAATTTTTTCATAAATAATTATACTATAAATTTAGCATTATGGCAGTCATCAGGCCAGAGCTGCCAATAATATACTGTAAAACTTACTCTCTTCTGAATCACTTCTGGACGTCAGAACAATGGGGGCCGATGCTCCTAAAATAATAGAGGCCACTTTAGCATGAGCAAAAAAGACCAAACTCTTGTAAAGCACATTCCCAACTTCAATATCTGGCATAAGCAATAGGTCGGTATCACCTGCCACCTCACTTTTTATATTCTTATGATGAGCACTTTCAAAACTAACGGCATTGTCAAATGCCAGCGGACCATCAACGATGCAATTTCGAATCTGGTCACGCTGATTCATTTTGCTTAGCAAGGCAGCATCAGTCGTGGCCTGCATACTTTCATTCACCATTTCAATGGCCCCTAAAACTGCCACTTTAGGCCTTTCTAGGCCTAATTGGTTTAAATAACTCACCGAATTCTCCAAAATAGCAATCTTATCCTGAAGATTTGGAGCAATATTCATGGCAACATCCGTCACCGCAATCAATTTATGATAAGTAGAAACTTCAAAGAAGGCCAGATGCGACAGCAATCGCCCCGAACGCAAACCCCACTCTTTATTCAACACCCCGCGCAATAACACCGGTGTTGGGACCTTGCCTTTCATGAGAATATCTGCTTCCCCATTATGCACCATCCTGACAGCTCGTTCTACGCATTTTTCCGGGTCATCTTCTTCGACAAATAGCGAATCGCCAAAATCATATTCCTTTTCATCAATAATATGATAAGTCTCTTCTCTATTTCCAATCAAAACAGGCTCTATAAAACCTGCTTTATAGGCTTTATGAAGGGCATTCAGGGAAAAAATGTCCTGCGAAACTGCCAGAACCAATTTTTTAGCTGGCTTCGAAGGATCAATTAATTTTTGTAAATCTGACAGTTGTTTTAACATACTCTATAAATTTAACAAAAAAATGAACTGGTCCCCGCATTGTTTATACTTTTTGACATGGTTGGCCCTCATGAATCTTGACATTCAACAAATACCTAACAGTACAAGCTACTATCTATTAACCAGATTTTCAACAATCCCCCTAGTATCTTGGGCAATCACCAATTCTTCGTTGGTGGGAACTACCACTACCCTCACCTGACTTCCGGACATACTAATATCCATTTCCTTTCCCCTAAGGCCCGTATTTTTGTTTTCATTAATTTTTACCCCTAAAAAATCCAATCCGTCACAAACTTTTCTTCGAATAAGATCGGCATTTTCTCCTATTCCCCCCGTAAACAATAAAATATCTATACCGCCCATGGCTGCAGCATATGAGCCAATATATTTCTTTATACGGTAACAATACATTTCCAGTCCCATACGGGCATTTTCATCTCCACTCTCAACCGCATCTTCAATTTCCCGCATATCGGAAGAAATCCCTGTTACCCCAAGCATTCCACTATGTTTATTGAAGAGAGTAGAGGCCGAACGGGTACCTATTTTTTCTTTCTCCATTATATATGTAACAGCACCAACATCTAAGTCTCCACAACGAGTACCCATCATCAACCCTTCAATGGGAGTAAACCCCATAGATGTATCTACAGATTCACCATTCTTAATGGCCGCAATCGAAGCACCGTTTCCAAGATGGCAGGATACAATTTTCTGGGTTTGATAATCTCTATCCAAAATTTCACAAGCACGACGACTTACATATCGGTGACTTGTTCCATGGAAACCATATCTTCTAATACCATACTCTTTATAAAGAGACTGTGGAATACCATACATATAGGCATGTTTGGGCATCGTTTGATGAAAGGCAGTATCAAAAACCCCCACCTGAGGAACATCCGGGAGAAGCGAAGAGATAGCCTCAATACCCTTTAAGTTGGGAGGGTTATGCAATGGCGCCAAATCGATACATTCCTCCATCTTTTTTATTACATCATCTGTTATAAAAACACTAGAATTAAACATCTCACCACCATGAACGACCCGATGTCCTACGGCATCAATTTCATTAAGATCCTCGATGCACCCGTGCCGTTCACTAATCAAAACACCAAGAATATAGTCAATTCCGGTTTGATGATCTAGAATTTCCCCTTCAAGCAAAACCTTTTCACCAGAAGATTTCTCATGTTTAAGAAAAGATCCTTTAAGTCCTACCTTCTCTACTCCTCCTTTGGCCATAACCGACCACTCTGAATCGGTCATATTGAACAATTGATATTTTATTGATGAGCTTCCGCAATTAAGCACTAATATTTTCATCAGTATAAAGTTTATCTAATTCATTGGTATGATGGAACTCGTATGACCATTAGTTTATAAATGAACTTGTTGTGTCAAACTTTGTTGGTCATGCTCGTTTCATCCTTATAAATTTTATTTATCAAGGTCGAATGAAAGCCACATGGCAAAGGCTTTCTTTTTACCATTATTTTAATGATTCAAATATTCATTACCATGCTCGTTTCATTAAAACACATTATTCTGAAATTCTATTACCGTTGGCATCATATTTAAAAAACCCCTGACCGGTCTGGACTCCAAGACGTTTGGCCCTCACCAGTCTTTTGATCAGAGGTGAAGCCTTGTATTTAGGGCCACCAAATTCTTCATACAAATTTTCCATCCACTTTTCAACTTTATTCAAGCCGATAATATCAGCCATATGGAAAGGTCCATAACGCATACCCGTACCAATGATCATCGTTTTATCTATATCCTCTGCTGAGGCAACACCTTCCATAAAGGCCTCGCAAGCTTCGTTCAGTAGGGTCACAAACAATCGAATACTCACCAGACCTGCAGATTCTTCCACGGGTATGACTTCCCGATTAATCAGTTTAATAAACGTGCAAACCTTTTTGTAGACTTCATCTGTAGTATATAGCCCTTTAACCACTTCAATAATTCTGGCTTCAGGGGAAGTAACAAAGAAATGCAGGCTAACACATCGGTCAGGATACTTTAACTCACTGGCCAGTTCTGTTATAATTATGGTAGTAGAGTTCGTAGCAATAATCGCTTCTCGATCTACCACCTGTTCAATTTTATGAAATACATCTTTCCTAACGTCAATACTTCTCAGACCGGTTTTTTCATCCGCCCGTATAGCTTCAATAACAAAATCGGACCCGGCCAGATCTTCAAAATCCATTGACCCTTTTATGCGCCCCATGATAGCACGCTTTTCGCCAGAGGTCAACCCCCAGCTTTCAATTCGATTATCCAACTCTCGACTGATACTCTCCAACGAGTTTTGAATCTTCTCCTCACTTAATTCAATAAATACCACTTCAATCCCATGCCAGGCTGCAATGCGGACAATATTCTGTCCCTCCTTACCACATCCTATCACTCCAATTTTCGAAAAGAGGGTTTTTACGCGTCGTTTAGCACTTAGTGCATACCTTTCAATAGGTTCAACAACAATTTCAGCCATTTTTTATTTCAACTTTTTTCAAAATGATTAATAAAAAAGCCGGTATTCCACCGGCTCATTATATAATAAGTTATTTACCCATTGCCTGAGTGGCAGTAATGGCAATCAGGTTAACAATATCGCTTACTGAACACCCTCTCGATAAATCATTGATGGGTGCTGCCATCCCTTGCAAAACCGGACCAACTGCTTCGGCATGAGCCAATCTCTGAACCAGTTTGTAGGCAATATTCCCAGTTTCCAGCGAAGGAAAAATGAACACATTTGCCTTACCTGCAATTTTACTATCAGGCGCTTTTTTACGACCAATCTCAGGGATTAAAGCAGCATCTACCTGCAATTCGCCATCAATGTCTAGGTTGGGATCTTTTTGTTTGGCCAGCTCAGTAGCTTTCACCACTTTATCTACCATTTCATGTTTGGCACTTCCTTTGGTCGAAAAACTCAACATGGCCACTCTTGGTTCAAACCCTAAAAGATCACGGGTAGTCTGTCCTGTTACAACCGCAATTTCGGCTAATTCTTCTGCAGTTGGGTCCGGATGAACCGCACCATCAGCAAATACCATAATTCCGTTTTCCCCAAACTCATTATCTTTAAGAATCATAATAAATGCTCCCGATACTACACTAATTCCGGGCTTGGTTTTAACAATCTGAAAAGCAGGTCGTAAAACATCTCCGGTAGCATTTTCCGCACCGGCAACTTCACCATCAGCATCTCCGTTTTTAATCATCAACACCGAAAGATAAAGAGGGTTTTCAACAAGTTTGGAAGCTTCTTCCCTTGTCAGTCCTTTTTTCTTTCTTAATTCAACGAGCAAATCGATGTATTCTTCTTTTTTTGGATTATTTAACGGATCTATAACCCTTGCTTTTGAAAGATTTTTAAGCACCAAACGTCGACTCTCCTGTTCAATTTTCTCAGGATTCCCTAACAGAATAATTTCCGCCAGACTCTCTTCAATAATTTCATCTGCGGCTCTTAAAGTTCTTTCTTCTGTTCCTTCTGGAAGAACAATGCGTTTTTTGTTTTCGGCAGCTCGTGCCTTTATTTGATTGAGAATATCCATTTTAAAACGATGTTTAGATTTGTGCAAATTTAGAAGATTTGTATTGAATTTACCTGTTTTTTATCATCAATTATAACTTTTTTGCTGAATTGGTCGATTCATTCCAATTCCATCGACGTCTCCTATTTTGCTAGTGAATTCCTCATTTCCTGATATAGAAAGTTGCAAATATGAATCGAAACTTTTTATCAATTTTTTATTGATAACTACCATCTACATATTAACAAAATAGTTCATAAAATCTCACCTTTAGTCAACCTCCATTCCTCTCCAGCAATCAACAAATCAATGATTCTCAACGAAACGAACATAATAAAAGGAGCGTTACAAGAGAGAACGCCTAAAAAACATTGTCATAAGAGTACCGACCAACCAAACTACATTTTGCCCAGAAAAAATTACTTATTTAAATTAAACCCGATTTCTCAAATGGCTGTTAACACAGATTATAAAGTATCCTGAAAATAATCATAGGTGGTCAAATCATTTTTTATATTTTTGCAATTTGAACTGCCCCTATTTGTAAATCATTGAATAATAATTTATCATGAAGAAAGCGCTGATTTATGGAGTGATATTCGCTCTTCAAACTGGATTGATCTTTCCCCCATCCGATGTATTGGCTTGCACCAACGTTCTAGTTTCCAAGGGTGCCTCTGCTGATGGATCTGTAATGATCTCGTATGCAGCAGATTCACACATCCTTTATGGGGAACTCTACTTCCGACCTGCCAAAGACTATCCCCAAGGCAGTATGCTTGACATATACGAATGGGATACAGGGAAGTATCTTGGTCAAATAGAACAAGTGCCCCACACCTTCCAGGTAGTTGGCAACATGAACGAACATCAGGTTTCCATTGCCGAAACCACCTTTGGTGGAAGAAGCGAATTGCGAGACACCACAGGAATTATGGATTACGGAAGTCTGATCTATGTAACCTTACAAAGGGCAAAATCAGCACGCGAAGCCATCCATATCATGTCTTCCTTAGTTGAAAAATATGGTTATTATAGTTCTGGGGAAAGCTTTTCCATTGCCGATCCTTATGAGGCATGGATTATGGAGATGATAGGAAAAGGCCCCAACAACAAAGGAGCTGTTTGGGTAGCCAGAAAAGTCCCTGACGGATATATATCTGCACATGCCAACCAGGCAAGAATCACCACCTTCCCTCTCAATGATGAAGAAAATTGTCTCTATTCACATGATGTGATTTCATTTGCAAGAGAACAGGGTTACTTCAATGGAAAAAACAAGGACTTCAACTTTGCAGATGCTTACGCACCGTTAGACTATGGCGCTGTTCGTTTTTGCGAAGCCCGTGTATGGAGCGCCTTCCGCCATGTTAACGAAAAGGAGGCCAATCAATATGAAGATTTCATTATGGGACGTTCTTCAAAGCGAATGCCCCTGTTCATTAAACCCACAAAAAAAGTAAGTGCTAGGGATATAATGAACATCATGCGGGACCATTTTGAAGGCACCGTTCTGGACATGACGCAGGATGCTGGGGCTGGTCCATTCAAGGTTCCATATAGATGGCGCCCACTCACCTGGACAGTGGACAGTACAGAGTATCTAAATGAACGAGCCATCGCCACTCAGCAAACCGGCTTTTCTTTTGTAGCACAAATGCGGAGTGGGCTTCCCAATCCTGTAGGGGGTATTCTCTGGTTTGGTGTAGATGATGCCGATGCATCGGTTTATGTTCCCATGTACGCCGGAATAAAAAGCGCTCCCTATGAGTATGCTGTAGGCAATGGTAATATGCTTGAATTTTCCTGGGATGCTGCCTTTTGGGTATTTAACTGGGTATCCAATATGTCATATAGTCGTTACAACTATATGATTAAAGATATCAGAAAAGTTCAGAAAGAACTGGAAGACAAATTTGAACTTATGCAACCGGCCATTGATAATACTGCCAAAATGTTGTATGAAAAAGATCCTAAAATGGCCAAACAATTCCTTACCGAATATTCACATAATCAGGCGCGATTAACGGTGCAAAAATGGCAAAAGCTGGGACAATTCTTAATGGTTAAATACCTTGATGGAAATATCCATCCCGAAAAAAACGGTGTGTTTCTTAAAAACAATTATGGAGAACCGCATTCGCCACAGTTCCCCGGCTATGATGAAGATTACTATCGAAACGTGGTAAAAGATGCAGGTGATAAGCTTAAGATGAAAGACTTCCCCCCTGCTCGTGAATAATTGCAAATTAAACAAAGATTTTTTATTTGTTTCTCTGATGTTCCATTTCATCAAGTAAGGATGTTGTTATAATTTTTCACGGGTAATATTCACCTAGAAGCGTCGGAGAGTTTAGTTATTGTTTACAAATAGCATTATACAATTTCGAAAAGGATAATTTGAATCCTGAATTGAACTAAATTCCATTAACAGAACATTAATGAAATTATCAGATATTGGTGAATTTGGGTTTATTGAACGAATAACAGAAAAATTTCCCCAAATACCCCTGAATGGAATAACAGGAATTGGCGACGACTGTGCCATTATCCCTCAACACAATGATTTTGAAATGGTAGTAACTACTGACCTACTAGTTGAGGATATTCATTTCCTCAGAGATAAAACCACCCCTTTTGATTTGGGCTACAAATCATTGGCGGTAAATCTGAGTGACATTGCGGCAATGGGAGCTTTACCTGTCGCCTCATTTCTTTCAATTGCTATTCCGGCGAATCTAGATGTTAACTATCTAGATCAGTTTATTGACGGATACAAAACACTCAGTAACAAATATAAAGTCCCCCTATTGGGGGGTGACACTACAAAATCGCCAGACAAACTGACCATCAATGTGTGTGTCCTAGGAAAAGTCAAAAAAGGAAAAGCACTAAAAAGGTCTTCTGCCCAACTTGGCGACATAATTGCCGTAACCGGTCCCCTAGGAGATTCGGGGGGAGGACTGAGACTAATTCTTGAAGATATCCAAGATGATAATGAAGCCTACAACACTCTTATTCATTGGCATCATCGTCCAGAACCGGCTGTCCGGGAAGGATTAACATTATCTAGCCTACAAGGGATCAGAGCCATGATGGACATCTCGGATGGCTTGGCCTCTGATTTGGGACATATTCTCAAAGCTTCCGGGTGCGAAGCAACTGTAGATCTTACAAAAATTCCAATTTCAGATTCTTTGAAAAAAGTATCGACACAACAAAAGTGGAACGTAGTTGAAATTGCAGTTTCTGCAGGAGAAGATTACCGATTATTGCTAACCATTGATCATAAATATTACGATAAAGTAGCTGAAAGTTATAATAAAGAATTTTCATTGCCTCTGACACCAATTGGGTCTATTACTGGCAAAAATTCCTCAGGGAAAATAGAATGGACCAAAAATGGAAAACCCACCTCATTTTCAGGAATGGGATTCAACCATTTTAGTAAAAAAAATTAAATACAATGATCAAAAAAAGTTGTTGGAATTAAAAAAGTTTCAAGCATACTCTTTTAACATCCAAATAATAAAGGCCAACAAAACAAGACCAATTATCAAAGATCCGGCAATTTTGTTAATCCAGTATAGCCTGCGAAGATTAACTTTAGATCTAAATAAACTAACGAACCCTGTTAAAAGGGACCACCAAAGGCTTGCGCCAATAAAAACACCGGTAATTATGATTAAATGACCGGTCAGTCCATATTCGGGTTTCAAAACGCGAAAACTTGCAAAAAAAGCAATGAATAAGAATATGGCCAACGGATTACTGAGGGTAAGAAAAAAGGTGGATATAAAATCCCTAACAAAAGAATGTTTAACTCCCCTTTGTCGTCTTAACCCTATTGCAGGATTGGTTCTGAAGATTTTAATACCTAAACCGATCAGAACAATAGCTCCGATTAGTTGGATCCAAAACATTCTGGCTTCAATAAAAGTTACAATATAAGATAAACTAAACCCCGCAATTATAGCATATAAAACATCCGAAATTACAGCCCCCAATCCGGAAAAGATACCGGATAATTTACCATTCTGCAAAGTACGCTGAATGATTAATATACCAATTGGTCCAATTGGTACCGAAGCTGTAAATCCAACCAAAATCCCATCCAAAAGTGTGCTCCAATACATCTGTCATCGTTTTTCGTTTGCAAAGATTGAAAAATTGTAAAAACTAACATTGAAAAATGCACATCTTTTTGCAGCACTTTTCTTAAAGTTTTAATATATTGACACCAATAAAGCATTTTATTTCATAGGTAAACTAATCTCTTAACAATTCCTTAACATAGAAATAACATCCACCAAACACAGCGGACATGAATACCCACTATGTTTGCCACCGAAAAAATTAAATTTTGCTTCAACAAATGGAAACTATTTATTTAGTAATCGTTGGCGTTCTTTTTCTTCTTGCCATTTCCGATTTAATTGTTGGCGTTAGCAATGACGCTGTAAATTTTCTCAATTCAGCCATCGGCGCACGAATTTCATCCTTTAAAGTGATTTTAATTGTGGCTGCTGCCGGTGTTTTTGTGGGGGCCAGTTTTTCGGGAGGTATGATGGAGGTTGCACGCAAAGGGATTTTTAACCCTCAATTTTTTCTTTTTGAAGAGATAATGATCATTTTCTTAGCAGTAATGCTTACCGATATTATCCTTCTCGATCTTTTCAACACATTCGGACTCCCCACTTCTACAACGGTATCCATAGTTTTTGAATTGCTGGGTGCTGCGATAGGAGTTGCCGTAATCAAATCCTTTAACAATCCGAATTTTTCTGTAGCTGACTATATCAATTCAGCCAAAGCCCTTGCCATTATTTCGGGCATCCTCCTCTCCGTCGCGGTCTCATTTACTGTTGGGATTATCGTCCAGTATGTTGCCCGAATAGTATTCTCATTTAATTTAAAAAAGCGGCTCAAATACCTGGGATCTGTATGGGGGGGAATGGCCATAACTGCTATCACCTATTTTCTAATCGTTAAAGGAGCAAAAAATGCTTCTTTTATGGAGGAAAATACTCGTTCATGGATTGCAGAAAACGGACGAATGATTATTCTGTACAGTTTTATTTTCTGGACCGTTCTTATGCAGTTGCTCTATTGGCTATTCCACTTCAACATACTTAAGTTCACAGTATTAGCAGGAACTTTTTCTCTGGCGATGGCCTTTGCAGGAAACGATTTGGTTAATTTCATAGGAGTGCCTCTTGCTGGGCTGGAATCCTTTAAAATCTTTAAAGCGTCCGGTGTAGAGGCCGACACCTTACTGATGAAATCGCTGGCCGGAGAAATCCACACTGATTCTTTGCTCTTGATTCTTGCAGGTTTAATAATGGTAATCACGCTCTGGACTTCAAAAAAAGCAAGAAAAGTGGTGAAAACTTCCATCGATTTGGGAAGACAGTCAGAAGGCGAAGAACGCTTTGGTTCATCTTTTTTTGCCCGTTCCATTGTGCGTGGCAGCATTGCCATTTCCAATTCGTTTAATCAGTTTATTCCCAAAAAAGTTCGAGACTATCTTGACCGCCAATTTGACAGCACCCAATATGAAGAAGAAAGGCAAAAAATGGGAAAAGAGGCGCCGTCCTTTGATGCCCTAAGAGCTTCTGTAAATTTGGTGGTGGCAAGTATTCTTATAGCCTATGCCACATCCATGAAACTCCCACTTTCCACCACATATGTAACATTTATGGTAGCAATGGGAACCTCCCTCGCTGACAGAGCATGGGGACGTGAAAGCGCTGTTTACCGAATCACCGGTGTTGTTTCTGTTATTGGAGGCTGGTTCTTAACGGCATTTTCTGCTGCTTCCTTGGCCTTTATTATGGCCACCGTAATGATGTATGGTGGCAATTATGCCATATTCCTTCTCATTCTATTGGCAGCTTTCATGATTTATAGAACCCAGATCATAATAAAAAAAATGGAACGTGAAGATAAGCGCTTTCTGGAAATGGAAATTGAGGAGGTAAATGGTGAAATCACTTCTGTGAAAGTCCTAGAAAAATGCAGAACCAACATTTCCGATGTTCTTAAAGATCTCTCAAAATTATTTAGTGATACATTAATCTTCTTTGAAGCAGAGGACAGAAAACACCTAAAAGAAAACAGCAAGGAAATTGAAGCCTTAAATAGACGGACAAAAAAACTAAAAAGCAACATCTACAACACAGTCCGAAAACTACAAGAAGATTCGATAGACTCTGGACTCTATTATGTGCAGGTAATAGATTATTTGCGTGAAACGGTTCACTCATTAACATTTATAGTAATTCCTTGTTTTGAACACTTAAACAATAATCACAAAGTTTTTTCCGAAGAACAGTTTGAAGAAATCAATATTCTGGAAGGAAAAGTCAGATCTTTACTTACCAAAAGCAATAACATGATTGAACAATCTGATTTTAACCTCCTTCAGGATTTAATAGATGAGCAAATAAAAATAATTGAAGTAATTAAAGGTATGCGCAAAAAACAGTTGAAACGTATCAAAAAGGAGAAATCCGGGACTAAAATAAGCATGCTATATCTCTCCATTTTACACGAGACACAAAACATGCTTCTACATCTGGTCAATTTGCTCAAAGCGCAAAGGGATTTTGTGTCGGCAATGAAAAAATAAATGTTTAAAATTTATTACTTTTGCACTCCCACAGAAAAAAATCATTAGTCTTTTGCTATCATAGTTATTAGTTCCTAAATCATCTCGTATGTTTGGAGATTGACAGAAAAAATCTCCATGGTAAATCCTAATTCATATAGAATCTGATACAGGCTTTGACATGTTAAAAAAAAGGAAAATATTGATCAAATAAATACCTGCAAAGCTTAAAACTAAATTTTAACACACTAATTATTAAGACAATACTCACATGAAGTATTGTTCTGATGACTCAAATTGTTGGGAAATGCAGAAAAAAAACCGCACATTGTTTCTTCTGGTAGGAATTTGCCTTGTGTTGATCCAAACTAAAGCCCAGGAATCCTTGACAAAAGACGAATTTCATCCTTCAGGAAAAGTATATGGAAGAATCTTTACTAATTTTAATACCTCATTAAAAGGCCCTGACAAACAAACAGCATTTGAAGTCCGTAGGGCCTACTTGGGATATAAATATCTAATATCGCCAGAATTTTCGGCTGAGATAAAACTGGATATTGGTTCTCCCAATGATGCAGAATATTCCCTTCAAAGAAGATTTGGTTACTTTAAAACTGCCGCAATCTACTATCAACCTATAGAAAATCTTCAGCTAACCTTTGGATTGCAGGATGTCATGCAGTTCAAACAACAGGAAAAATTTTGGAATCGTCGTTACATTGTTAGACCTTTTATGGATATTTATAGTTTTGGTCCAAGTGCGGATATAGGAATAAAAGCCATATGGGATAGGAAATTGTTTAATTTAGACATAGCTTTTTTTAATGGTGAAGGTTATTCCAGTCTTCAAAACGACAATACCTTTAAAGCAGCATTGGGATTAACTGTTTTTCCTGCCCATAGATGGACCGTCAGAATTTATGGAGATTTGTCGTCCAAGTCTATCCATCAATCCACAGCAGTAATGTTTGTGGGTTATTCCCATGACCTATTTTCACTGGGCGGGGAATATGCCATGCATTGGAATCGTGATTTTAGGGAGAATCATAACGTTAATGGTTATTCTATAAAAAGTGATGCAAAAATTCTGCCCAGGACGAAAATTTTTTTAAGATATGACAAAATTGATTCCAACATACTGGAAGGAGAATCAACACCTTGGAACCTAGCCAACGATGAATCAGCCTTGACTACCGGAATAGAATATATTCCCATTACGAACATTCGAATAGCAGCCAATTATCAAGATCATTATCCCCAAGCTAGAAATATGGATATGGTTGCCGCCTTTTTTCTGAATATAGAAGCCTCATTTTAAAAAACACTTTCGACATGATAAAAATTCAATTCGTAAAATTAGCAGCAGGATTGTTTTTGATATTCTTGGGACAATCGGGATGTCGGGATTCGGAATATGTTCTTCCAAATGATTATACTACTGTAAGCGATAGAGGCAACGGTACTGGGACCACGATATGGTCGTCTGATAAAGAATACCTTTTAAATGGTATTGTATTTGTTAATGAGGGCCAAACCCTGACCATAGAAGCTGGTACAGTAATCCGTGCTGAACCCGGCCAAGGAGAAAATGCAAGTGCACTGGTCATTGCCAGAGGGGGAAAAATTATTGCCGAAGGAACACCTGAAAAGCCCATTATTTTCACGGTAAAAGGTGATGACCTGAAAGGTTCAATACCCATTGAAAACAACGGATTATGGGGAGGAGTCATCATACTAGGAAATGCACCGGTAAATACACCATCGGGTGAAAATTTGATAGAAGGCCTTCCAACAGAAGACTACCGTGCATTTTACGGTGGAACCAACCGAGAGGATAATTCAGGCATATTAAAATATGTTTCGATTCGTCATGGTGGAACAAAATTGGAAGATGGCAATGAAATTAACGGATTGACGCTAGGAGGAGTTGGTAGCAGAACAACGATAGAATTTGTTGAGGTAATTTCAAACAGAGATGACGGATTTGAATTTTTTGGAGGAACCGTAAACGTTCGCTACTTGCTTTCAGCCTTTTGTGGCGATGATGCTTTTGATTTTGATCTGGGATACCACGGCAATTGCCAATTTTTAACTGGGCTTCAGGCGGGATCAACAGGTGATTTGCTAGTCGAAATAAGCGACCGCAAAGGCTATTCTAAAACAAAACCATTTATCAGCAACGCCACACTGATAGGTCGAGGAATGGACGAAGACGGTATTTCTGCTAAGTTTTACAACAGCGCAGCGGGAACAATTGTAAACTCATTATTTCTTCACCAAACCCATGGCATTTATATTGAATATTCAGCTAACAATTTAGATAGTTTCCAACAATTTGAGAATGGAAATATTAAAATTGCCAACAATGTATTTTACATGATTGGCAATAACTCTGCCCGACAGATATTAAGTGTATCTTCCACTCAATCCATGAACACAACAGAACAAGATTCTATAATTAATGCTTCATTTAAAAAAGAAAATAACCTTTTGGAAGATCCAGAAATTAAATATAACCCACAAAAAATTGATGTTATGAATTTATTACCAGATCATCCAAACTTGGGGGAAGTTTTTATTATCGAGGATGTTTGGTTGAAAAAGCCAAATTTCAAAGGGGCTTTTAGTGAATCCAACAACTGGTTGAAATATTGGAGTATCCTAGATAAAGAAGGTTATCTATTAGAAAATTAATCATAAACATACAATATCAATTCCTTTAAGAATAACTTTTGCCAAGCAGGACTAATTTAGCATATATATATATGCAAATCGGCAAAAAAATACCTGCGTATTAAACAGGTAAACAATCATAAAAAAATCTATTTTTTTATTTTAGCTGTTGTGTTTGTTAATAAGCCACACAAAACCAAAATTCCCCAACTCTACCAGTTTGTCTAAATCCATAAATGAAAAAGCAAAATAAAGAATATTTACTTTTCTCAGTCAAAAAATCTCCGTAAAAGACGTTTTTCTATTTGGAAATAAGGTTGATATCGTTCATTAATTTGTCCCGATATGATTTTCCAATGGGAATTACTTTTGTGCCACTATCGGTTTTTATGACCACCGAATTGTCTTCTATCACCTTTATTTTACTAAAATTGACAATAAAAGAGCGATGTATTCTCATGAATTTATCAGATGGCATCTTATCGGCAATAGCTTTCATGGTAAAATGAATGGTATATTTTTCTTTAAATGTATTTAATACCACATAATTTTCTAATGCCTCAATCCACAGAATATCATCATATTTAATCCGCACAAGTGATCCGTTATTTTTAATAAAAATTTCTGTACTCTCTTTTACAGGACTATCTTTTTTCTCATAGCGCTCTCTAGCACGATTAACGGCTTTAATAAACCGTCCAAATTGGACTGGTTTCAAAAGATAATCGGTTACATCATATTCATATGATTCTAAAGCATATTTTTCCTGAGATGAATATATGATTACTTGGGGAATAATATCCAAGGAATCCAGAAATTCAATTCCGGACATCTCTGGCATTTCAATATCAAGGAAAATCAAATCCACTTTTTCTGCTCCGGCCTGATTAATTGAATTAAAGGCTTCAACAGCACTGGAATATGATCCTGTCAGGTGCAGCCCTTCTGTCCTGCCTACAAACTCTTCAATGATTTTTATTGACAGCTTGTCGTCATCAATAATAATACAATTCATACGTTTAATATTTACTAATTTTGGTCGTATGCCTTTCTTTACATTAATAGTATTGTTACTCCGGCTTGAGAACGGAAAAGGATTAAATCTACATTTAACAAAACCAGACCTGCCAAGGCATATTTGACAGTTGATATAAATCCAAATTTCTATTTTGCCGGTTTGGGCTATGTTGAAAGCTATTGGTTTCCGGCATTCAGGCTCATTTATCTGCCTCTAAATTAATTCAAAAATACAAAATATACTATTTTTAATCAATTTACCGCCAAATTTAACAAATTTAAAGCATGTTAGCATTTAAATTCTCACATTCCTTACCAGATAATTTCTGAAATCCCTCAGATATCCTTAAGTGACGAAATCACAAACTTTCAACACTCACACTTTAATATATGTTTTCGTCAACAACCTAAAATCAACAAAAAAATAAAGCCAAAAAACACCAATAAAATTAGATTACTTCAACATCTATTGTTCTTGAAAGCTTTCTCAATCAGGTCGGCTTTTTTAATTGACTTTCGCATCCAGGCAAGCAATAATTGATTACGATATTTATAATTGATTTTCCACTCGGAAACATCTAGTTGTTTACGAATATGGGTAGAAAAATGTTGCAGCATGATGGCCGCAGCTACTGAGATGTTCAAACTTTCGGTAAAGCCAATCATTGGAATGGTAATAAAATCGTCTGCCAAATTTCTAACCACATCCGAAATACCATTTTTTTCATTGCCTAAGATTAAGGCAACAGGCCCGTTACAAATATCCAGATCATAAAATGGCAAGGCAGTTTTATCTGGAACTGTAGCAATGATTCTATAATTTTTTTTCTTCAAATTGGAAAGAACGGTTTGGGTGGTATTTCCATCCCTATCAGCATAATGATGAAGAGATAGCCATTTGGATGCACCGAGGGCAACATCCGGATTTACTTCATAATTGTTGTCATCGTCAATGATATGCACATCCTGCACGCCAAAACAGTCACAACTTCGAAGTACAGCTGAGGCATTGTGCGAATGAAAAATATTTTCCAGAACAACGGTCAAATAGTTAGTCCTATTATCAATAACCCTTTCAAACAACTGAAATCGTTCAGTTGTCAAAAACTTAGACATGTATTGTATCAGCTCTTTTTCCATATACCTGTAAAAAGGGGTATTTCTCAAAAGAAACACCCCTTTCTTATTCTTTCGACCAAAAAAGAATTAATTTACAGCATCGGTAAGCTCACTACCAGCTTTAAATTTAACAACTTTCTTGGCAGGAATTTGAATTTCCTTACCGGTTTGCGGGTTCCTACCAGTACGGGCACTCCTCTCAGAAACAGAGAAAGAACCAAATCCAACCAGTGCAATCCGGTCACCTTTTTTCAATGCATCGCCGGTCACTTTAATAAAACCATCTAATGCCTTTTTAGCATCGGCCTTGGTCAATCCTGACTCGCCGGCAATTGCTTCAATTAATTGAGCTTTGTTCATAATAAAAATTAATTTTAGGGTTATAAAATAGGTTTCCCAATCTTCCTAGCACAAATATAGACGGTTTTTGGTGTTTACCAAATTTCAAAACACAAAAATTGTATTAAAACATCATTTTTTTTGAACAATGATGCAAAACTGTGGTTAAACAGCCATTTTGTTGCCAGTTCTTTATGCCACACACTATCAATGCCCCTAATATCCTAACAAATTTGAAATCAAATATTTTTATGATCAATTTTTATATTTTGTTCAAAACGGCAAATGCACATTCTTTATAAAAACTCATATTTTTCCAACCCTTTGGCACTTTTAATTCCCCCCAAGACCTTTCCCTCAAATTTACTCTTCCTTAAAGGCCAGGTGATCATTAATCATCCGTGTTATATATTGCTGAATATAGGCTTTCATTAATTTTTCAGCGTTGGCAATTTCGATTTGTCCTTTTAAATTCTTCTTCTGCAAGGGATCTTGAATCAAATCATATATGCCTGTCACCTCTTTCCCGTCAAAATATAATGCATACTTGTCATAAAGAAATTGATACGATTCATTGAAATAATTCATTACAAACCGGTCTTTTTGACCAGAGGACAAAAGATCATTTCCAAAAGCGATAAATGGATAGGGATAATTGATATAAGACATTACAGTAGGGAGGATGTCAACTTGTTGTGCTAAGGCCGTATCCATGCGAGGCTCAATTTCTCCAGGCTTATAGAACAAAATAGGTATAGCAAAACTTTCAGCCGGAGTTTTATATTCTTCATGAAAAGGAATTGTGCAGTGATCAGCCGTAATAATAAAAAGTGTATTCCGGAACCACTCTGCTTTTGACGCTGTCTCAAAAAAACGCTTTAAGGCCATATCAGTGTAGCCCATACATCTGTGCAAAGGAAGAGGTCCTTCCGGGAAATACCCTTCATACTTTTCAGGAACTTTAAAGGGATGATGCGATGAGACAGAAAAAATAGTGGTAAAGAAAGGTTCTTTTAACTGCCCCATATCTTTAGCAAAATATTGAAAAAAGGGTTCATCCCAGATACCCCAAATACCGTCAAAATCATCATCATTATTGTATTCGTTTTTCCCGCGATAGTAATCAAATCCGGCCATTTTAGTAAAAGCCTTAAAGCCCATAGATCCATTAGGGGCTCCATGGTAAAAGGCTGTTTCATAACCTATCTTTTTAAGAAGAAAAGCCATACCGTTGATCCTGTTGTTGGCATATTCCGAAACAATATAGGGTTGCACCAATGATGGCACCGATGCCACTATGGATGGAAGCGCATCAATTGATTTTCGCCCGTTGGCATAAGCATGATTAAAAGCCCATGACTGAGCAATCAGACTGTCCAAAAAGGGTGTATATCCCTTATATTTTCCACCTTCAAGTGTATCATTCAACGCACCTATATGCTCTCGTCCAAAGCTCTCCAAAATAATCAAAACAACATTGGGGTATTTTTTTTCCTTATCTCCACTGCCAAATGATGCAGAACGACTGGGAACGTAAACAGGGGAATATATCTCATCTAGTTTATCCGTTGGAAAGTATTCAACCGGCTGAAACACTGATTTTCCAAGAGTTCGCAAAATGGCAAATGGGGTATTCAAAACAATGGGGATTTGCTCCGGCCTATCCACATATTGGGCAGCATTACTTATATTAATAGGCCGCGTACTGTGCCGAAAGCCACCCCGCATCCCTCCTATAGTTAATCCACCGGCCACTGCCAATACAATGGTGCCGATAATAGTATATTTCCACCAAGGATTTATTCCCTGTGGCTTTGATTTAAATCGACTATACCCCAAAACCATCACCAATATCAATATCAACCAGAAAAGAGTAGCATACCAATAGTCAATAACAAAACGCCCCCACAAGGAAACCATATTATCTTCATGGCTAAAAATCTTAAAAACACTAGCAGTCGTCCTTTTCAAGGTAAATCTATAATAAATAAAGTCGGAAACGTTAGCTGCCAACCCAACTGCATTAGTGATAATAAAAAGCCATTTTAATCCCACCCTGTAGCCTCTACGAAACTTTATCCTGAATGGGATAAGGAATAATAATATATATAGAGCATTAATGTAAAGAATCGCACTCAAATCAAACCGAATCCCTCCATACAAAATCATTGAAAAGGTTTGTAATGACAGATTTTCAAATAAATTACTATTAAAAAAATAAAATGCCACACGACAAATCGAAAAAAGGATCATGACCAATCCCAATCGGTATATCAAAACCAAATACTCATTCCAATTTCTTATATGCTTCATTTTTTTTATTAAATAAAAATCCATGCAAATTTAAGATAATATGAATACAAACTAACGGGCTCCTCACAACCAACAAAAAAAGAGACTGTTCAAAAAAAACAGTCTCACATTAAAAATTTATCAATTGAATGCTATTTACTCTTCCTAGCTTGATCCCTTAGTTGGTCAATTCGAGCCATAACCTCCCTTAAATTGTCTGGATATGATTCCTGTTGACTATTCTTATTTTTAATATTCGGGAAAGTCGGTTCAGTCGTCAAATTCTTCTGATTTTTTTGAGGATGTGGATTTAAATCAAAATTGGGATAGATTCTTGGTTCAGAAAAATTTTCCACCTCTTCATAATCTAAAAAGTCCAAATAACGCAACAACTCTTCGAAGAATTCCGCTTTGTCGTCTCGTACTTTTATGCGATAATGTTTCATATTTTCTATATTTTTAATTTTTACTTGAAATTATTTAAAGCTCATTTCACCTATTATCTCATAATAGAATAACAAAATGGAATCTAAAAAGTTAACAAATTCCATACCATACAAGTGAAATTAATTATTTTTACAAATGATTTAGCATTTTCCACTTCTTCAATCGCAGAATTTAAACTAATATTTTATCATAAAAGCCCTCAACATTAATGTGTTAAACCCCTCTTGAGTGTAAAATTGAATTTTATCTCAAGATTAATACAAAAAAGATTACACCACCTTTTAAGCCTAATAATCAAAATTCTAAACATTACAAGTACTATAACGAGATAAAAGTCAAAAATAAATTTACATAAATCAGATAAAATTTGGAAATAAACTAATTAATTTTCTTTTAATTTTGTCAAAAATGGATCACGGTTTCATTATTTAATTTTAAACTTTTCTTGTTCGAAACAATCCTATTTTTTGAACAAAAAGAAGAGAGGCTCTCTTTTGAATTAAGTTATGACCTCAAAAAAACAGATAAATCACAATAAATCTGCCATCATGAAACAATATGAAAAATTAGCAACAGAACTTATCGACTTTATTCATGAAAGCCCAAGTCCTTTTCACGTGGTAGAAAATGCTTGCCGACTTTTGGAGAAAGCCGGATTTCAAAAACTGGAACTGCACGATACATGGGCACTCAAAAAGGGCCAAAAATATTATACCACCAGAAATGGCTCTGCCCTCTTTGCATTTATTATCGGTAGTGAACCGGCTCACAAGGAAGGAATTAGAATGATCTGTGCGCACAGCGATTCTCCTTCATTTAAAATCAAGCCCTCACCCGAGATAATTGGTGACGACTACTATATTTCCATAAACACAGAGGTATATGGCGGTCCAATTCTTATGAGTTGGCTTGACCGGCCTCTCTCTATGGCTGGAAGGATTGTCATAAAAGGGGAAGAATTATTGAAACCGGAAATCCGATTGGTCAATTTTAACCGACCGATGCTCATCATCCCAAGTTTAGCCATCCACTTAAATCGCCAAGTAAACGAAGGTGTTAAGTTCAATCAACAAAAAGACATGCTACCCCTTATAGGGATATTGAATGAAGACACCTCCCCTAAAGGAGTCCTAAAAGAACTACTGGCAAGGGAAGCAGGAATTGATGCCGAACGAATACTCGACTTTGACCTAACCCTTAATGAATACCAGAGAGGTTGCATCATGGGTGCTGATAATGCCTTTATCTCCAGTCCCCGTCTGGACGATCTTGCTATGGTACATGCAGGTTTAAAAGCCATCACCAAAGCTTCTCCAGATGAAGCAACATTTATGTTAAGTATCTTTGATAATGAAGAAGTAGGAAGTCAGACCAAACAAGGGGCAGGTTCTCCTCTTTTTAAAAATATTTTCTATCGCATTCTCAAACAATTAGGCAACGACGAAGAGGCCATTCAGCAAGCCATTTATCGTTCTTTTATGATATCAGCCGACATGGCTCATTCAGTACATCCCAATTTACCTGAAAAACATGATCCGGTATTGCACCCACTGATAAATAAAGGGCCGGTTATAAAAATCCACGCCAACCAGAAATATACCACGGATGGTGACAGTGGTGCCGTATTTGAATCATTGTGCCAACTAGCTGGTGTTCCGTGCCAGAGATTTGTTAATCGCAGCGATATGGTCGGCGGATCAACCTTGGGAAACATTCTGACTTCACAACTGGATATCCGATCGGTGGATGTGGGAAACCCCATGTTGTCCATGCATTCGGTCAGAGAACTTGCTGGGGTTAAAGACCATTATTATATGATTAGAGTATTCGAAAAGTTTTTTGGATCCAATAAATAAATTTGTGGATGAAACGAACAGTACGAATTAGATTGTCCAAAAAAAGAATACCAAGCAAAAGATCATAAGAGTTCTACCAGAACAACAAGTTAATCTAATTTCATCCGTATAAAATTTACTTAAGTTATTGGTTGGATGGAACTCGAATGCCCCTATGTTTATACATGTTCTTTTGGACAAAAATCAACTTGCTCGTTTCATTCTTATAAATACATGCAATGGGAGAAGGCTTCCACCGGGAATTCAATGATACCTTTCCTCTCCCCTTGCTTAATTTTCATTTAGGTTATCATTGTATCTTATTATGGAACGATAAATGATATCCTGAATTCTTGTTCGATAATTACCTTCTATTAGTTTCTTATTATACTGGTGGGGATGGACTCTGTTCGAAAGAAAGACGTAAACAATTTCTGTTTCAGGATCAGCCCAAGCAAGTGTTCCTGTGAAGCCGCTGTGTCCAAACGAGGAAAGAGATGCCTGCCTCGAGACAGGACTCTCTTTTTTGCTATCCGGTTCGGGTTTATCAAAACCCAAACCACGCCGATTTTGTTTGTGAACACGACTGGTAAATAGTTTTACCGTTCCGGAATTCAGGTATTTCTTTCCTCCGTATCGACCACCGTTCAGGTACATCTGCATCAATTTTGCAATATCCAACGCGTTGGAAAACAAGCCGGCATGTCCGGCTACTCCTCCCATCATGGCAGCTCCGGGATCATGAACCCACCCATGAATCAACTGCTTACGAAAAGCCTTGTCCTCTTCCGTAGGAACAATCCGTTTCTGTTCAAAATGATTAACAGGCAAAAAAGAGGTGTTGAACATACCAAGCGGTTCATAAAAATATTCTTTAACATATTTATCTAACGATTTATTCGAGAGTCGATGCACCAACTCACCCAAAAAATAAAACCCCAAATCACTATAACGATATTGACCTCTTCGATACAACCTTGAATCAATGACCTGCAACATCATCGAATCCAGATAAAATTTATTTATAAACCAATTTTTGGCAACCGCAACTGAAAAAATGGAATCGCTAAACTCCCGAAATACATCCTTCCGATACGCCACCGTTCGGTTCAGATATATATATTCGTCAAGTTTTATGTTATAGAGCCATGAATATCTTCCGGCAAACAAGCTACCCTTCAACTTGCTTTTATCAATTGCTTCCAAATAAAATGGGATATAGGATGCCAAACCGCTTTCGTGTAACAATAACTCTTTTATGGTTAAAGAGGACTTTTCGGTGGAATCAACTTCAGTAAAAAAAAGACCTAGTGTATCCTGCATTCTCCATTTTTTTTCGTCAAACAACTTCATTAGAGCAGGAATTGTGGCTGCAATTTTTGTTATGGAAGCCAAATCGTAAATATCATTTTCTTTTACAGGTCTTGTCTTCTTATATGTATGATATCCATATGCTTTGTTCCAAACCACCACCCCATCACGAACCACCACCACTTGACCTCCAGGAAGAGCTTTTTCTCGAATCGCTTCTAACATGAGAGTATCTATTTTAAGTAAACTATCGGTCAACATCGACACCTCCTCCGGTACACCAAACTTCAAACGGGTTTGAGAACCCCTTAATGAAAAGTCTTCAATCCTTTTGACCCAATAATCTGACATCCTTGCTCTTTCGATATCCATGCCCAAAAACAAAGCCTGAGCCAAGCTTTCCCAAACAACTGGCCATTCCGAAGTACCGATAATAAGCAACTCTAACTCTTCCGGAAAGGAATGTTCTTCAAAAAAGTTACCAGAATAACCTACCGCTAAAGCAATTTTAGACTCCGGGTTTTGTAATCTTATTTCTCTTATTCTTTGTCTAATAATGGAATCTGTCAATTCCTTTCCCCCATAAAGCCAAACCACTAAATCTGCAGGAATGGAATCCCTCTCTTCTATTTTAACATGATTAGCTGCCATGGAAAAAAAAATTGAAATCTGATTTTCCGAAGCATCAGGTATTATCTTAATCTTTTTATCACTCAAATTTGCAGACAAAAAAGAATTATCCTCCCTACCAAACATTCGAATCCCCTTTTCAAAAGCAATTCTTCTGGCATAAGTACTAAATGGTCTTGACACAGGTATGGAAACAAAGCTCTCTTCAAATAGAACCGACTGCTCAAGAAAATCCATTATTTTTTTACATCCTACATTCAAAAGCTCTTCATTCAGCATTTTAAATTGATAAGCCCTAAGCAAACGATTAAAATCCCTTTGGTAATCCGAGGTCAGAAAAACCGTACCTTGCTGAACAAGCATTTCAAAATTCGGAACTATTGCAATTTCTGGCGTATCCACTTTCTGCATTCCAGGATTGATAACAATATTTTTACTACCTGCTAACCCCAAAGACTGTAAGTCGATAAACAGTTTCTCCGGAAGTGGAACAACAGGAATCTTAAAAATCTCTCTTTCTTGTGCAAGCCATAAAGCCAATGAATTATAAGAAGGGACATTAAGTCCTTTTCTATCGCAGATATCAAACAAATATTCCCCAGAAGCTAGGAGGCCCGAAATCTTATTTTGAGCCATAAAATTCATCAAATCTTCTCTCAAAATATGGCGATGCAGAGAATCTCTGACACATTGGATTGCTCTAATATCAGGAAAAGGAATCTCCCTATCAGAAGTTTTAAAACCATTTATAACATTGATCATCGCCATTTTATTCCACACACTGAAGTCAGCCTCCTCTGTTTTTGGAAAAATAATTTTTCCATTTTCCAGATGATGAGATGGCAGCAGCAGGAGACTAATTTTCTGTTGCAAGCTCATTTCATCTACCGACCTTCTACTTTCAGCCGACGACACATGTCTCAATGCTTTCAGGTCAGCAACCATTCCCGTTGCTAATAACATAGCAATTACGCAAAGAACGATCTTTTCAGTCATCCTTAAAACGATCATCTGTTTTCCCCCGCTCTTTTTACATCTTTTAGTATGGCTCTTTCCTTTGTAATATCCAAAACAACAAAAAAACACGGAACCTGCCAATTAATTCCATGAAATCATTTTTAAAGAAAATTTTTCCGGATAAATTCAGGTGGAATTAAAAATAAAGTGTTAATTTGTGCTTCCCTAAAAGCAAGAATAAACGTTTATCAAATTACATTATCTATTCACATATGTTGGATTCAGATTTAAGCAATGCCCTAAACCAAGACTGGGGAGATAAGGTCATTCTGGTTGTCGAAGACGTGGATACCAATAAAATATTCTTTGATGCAGCCTTACGTCGAACCAGCGCTAAAATATTATGGGCCAAAGACGGCCAAAAGGCCATTGAGCTTTTTAAAGACAATGAAGTTGATTTGGTGTTGATGGATTTGCAATTGCCCATAATGGATGGATACACTGCCACTCGCGAAATAAAAAAAATCAATCCCAACATACCCATCATTGCACAGACGGCTCATGTCATGTCCGGCGAACGCGAAAAATGTATGGAGGCAGGTTGCGATGATTATTTAGCCAAACCCATTCGGTTAAAGGTATTAATTGAAACCCTGTCCAAATATTTAAATTCTGACGAATAAAAAATCTATTGGTTTCTATCTAAAATTGCGACAGTTTTATTGGTAAATAAATCTCTCCAATTTTAATTTCTCAGCACATAAACAATATTCATTATATTCTGGAAAAGAAAAGGTCCCTTTCTTAAGAAATGCAATTCTCTTTATTATCATTTTTTTTGCGCATTTATGGATTCTTAAGAAAAAAAGTAACCTCTTAATATTAAACTTTATCTGCATTCATTTTTATTGCGACGGGAGTCAAAACCAGATTTTTATTTTCCATCAGCTTCTTTGAATATGCAGGATCTGTTCGTTTTAGTATCTCTTCACTTTGTTGAAAAAATCCTGTATTAATTGAAAAAATAAATCTTCTGAATTATTTTCCCCTATTTTAGCGATCTGGATTATTTCAGAGTTCTCCAACCTGCAAGCCAAAATAAGATTAAATGAAAAATTTAATATACCCCCTTATGCTTTTCATCTTAGAACTTTCTTATTTCCAGGATGGCACAGCACAAATATCAACTTACTCAACACCTGCAGGGTTCAATCAAGCCAACTCCCTGAAAAGCATCAAAAACATTCCGCAAAAATTATTGGACTCGGTCAATGTCGATTTTCAAAAATCATTAGATCAGAAAAACGGCATTCCAAACCGAATAGGGATAGTTCAAAACATGAATATTAACATCAGAGAGGAAGGAATAAAAAGCACCCTTGGGCACATTAATATCTGGCGCTTTAAGATCAATTGTCCAGATGCCAAAGCTCTCGGGTTGTTTTTTAACAACTACTTATTACCTCCCGGTGGTGAACTGTACGTTTACACCTCCGACACAACACATATACTGGGGGCCTATACCAATATCAACAATAAAAATTATCGGCAGTTATCCATTGGATCCATTGATGGAAATGATATCATAATCGAATACAACGAACCGATAACTCCTCAATTTGAAGGTGAAATTGTTCTGGAATCGGTATTTACTGCCTACCGAAGCCTAGCAGAAGCCGGCAGTACTTTCATCGATATCAATTGTGACGAAGGCAATGATTGGCAGGATCTGAAACGATCCGTATGTCTGATGAGTTTTGCAGAAGAAAACTCATGGTATGTTTGCACTGGAGCATTGATTAATAATGTTAGACAAGACGAAACCCCTTTCTTTTTATCTGCCAACCACTGTATCAGCTCACAAGGGGTTGCACAAACCCTTGTCACCTACTTTAATTATGAAAATTCCACCTGCAACGGCAACGATGCCTCACTAGATCAATCCATTTCCGGAGCAACTCTTATGGCCACAAGCAGTTACAATGACTTTACCCTACTGAAACTTTCCACACCTCCACCTACCGATTACCAACCATATTATGCCGGATGGAACGCAAATGATGAGCTAACCACCGGATCAACAACCTGCATCCATCATCCGGGAGGAAATCCAAAGAGTATAGCGATTGACCGCGATGAACCAGTTAATTACCCCTATAGTATTAGATGGGATGATAATTTGGTTACCAGTCCAGACACCCACTGGCAGGTAGAATACGATGAAGGTGCAGATGCCAGTGGCTCTTCGGGAAGTCCGTTATTCGACGATGATAAAAGGATAATAGGTCAGTTGCACGGAGGGGATGATGAAATCTCTCTTTTTGGGAAATTCTCTGTTTCCTGGGATTACTATTCGACGCCTTCTTCCCAATTAAAATACTGGCTCGATCCGGATGATACCGGAATCACTGTTTTGGATGGCATTAACTACAATCGCCAGCCCAACGCCGATTTTGAAAGTGATGTTTCCTTGGCTTGTTTAAACACGGCGATCAACCTCTCAGACCTTAGCAAAGGCCAACCAACACAATGGTATTGGACTGTGGAACCCGAAACATTTCAATTCGTAAACGGGACTGACCCAAACACTCAAAATCCGCAGGTGCTTTTCACCAAAGAGGGTTCCTATTCGATCACTCTGATTGTCGCCAACAATTATGGTTCGGACACCATTACCTACGAAAATCTCATTGAAGCAAAAAGTGTATTCCCGGTAGCTTTCTCAAACATGACCGATGAAATATCTCTTTGCGGTAAAAGTATGGATCAATATGAACTTGAAGCGCAGGGCGCCGAAAATTATTCATTTACCATATCAGAAGAAAATTTCTTTGATTATGATATCAATGACAATCTTTTGACCTTAACGATTAACGATAAGGCTCGTCAAAACGGTTCTTTCGATGTTACTGTCACCACCACAGGCGGACATGGCAGTTGCCTCTTCTCCGACAGTGTTTTAATTCATGTTTCATTCCCGGTAAATGACAATATAGAAAATGCCATAAATCTGAAATTGGGCAACAATGGCACTTTCACCTTAAATTGCGGGACCATAGAACCCAATGAACCGGCACCCCCCAGTGGAGAATGTTCATCAACAACCCTATGTTCTACTTCCGAGGCACAAGAGGATGACATTTCCACATGGTTTAGTTTTAAAGCCCCCTCCAACGGTAAAATAACCATAAACGGACAAGGTTCCGGTGCTCAATTTGCAGTTTACCAAGCAGACACATATAGCGATATTATTTCCGGTAAAGATTCTTTTTCATTGATTGCTGCCACAGGCTATTCTTCTTCACCTACCCTTAAAAATTTAAACGTAAACCGTTTTAACACCTATTGGCTACAGGTCTTTAGTGACCAAAGCGATGTGGAAACAATGGAAATAACGCTTTTGAGCAATACCATAGAAGTTTATCCCAATCCTTCCGACGGCATCTTTCATCTGACCATCTCAGGTGTTTCAGAAGAAGAGAGTGCCACTATTAAGGTTTTCACACAAAACGGAAGACAACTACTAGCTCAAAACATCACCATCAGTCCTCAAAATACTTCTTTTGATCTAAACCTTACAGGATATCCTTCGGGCACCTATTTGATTTATGTCCAAACTTCACAAGGGGAATTGGTCAGGAAAGTGATGCTGAGACCCTAACCGGGAAATAAGACACCAGCTTTTTTATTTTATCAAAAACAGAGTATGATCGGTTACTTCCAGCCCGTAATCATCAAAGGCTTTAATGTCAATCTTGCCAATTTTCCCTTGAAGCGTATCCGGTATATTCCCCATCCACAAATGGGGTGAACCAGAACTTCGCAAAGCCGCTCTCCGGCTGAATTTGGTTGGGAAAACATCACTTCTGTTCATAGCGACGATACGAGCCACCTCCGGTGCGGTCATCTTAATACGCTCCATAGCCTGCCACCCCTGGTTATTAATGTTCATATATACCTTAGTGTGCTCCGATCCGGCATAAACATTTACCACAACACAATTTTTATCAAGTTTTTGCAGCATTTCCACTTTGGTATCAATAGTATCCTGACCGTTAACCCAAATATTCATTTGTTGCGAAGCATCCATACCTATTCCTTTAAATCGAAAGGAATAATCACTTCCATCAAAATCTATAGTAAAGTAATTCCTGGGAGAACCATCTTGCATCAAGGCATGCGGGACGCCGTAAAGGTATCGTTCACCTGTCCACCAAGAACCACAGGAAGCTCCAACGCCCAACTCGGCAATATTATCTGAAAAAATATGCCTTCCAACCCGGTGTGTATGGCCAGTAAGGATTAACACTTTCCTGCTTGCACCAATAACAGAAAATAAGTCTTCTTTATTCCGTGTATGAGTCATTGGAATATGTTGACAAATTACAACAAGTTTATTTTCCGGTACCAGGGAAAGGTCATTTTTCACAAATCTAATCTGTTCAGGAGAAATAAATCCAAAATATGACCTTCCCCCTTCAGACCAAACATTGTTCAAAACAATAAAATGTACATCACCGTAATTAAAAGCATAGTGAGAAGCGCCAAAAAAGCTGTTAAAAGTACTATCTTGATGTTCTGTATGATAATTCCTGTCATGATTCCCGTAAACCGTCCAGGAAGGGGCATTTAACTGTTCCAGCATGTTTGCTATAAAAGGCTCCAATTGACTATCACTATTGACCAAATCTCCTAAAAAAATATGAAAATCCAAATCGTTGCGCGATAAGAGCTCCTTCATCAATGTTTTGCTGGCATAAGATGCTTCTTGAAGGTTGTCAATTTGCACATCTCCAATAGCCCCAATTCTGAATTTATTTTTTGGCTCAACTTCAATTAAAGGAATTGATATGGACAAGACAGTATCTTCAACAAAACGCCCCAGATAACTAAAGGCTGCGTTTTTTATTTTGACAGGCACATCATATTTTGACGGTAAAATAGGGAATAAACTGCTACCTAAGGGAACTCTTAGCTCGAATTCGCCTTTACGGTTACTCACAACAATCGTATCACCATTTGACAAGGGAATGTTTTTTAATAGGCGCTCCCCTTTATCATATATGCTGTTACCATTTTTATCCCAATACACCCTTCCTGAAACATAGGTTGATTGCCCTTTAACCAAGAAAGACTGACAAAATAAGATAGCTACCCAAAACAAACAATATCGTATCATTGATTTTATATTTTTCATGACAATAATTCAACATAGTTCAATGTGTTCGCAAAAATAAATTAAAACATTTTACACATATCGACTCTAAAGCACTGGTCGAAACAGAAAAAAAATAAACAGAAAAGGGTGCCCCCTAAACTCTTTTTGGCACCCTTCCTTTTACAACGCTGTTCTATTTATTATTCCTGAGGAATATCATATTTATAAAGCATAGTATTTTCTATACTGGTATTGGTGAATACTGCATATCCCACGCCATTGGGGGCAAAATCCAGAAAGAGAGATTCACTTTCCACGCTTTCAATGACTTCCGGTTCGGTCCAATCCTGAGTGGTTTCATCAAAAGCAACCATAGTAGGATACATATTTTCATTTCTATAAAGCATATAAGGAACTCCGGTGGGTGAAATTGCCAGGCTAAATTCCCGACCACTGGTAGCATCAACTTCGATAGGAGAGCCGATAACATCCCAAGAAGCATTTTCTTCGTTGTATTTAATAACTCTGGGACGATAAATATCTTCTCCCACTACATTATCTGCAATAGCAACATAGATATTTCCATGAGCATCAACATCCATATCAAAATCACGGTAATAAATTTTGGTTGCCTCTTCATCCATATAACCTTCTGAAATGGTTGTCCAGCTTCCTTCTGTATATTTGTAAACAGAAATAGTAGAAAGACTAACATTAAGAACCCCTAAGTAAATAGAATCACCCACACGGCAAGCTTTGGGATAATAAGTATTGGTTTCGGAAGGACGACCAGGTATTGTAATTGAAGTTTCCCATGTGCTTCCGTTAAAATCAGAAATGTTTAAGTTCCTTCTAGGAATTTGACCATCTCTTCCATCATTAACCGCCAAAAGCATTGGATTGTTATCACTCTTCAAAACGATATCATTATGGCCAATTTCAGTATCCGTAATTCCATGTCCGGAATCACCACCTACATAACCCCATCCTGAAGAGGTATAGGACATAACAGAGCCACTTTTATTATCATTCGAATAGTCTGCAAAAGCAATATAAGGAACCCCACTGGCATCAAAAGCCATACTAATATCACTGGCTCTTGTTTCCGAAGCAGTAGTCTCTCCTAAAATGGCTAATTGTGTTCCTTCAAGGACCAATACTCCGGCTTTGTAGTTATCAGAATCATCGGCCGACTGTACATACCCAATATATGGAATTCCTGAAACCGGATTAACTCGCATTACGATTTCACGCATATCGGTAGTATCACTGGCCAATGATGTCCAAACCGCATCAGGCAAATCCCCGACGGTTACCGTGTATAAGGAATTGCTGGTACCTTCCGTAACCAAGTAATCCACCGGCAAAGTAAAATCATTGGCAGTAATTCCACTTTCTTGAACCACTCCTCCCACAAAAACTGTGTCATCCTCTGTTACTTCAAAGCGGGCTATTAATGCAGATTTGTCAACATAATTAGGTAATGCAATAGAAAGATCTCCAATAATATTTTCAACCACATAGTCTTCTAATAGATTTCCCGGATTATCTTCGGCATAAAATCCGAAGCTAACAAATTCGGCATCTCCATATTCCGGCAACTTAACATCGTCACCATCGTCTTCACACGACACAAAAATGCCGCCCGCCATTAAAAGCAAAGTCAAAAAGAAATAAATGTTCTTTTTCATGATATTTATTTTTAGAATTAGAAAATAGTTTTCTCTCACCAACTAAATTGTTATCGGATCATAATTTCTTTTTCCTGATTTTTAATTTAGCTGGAATACGCATCACATTTTCTGCTCAGCCGATATATGACCATCAACTTCAGATACTTCCACCCTTGGATTCAAAATGCCTTTAATCACCGGCAATCCTAAAATATTACTCTGAATCATGGCAGCCAATTCTTCTGCTGTAACCGCTTTTACCACTTCATCGTAATGAATAATTGCATCCCAATATTCTTCTTCATAGAACAATTGGTTCCTTAAGGCCCTGCTCCAATACAAATTCTTTTGCATATCAGCATACCAATCTTTCACAAGGTTTTTTTTCACATCATCCAATATCGGTTTAATCAAAGCAGGATTACCAGAAAGGGATTTCAATTCATCAAAAGTCCTGTCTATTAAAGCATTTACATCTTCAGGAGCACAGGAAAAGCTAATGGTAGCCCTTCTGTATTTCCTTGGAAATTTGGTGGCAGCCGCCTGTACTCCCACACTATAAACCTTCCCCATCTCTTCACGCAAGGTTTGAAGAAGGCGAGTCCTGATGACAGCTTTCATCATTTCTGCTTTTATTTTATATTGACTCAGCGTTCCCGGGTAATTGTAATCCTGAAAAACTAAAGAGACCACCGACCGCGGATTATTTCCGGCATTTCGTTCAAACCTCGGTGCAGCATCGGAAAAGTTGGGGCCTTGGTAAACGAAACGATCCGGACCATCTCCCTTGGGAAGGCCACCAATATATTTAATGATCAATGGCTTTACCTCCTCAAACGGAAGATCTCCAAGAATAACGAACCTAAACCCCGTTGCCTCCCCAAAGCTTTGACGAAATACAGGTAGCATCCTTTCAAAACGCAGTGACTTTTCCAAAACAGTATCATTCAACTCCTGACGGATATAACTTCGACCATTTAGTAAAATATTTAAATCCTGATAAAAAGTGTCCTGTGCAGTTTTATTGGATGTCAGATACTTCTCTATGGTTTTGGTTTTTATTTGACGGAACACGGCAGAATCGGCTCGTGGTTCACTCCATTTTAGGTAGAGTAATTTGAACAGCGTTTCCATATCCTTATGATCGGAGCTGCCGACAATTCCGGAACGAGTTTTTTCAATAACGAAATGCAATGAAACGGTTTTATCTGCCAGGAAATGGCTCAAAGCCTCCCGTTGAAACGCCCCGGCACCACTTAATGGCACCAGGCTCCGCGCAAAAATACCGTTTACATAATCGGCACTGTCTAAGGCATATAATCCGCCTTTTCGAAAACCGCTCAGCTTAATGTAATTGCTTTCTCTTTCGGAATATTTATAATAGACCTCCGCCCCATTTTCCAGAAGAATCCGATGGGCTCCGATTTCTTTAACTTCTTTTATTTCTTTGATTTTTCCCCCAACCGGATCTTCAGGCAGCAATTGGTCGGGCACACTATAAGCCAGCTCGTAGGGTTCTATATCGCTTCCTGCTATTGAATCGAAAATGGCCAGCAGCTCTTCTTGGGAAGGAATTTCTTCCGAGACTTTATCAAAGTAAGACACCATATAATGAGTCTTATCTCTATTCCTTATTTGCTGGAGCTGTTTGGCCAGAGATACAGAATCAATCAGGCTGGCATATTTTTTTGCCAGTTGATATTCATAATCTATATCCACAATCTTGTTTCCGGCAAAAAAGTCGGAGTATATTTCAGTAATAAATGATTTTGATTCTATGGGTGATTTTGACTCTGCTTTATCACGCAAAGCATTTAAATACCTGGTTTTGATCTTCTCTATCTCCAGAGTAGTAAAACCATATCTGAAAATCTGTTCAAAATGCGTTGCAAATTTTATTATACCATCCTCGATTCGCCCCGGCACCAGATCAACCGACCCCATTAAAATCCCTTTCACATTGATAAAGCTGCTTTGTGCATAGCCGCCATTGTTATATGGAGGATCATAGAACGAAAGATTGGCAAAACGCTCCTTGAATAGTTTATTCATTAATTGCCGCTGTAAATAGGCATAATAGTCCGACTCTGTTTTTACGCCCGAAGGTTTATCAACCAACTGAATAATATTTAATTCCACCTTATCCAGCGAGGAATGATGTACGTATTTAACCTGCACATGCTCAAAATCAGGAATCTCATAACAAGGAGGGGTCTGCGTTAAAAGATCGGAGCTAAGTTTTCCAAACCGACGTTTTATTAATTTCTTGGTTTCTTTGGGATCCACATCACCCACCACAGCGACTGCCATAACAGAAGGAGCATACCATTTCTCATAATAATCCTTTAATCGCTGATGAGGAAAATTCTTTATAATAGCTGTATCCCCAATGGTTAATCTTTCCGAATAACGAGATCCGTTAAGAAGTTCCAGCAGGAAAGCCTCCCGGACTTTTCGTTCGGGACCGGTTTGCTGCAACCATTCTGAAACAATCACGCCCCGTTCACTTTCTATTTCTGTACTGTCCAATAACAATCCCCCTGCAATATCGGAAAGAACCATGAGGGTAGAATCAAGCAAACCTTTTGATTCAACAGGCATGGTAAGTTTATAAACAGTCTCATTCATCGCAGTGTGGGCATTGAAATCCACACCAAACTTGGCCCCTTTTGATTCCAGAAACTCAATCAGCGTTTTTCCCGGAAAATTCCGCGTACCATTGAAAGCCATATGTTCGATAAAATGCGCCAATCCCTGTTGGTCGTCCTCTTCGTAAACCGATCCTGACTTTATGAATAATCGGAATACAGCTTCATCTTTGGGATAATCATTAGGAAGAATATAGTAGGTCAGTCCGTTTTTTAATTGGCCTTTTAATAAAGTTGGGGATTGAATCAATTCCTGCCCAAAAGCAAATGAGCTCCCCAACAAGAACAAAAGAAAAAGAGTTTTTAATTTTATCATTGGAAATAAATTTCGATTCAAGAACGAATTGGTAACAAGATGCTCCAACACTAATAACGCTGCATATGCCCTGATTCCTCTTCAATACTTCACGGCAATAACATACTCCGTTATCGGGTTCTATCGCCCAATTACAACGCTATTATTCGGTTTTAGTAATTTTGAGTTCAGTTTGATGGTGATCCGGCCCCGGCAACCCAAGCGTAAATCCCAGGTTATTACCTGTAAGACGAATAACAATACTATTATCTTTTGAAGGATCCAATGCATTAGGGAGCCACTTAATTCTCACAGGCATTTCATAAATCCCCGGTAGAAAGGTCATAGTATTTCCTTGCGTAATCAATTCAAAATCTACGCCTTCCTCCAATCCGTTTCCTACCAAAACTTCATAGTCAACCACCAAATTTTGGGATAGTGGTTTAGAACTCAAATAAATGTTGTACTCTTTTAATACATTAGCCTTGGAAGAAACCTTTATCGACGACGCCCCTTCATACATGATATGGATAAATGGACGATCATAAACCTCTGTTTCATTTTCGTTACAGGCTAAAAAAACTAACATCAACAAAATGGGAAATAAGCTTTTTGTCTTCATTTATATTTTCTTTTCAAGAAACTAATTATTCACGGTCGGATTAGGAGTAATATTTTTATTGGCATTTAGCTCCTTCTCAGGAATTGGGAGCACAAACAAATCGCTGGGGTAGGCAATATACCGCACGGATGAACTGGTGGATACTTCCCTCACCAAATCTTTTTTCTTCCTGGTAATATCAAAAAATCTGCTACCTTCAAAACACAATTCTTTTGCCCTTTCCTGGTCAATAATTATCTCAAGTTCAGCAGGGTCTTCACTAATCACAATATTTTCAGCCTCTTCACCTATTGCACGTGCCTGAATGGTTTTAATATCATTGGCTGCTTTATTATACATTCCTTTGTTAAGGAAGGCTTCTGCCCGATTTAAATAAACCTCGGATAAACGCAACACAATAGGATCGTAATGCTTATTCATTTCACTCACATCAGCAGAGATCCAGAATTTTTTACATACCGGCTGGTTGTCATCATCTGTTAAAAGCAATAATCTCACATCATTTGGATTATCGAACAGACCGATCAATGTGTCAGCCGGAACAGCCACCGGTGAAGTAGGAGAATAGAATGAAGCCAAAGAAGAGCTCTTATTCAGACCATTTATTCGAAATATCATTTCTTCGCCTTCTTCTAAATTATTAAACATGTCTGTATAATCGTCCCGATTGGTTAACGACATCTTTTCAATAAGAATATCCGAATAAAAAATAACATCATCCCATTGCTCCATATACATTAAAACTCTGGCTTTAAGAGCATAGGCCGCCTCCAATGAAGCGTAGTAGGGGCCTTTTGATTCTGTTCCGTCAAACAGGTTAATAGCCTCATCAAGGTCTTTCACAATTTGGTCATACACCTCAGCCACACTGCTTCTAGGAAGGTTATCATCCGGCCCCGGGATTTCAAGAACCACCGGAATGCCGGGATGAGAAGCATCATCGGTATAGTTGAAAGGTTGAGCATAGCAGCGACATATATCAAAGTGTACCAAAGCTCTCAGAAACAACGCTTCGGCCATTATCTGATTCAATTCGGTAATATTTTGAGGAAATTGTTCAACCAACGAGGGTTGATATTCTATGATATTATTAATGTTGGCCAACGCTTCATAGCCATAACGCCAGATATGTCCCACCGTTCCGGTAGCATCATCCTGGGTGGATGAAAAATTGTATTGATCTATCATGGTAGCATTATCTCCTACCACATTTAAATAGAGCATATCCCCAGCCACGTCAGGATACTGATAGGAATTATTATCATAAAACTCATAAACAGCACTATAAGCGCCCGGCAGAGCCGATCGAATGCCATCCATATCTGAAAACAAAATAGGAATCGTGGTTTTCCCGAGAGGATCAACCTCCAAAAAATCACAACTCCAAAATCCGTTTACAATAACTAATAAGAGGACTATAAGTCTTTCCTTTTTGCGAGCTATGTCCTTTATTACTTTTAATTTATATATCATAATTTCCTTGTATTTTTAATCTTGTAATATTTTCTCGTCCGAGATTAATGCTTAATGAATAATATTGTATTCTTTAAATCAATTGGTGCTGAAAAATCAGAATCGAGCTGAGCTCCGTTGCTCCGGAAAATATCCCTTCTGATACTCAGGTAAATTTCTCAGCCCATGATTTTAAAAAGAAAAATTGACGTTTAATGAATACATGGTTTCCATAGGATAACCACTCATTGATTGTCTATATGAGTTCCTGTCACTGTGATCATAAGGGGTCCATAAGCCCAGATTATCCGCAATAAAGGAAATACGACACCCGTTCAGGTTTACCTTTTCCAAAAGATATTTGGGTAAATTATATGATAATGAGATGTTTTGAAGTCTAAGATGAGTTTTTTCATAAAGATAACGTGTTGAATTCATCGTAGAACTGGTAGAAACACCCCATATGGGTTTAGGTGATAATGCCAGGTCGCCCGGTTCCTGCCATCTGTCAAGCTGATTAACAGACTGATTTTCGGACATGATATTTAATCCATCGGATGAAGTTCCTCGTCCAAAAGAACTAAACCCATAACCGCCAATTACATAATTTAATATTACCTGAAACTCAAAGTTTTTATATTCTAAAGTATTGATAAGAGCCCCGTCCAAGTCGGGCGAAGAGGATTTATAGGGGACACGATAATCATAGCTGTAGTTTTTGGTGATATTACCCTCTGCATCATACCACATAGGGCTACCGTCACGTGGATCCACTCCGGCCCATCGGACTAAATAATAGGTGTCCAAGCCATACCCTTCACGCCAGATTTTCGTTCCCATGGCCTTTTCTATTCCATTATACAATTCCAGTAGTTTATTGCTATTATGGGAAGCATTCAACCGAGTTGACCATCGAATCTCCGGTGTCAACACATTAACGGAATTTACAGTTATTTCATATCCTCTGTTTCTGATAGATCCCACATTACGGTAAATCGTAGTATTTCCCGTTGTCCAGGAAACATCCACATTACTGATCAAGTCAACAGTTTTATTATTATACCATTCAGCATCAATTTCAATTCGCCTTAAAAATTTAACTCTCAACCCTAAATTGGTCATATAAGTTGTTTCCCAGCTAAGACCGGGGTTGGGACTCATTGTCAATGCTACTCCAGAATTATTGACATAATTATAACTCTCACTATAAGAATAAACCCCTTCGGCCTGACGATTTCCTAAGCGGGAATTTCCATTAGTTCCATAACTCCCTTTTATTTTAAGAATGTCGATAAACGGCACATCAAAAAAATCTTCTTTATGAATATTCCAGGAGCCGGCAAGCGACCAGAAATTGGCCCATCTGACATCTTCACCAAAAAGGGAGTTACCGTCTCTTCGGTAAATTAAGTTAAGATAATACCTCATATCGTAGGAATATCCACCTCTGGCAAAGAATGACATTGCCCTGTCAAGGTCTGAGCTACTGCTTCCATCCTGATCTTCTGCATAAGCAATCTCTTTAATATGGTCGTTGACAAACCCTTCTCCGCTGGCACTTACAGAATTTCTTTTTTGAGATCTCATCTCAAAGCCCAACATGGCATCCATATGATGCTTGCCAATTGTTCTATCGTAATTAATCCGCTCGATATTGGTCCAGTATAAAAAATTGGAATGTCTCCGTGATGAATAGCCTATCGGCTCGCCGTCAGAGAGAGACATGCCTGACCAATTTGTTCTGGCGCTATACTGTTCTTCGAAATAACTTTGATAATCGACGCCTATTTGAGAGGTAACAGACAAGTCATCATTTACACTATATTTTAGAGAAATATTACTGTTCGAAGCAAAAGTTTTTTGTATGTGATCATTTTCTTCACGTTCTGCCACACTATTGAAAAACTTCGCTGTTTTCCAGTACGGATTTCCCTCTGCATCCATTCCGTCAATATATTGGTTATACAGTCTAAAAGAGCCGTCGTTGTTATATACAGAATATATGGGAAGGAACTCATAATAATCAGTTCCGGGGTTAAAAATGTTGTTGACATTATAAGATGCACTGACACGGAACCCGGCAGTTAGCTTTTTGCCCAAATTCAAGTCATCATTGACGCGAAGAGAAAAACGGTCCTGGCTATTTCCTATCACTGTTTGTTCTTCACGATAATAGCCACCGGAAATATAATAGGTAGATTTATCATTGCCCCCACTCAGAGTGAGGTTACCCTGATAGGTCTGTCCCAAGCCGTAAAATACATCATACCAGTCGGTATTGGTGGTACTGTATTGATTCAAATCATTGTCTTGAAAAGGGAAATAAGCCAAATCTTTTCCGGCATTTACATAAGCCTCTTTGGCAAGTGTTAAGTATTCTTCCGCATTTAATACTTTAAAGCGGGTAGATTCATTTATCATTGACACGCCGTAACGTCCGGAAATATTAATACGGGTGGCTCCTTTTGTCCCCTGACGAGTAGTTATAAGAATGACGCCATTGGCTCCGTCGGCCCCGTAAATTGATGTCTCAGAGGCGTCTTTCAATACAGTAATTGACTCAATATCCTCGGGATTAATGTAGGATAAAGGGCTAACAGACACTTCTACCCCTGTAATCATATTTGTTCTGTCGCCAGTAAATATGGGCGTCCCATCAACAATCCACAATGGTTCATTCGATGCCGACAGAGACGCTTCCCCCCTAACCCGCATATTATACCGCGTTCTGGTACTGGAAGGAGCATCCGTATTAGGTTCAATACGTACACCGGGGACAATACCATCCAGCAGCAGGTCTACTCTTCCCGATGGTAGTGCTTCTAAATCTTTTGCATTTAATTGAAAGGCACTTCCGGTCATATCTATTTGGCTTTGCTTCTTACCATAGGCTCCTACCACCACCACATCATTGATTATCTGCTCTTCGGGTTGCATCACCACATTGATTTCATTTTGATCTCCAACCGCAACCTCATGCACTCTCATTCCAATAAAAGAAAAACGAAGAAATTCATTCATCCCCTCCCGTACACGTATACTGTACTTTCCTTCCGTATCTGTCACCACTCCATATCCGGTTCCTTTAAGAATAATATTAACCCCCGGAAGAGGTAAGTTTTGATCGTCCAAAACCGTTCCGGTTACTATTCGCTCTGGCCGTTTCTGCTGATTAGTCTGCTTATTTATTGGACGATTATCTTTACGGAATAGAATTATTTGACGATCATTTATGGTATATTTATTTGCTGTTCCGTCAAATACTTTCTTCAACACAGATTCAATATCGTCATCCAATGAAATAAGATCCACCTTACGGTTTAAATCCACATTTTCCTCACTATAAATAAAAATGTAATCGGTCATGGATTCTATTTTTTGAATCACTTCCGCAACCGTCACATTTTTCATTTCCAGCATCAACATTGTCTGGGGCCCCCTTTCATTTGCAGAAGCCATCATGATTCCGGAAATCAAAAAAACAAATGTCAGTTTACCCATTAACCTCAAAGGATTTAAGATTTTGTTGGCAGCTCTTTTTCCTGTTCCTTTTTTTCTCATGAATTTTCGTATCACCTAATTAATTATTATAATTTTTCACTATATGACGGCAAACCTCCTCTTGTCTGGTTTGTTCCATCAAACCATAACAGTCGTGCATCGGAATTTTTATGGTTTAAATTCCGCCAATAGAAAATTAACACTGATCTTTATCTTATTAGCAGGCCGGAAACTCCGAAATAGCTACTCCCCGGAATACCGATCGTTCACCAGAATGTGATCATCCAGAATCTGGTATTCGATACCGGCCACAATGGAAAGAGTAGTCAAAACAGTATCAATAGAATTATACATATTTAATTTTCCGCTTATGGGAAGCGCCTGATCAATATCCTCCTCATTAAAAATAATCTTCACATTATAAAAGCGCTCCAGTTTTGCCAAAACGTTAGCAATCTTTTCATTGGAAAACTGATACCATCCTTCCCGCCAGGAAATAAACGGCGCCATATTGACCTCTTCCTTCACCTGCATCTTTTTTCCAGCTTTATAATAGATGGCCCTATGTCCCGGCTCAATGGTTACATTTTGATTAATTATGCCTTTCAAAGATCTAACGCCTACACGCCCTTCCAGCAGAGCTGTTTCTACTTTATCGTCTTCGCTATAGGCCGACACATTGAACTTGGTTCCCAACACCTTAATGACCACAGAGGAGGTCTTCACATAAAAAGGTTTTTCCTTGTCCTCAGCCACTTCAAAATAACCCTCACCTTCCAGAAAAACAGTTCTGCTATCACCGGTAAATTCCTGTGCAAAAGCTAGCCGACTGCCGGCATTCAACCACACCTTCGACCCGTCTGACAATACCAATTTGGTTTGGCTACCATAAGGTACTGTAACTTCATTCAGTACCACTTGCCCGCCCTTCTGACCCCGCGGAACAACATTTTTCACAATACTGTCTCCTCCTAGGCGTAAGGCATTTTCTTTCTCCAATACGACAATCTCCTTCCTTTCTCCTTCCAACTCGACCTGTTTGCCCTTCGACAAGAATAATACCGGTTTATCGGCGTACATCCACGATTCGGCAGATGAAAACCGATAGGTTGCTTCGTCGGCAGAATTATTCAAATACCAAAATACTCCCAACGATAATACCACTACCAGCATGGCCGCAACACTTATATACTTTCTGATGCGATAACCATCTGCCCTCAAGGATTTTTCTCTTTGGTAATCAGAAATAATCCTATTCCAAAGTTGCCGTTTCATGGCCCGGGGCATTTCCCCGTCAGGTTCTCCTGCGCCAAACAAAAGAACCATATCACGTGCCTCTCTGAACGCCGCCTGTACGTCCCCTGAATATTTAGCCAATTCTGACTTCCATTCATTTTCGTCCAATTCTGATACCAGCGAAATAAAACCAGTGTCTTGAATCAATTCCTCTACAGAGACACCTGTATATCTTTTGAGTTTCATCCTGTTTATTAATAAATAGGTGGAAAACGATGATTTGTGACAGTTTTTACAATTTTTTTTTCAAAAAAATATTTCTCCTCTTCTTTTTCTTTCATATTGATACAATCGACTTCTTTGAATGACCGACTTATCTCCTCGAAATCAGATCTTCTTCCTTAATGTCTGAATAGCCCTTGAAACCAACTGACGTGCTGTATCATAAGGAATCCCCATAATTTCACAAATTTCCTCATAATCGAAACCACAGGTGAATTTATAATACAATATTTCTTGTTGGCGAGATTTCAACGATTGAAGTGCCCGGGACAAGGTCTCTTTTTGTTCCTCCCTTGTTTCTCTTTCCATTATTTCCTCTTCAATGGAAAAAGAAACTTCATCTGAAGGAACGTATGAGGTATCTATGGAAGAATAAATCCCTGCCCCTTTCATGGCTTTCAGTATCAAACGCCGAAACGCTTTAAGAAGATATAGCCGGATATTCTCAGTATCGCCCAGATTATTCCTCGATTTGATTAATGTCAAAAATAAATCATGAATGACATCCAACACCATAGCCTCGTCGGAGGTAAATTTGAGTCCGTAGTAATACAAAAAATCTGCGTGTTGATTATAAATGGCCGATAGAGCGGAATTTTTCCCCTGCTTAAAATTCTCCCAAAGTATCTTATCGTCAGCCATATAAGTGCTTTGTTTTTGATAGCCATTTATTGTATCCCATGACGGGGAATGGTTTATTCTTTCTTAATAACCTGGGCAGGGTAAGTAATTATTGAGAAAAAATGCTAAAATAATATATTTCATTGGCCTGATGCCAACGATTAACAAAGATTACAATCCACCATCCACAAAAAAATAAAATACAGGTCCCACAATGGCCTTCTATAATCAGGTATTGATAATGGCTGATGGGTAATTATTTTTAATATCCGATCAAATTGAATATTTTTATGTTGTCATTCCTCGAAAATTTAGCTTAAGTTTAATTTTGCATTCCGATTGCATTGTTGCCGAAACGGAGGCTTAGGATTTTTTGACAGGATTTTTCATCTCTGTACCTTTAAAATATCTGCTTTTATGAGTATTCCACAAGTTTATTATAAGCCACAGTCTATAAGTAAGGAAGCCATTGAGGAATGCACTGGAAGAAGCAGTTTTTATTGGTTCGTGAATAGTCATGAGTGTTAGTTTCTCCGGAGACTATTGACTAATCATTAAAAGTCAATTTTAAATTCCACCAGACCAATAAATTAGACAAACTTTATACGGATGAATAAACCATTCTTGTTCTGGCCATGTCAATAACATTTAAAAAAATAGTTTTCCAACAAATAGCGAAACAAGATAAAAACTAAAACAAATTCCTTTTTTAACAACATACCAATCATTCAATTTCAAATATTGCGAAGTAATTTTAAGATCTATTGTTGACCTAATACACATAAGTATTAAAATTTAAACATCATGAATTTAAAAAAGCTATTTCTATCCCTCTCTTGGCTGATTGCCCTTCCGGCCATACTTATGGCCGAGGATGCCAGACTGATGCGCTTTCCGGGCATCAGCAACGATAAGATTGTATTCACCTATGCCGGCGATTTGTACACGGTGCCCATTGAAGGGGGCACGGCACGTAAAATTACCTCCCATAAAGGCATGGAGTTGTTTGCCCGTTTCTCGCCCGACGGTTCACAGATTGCCTTTACCGGTCAATATGACGGAAATACTGAAGTATATGTTGTGCCTTCCGAGGGAGGCATTCCAAAACGATTAACTTTTACTGCTACATTGGGTCGAGACGATGTATCTGACCGGATGGGGCCCAATAACATTGTCATGACCTGGACCCCCGACGGACAGAACATTGTATTCCGTACGCGCAAAAAAACTTTCAACTCATTTAAAGGTCATTTGTATAAAGTGTCTGTCGATGGAACAATGCCCGAACAATTGCCCTTCCCCGAAGGAGGATTCTCATCCTTCAATGAGGATGGAAGCCGGCTGGCCTATAACCGTGTGTTCAGAGAATTCCGTACTTGGAAATATTATCAGGGCGGTATGGCCGACGAAATTTGGATTCACGACTTTAACACGCATGAAACCAAAGCTATTACAAACAATGACGCGCAAGACATCTTCCCCATGTGGATTGGAGAGGAAATATTCTTCCTGTCGGATCGCGACCGAACCATGAACCTTTTTGTTTATAATACCAAAACAGGTGACACCGAAAAGGTAACCAACTACACCGACTACGACATTAAATTTCCTTCCCATAATGGACACACCATTGTTTTTGAAAAGGGAGGCTTTCTGTTCACATTTAATGCCAAAACCAGAGAAATAAAACAGGTTCCCGTAACCATCAACAACGACATGGTGCTGGCTCGTAACGAAATCAAAGACGCTTCAGATGACATTAATGCGGTAAGTCTGGCACCCAAAGGCGAACGAGTACTCTTCTCGGCCAGGGGTGAACTCTTCTCAGTGCCCGCAGAAGAAGGAATCACTTATAATCACACGCTCTCGCCCGGCGCTCATGACCGGGATGCCGAATATTCACCCAACGGAAAATGGATGGCATGGCTCTCCGATCAGAGTGGTGAATATGAAATATGGATTAAACCCGCCAGCGGTGAAGGAGAAGCAAAACAGCTAACGACCGGAGCCGACACCTACAAATTCAACATCGGATGGAGTCCCGACAGCCGGTATATTGCCTGGAACGATCAACATTACAGGCTGATGATCACCGAGGTTCCTTCGGGAAAAACCAAAATGATTGCGAAAAGTAATTTCTCTCAACTGAGCGACTTTGCCTGGAGCCCCGACAGTCGTTGGATCGCCTTTACCGACGGAATGCCTAACCGTATGGACGTTATAAAAGTTGCCAACATCGAAACGGGTGAAACCAAAATGATTACCGAAAAATGGTATGACTCGGGTTACCCCTCTTTCTCCAACGATGGGAAGTATCTCTTCTTTAGCTCGCAGCGCGACTTTAGTCCGGTGTATAGTGAAACCGAATGGAATCATGCCTACATCAACTCTTACCGCATCTATTTTGCCATTCTGGATAAAGCCACGCCCTCACCATTCGCTCCAAAAAATAAAGATGTGAAGCCAATGGAAGAAGAGAGCGATAAAACCAACGGCAAAAAAGACAAAAAAGCTAATAACAAAGACAATGGTGAACAGAAAGAACAAAAAGTCACCGTTAAAATTGATTTCGACGGATTAGCCCAACGCATCGTCGCCCTGCCCATTGTTCCGGGACATTATTACAATATCAGCTGCGTGAACGGAAAGGTTTATTATAACCGACAATTCCAGGTACGCCAGGATGAGAAAGGTTTGTTCGTTTTCGATTTGGAGAAAGAAAAAGAAGAAGCCCTGGGCAACTATTTCTACACTCTTTCACCCGATAATCAAAAGATGTTGGTGGGAAAAAGCAAAAAATGGAAAGTGATTGATCTGCCATCTTCCGCCATCACCATAGATGAGCCAATCGATCTTTCAGGCATGAAAACCAGGGTGGACTACCGCGCAGAATGGAAACAGATCTTTGATGAAGCCTGGCGACAAATGCGCGACTTCTTCTATGTGGACAATATGCACGGTCGGGACTGGCAGGCTGTTCATGATAAATATGCCGTATTGCTGCCTTATGTTAATCATCGCAACGACCTCAATTATGTGATTGGGGAAATGATTGGAGAACTTAACGTGGGACATGCCTACGTCAATACCGGAGAAAAGCCCCAAAGCAAACGTATCAAAACCGGGTTGCTAGGAGCTAGCGTAGCCCAGGATGCCTCCGGGTATTTCAAAATAACCGAAATTCTGGATGGTGCTCCCTGGAGCGACCAGATGTTTTCACCGCTGCAGGCACCGGGTGTGGATGTCAGCGAAGGAGATTATATCCTGGCCGTTGACCGGCAGTCGGTGAAATCGGTAGATAACATTTTTGAACTACTGGTAGGAAAAGCCGGACAAACCGTAGAATTACTGGTCAACAGCAAACCATCGACTGAGGGTGCCAAAAGAGTTCTGGTTACCCCCATCGACGATGAAAGTGAACTCTACTATTTCAAATGGGTGAACGAAAACATCCGTAAAGTGAGCGAAGCCACCAACGGGCAGGTGGGATACATTCATATCCCCGATATGGGTCCCAATGGATTGAACAAGTTTGTGCGCTTTTTCTATCCGCAACTCGACAAAAAAGGTCTCATCATCGACGACCGTGGCAACGGAGGCGGAAACGTGTCGCCTATGATTCTGGAACGTCTGGCCAGAGAAGCCTATCGGGTGAATATGCGAAGAAACTCGCCGGAAATAACACCCGTCCCCAACCAAACTCAGGTTGGTCCCAAAGTGGCGCTTATCGATAAATATTCCGCCTCGGATGGCGACCTCTTCGCCTTTGGATTTAAAGCCCTTGGTATTGGAACCACCATTGGTACCCGCACCTGGGGAGGTATCGTAGGCATCACCGGTTCGCTCCCATTCATCGACGGTACACAGTTGAGAATTCCTCAGTTCACCTCGCTCTCTATGGAAGGGAACTGGATCATCGAAGGGAAAGGAGTACAGCCCGATATCGAAATAGAAAATGATCCGTGGAAAGAGTTTAACGGTGAAGATCAACAACTAAACAAAGCCATCGAAGTGGTTATGCAACAGATGAAGAACCGTAAACCGCTGCCCACAATACCCGAAGCGCCGGTTAAATAAAGCTGTATTGCTCGTCCGCTTTGAATAAAGCAGAACAATATTAAAACCCCTGATGGTATGAAAAAATTGATTTCGATACCGTCAGGGGTTTGTTTATACAAATAAGTTTTTAGGTTAAAAGTCGAAATATCTGTTTCTTCCCTTTCATCTCAGCTGAATCGTATTATTTCTTTCGTTCTCTTCTGTAGGTTTTGCTAAATTATGAACCTTTTTCCCGTATGGACCTGAATGATTCTCCATAGCTCACCTCATACTCCGGATTCTTAATTTCTGTAAGAGAATTCTCTGAAATAAAAACAATGTTTTCTGTTGAAATAATCCCTCGAATTCAGCCACAATTCTGGCCTCTTCTTGCAGATACCATTCATTGTCTCCATAAAGGTTAAGCAGCGTAATTTCAATTATCTGGCTCTGAGTATTGACGCTATACTCATAACGAATTATTGTTTCATGAAATTTGGAAGCAATAATTTGTAATTTATTCTTTATAATTTTTTTTAGGGGACATAAAACCAAAGTAGTGTATTAGATAATTTGCTGGATAGCTCATAGAAAAGGAAGGTACAAATTTGCCCATTTTCACCAGTATAAAATTAGGTTCATTCATTGGTCAGATGGAACTCACATGACTCAGGGTATATAGACACTCTATTGTGACTATCTTACATTGTCATGCTCGCTTCATCTGATTTCAAAATATATAGTTTTCCTCATAAAATTGAAAGAGGATGGTTTGAAAAAACAGTATTATTTTGTCCTTCACTCTCTATGACCCCATTAATGAATTAATTTCATTATCAAGGCAATACCTCGTCAACCTAATACCTGAAAAGTATGGAAAACAGGAAGATGAAACTAAACAATCCCCATTACTTCCGTCATTCAACCTCACCAACTATGTCGTGGAGCACCCCTCCCCCTTCACCAATAAGAGTCAGACACCCATTAGGGTGTCTAATAAGCACCTATAGGGGTGTCTGGTAAACACCTATAGGGGTGTCGGATAAACACCTTATAAGGTGTCCGGTTTCAACTGCCTGCAGTTGAGATCGTCAGTTGTTTAAGAATAGGGCTTGGAATAAATTTTAACCCGAAAATTGCCATAGAACTTGGTCGTGAGAATTAAAAGTGCAATTAAGAACTTGTTGAAATGAGGCATCGCATCGCTATGGTGAATGGAAACAAGTTAGCTTGCGACTTGATTGGCAGCAATTTTGATTCGTAATAGATTTTCTAATGCATTTTTCGGGTTTAATGGCAGAAATAAAATGGCGTATCTAAAATGTCTAATTTTCACTCTGGTGAACTCTGTAAAACACAAAAATTCCCCAAAGTGTACATAGCGTTTCAGAGAAAAACACCATGTAACACCCTGAGGAATTTTGATAAAAAGATGGATCGATTGTTAGATTCTAGATTATTAAACTATTAGACCTAAGCCCAATTACCGGATGACCGAGTAGCCTAATAGCCTATTTTGCCTGTTTTCACTTCAGCATATTTCCCAATTTGATGCCGAAATAGAGGGTTCTGGGAAGCGATGGTCCATACACATAGGCGGGGTCGCGGTCCACACCTGAATCGAAATCATCCTGATACGAGTTGAAAATATTCTTCATACCCGTATATAATTGTAGTTTGGCACCGTTAATACGAAAAGTATAACGCAGTTTCATCCCAAAATCGAAGAAAGGATCGGATTCGCGCAGGACACTTTCGTTGTAGGGAACCAGCATCGAGCCGGTATAATTACCCGTAGATGAGACACAAAAATTCTTGAAGGGATCCCAATCGATGGTAAAATACCCATAGGTATCCGGCGTACGGAAAAATCGGGTCTCGTTCAGCTCATGCACCTCTTCATATTCACTGCTCTGAAGGGTAAAACCGCCTTTAAGCTCCCATTTATCGGAAGGGACCAGGTTGGCCTCTATGTTGATTCCCTTCACCACAGCCCCTTCTTCGGCATTGACACGGGTATAGATGACGGTACCATCCTCATCGGGCTCTCCAAATTCGTTGGCAAAGGCATTATCCAGTTGGGTATAGAACCCTTCGACCAAAACCCCCAGGAAGGCTTTACCCACCTGTTGGTTGAAATCGAGCGACAGCATGTAGCTATGACTGGTTTCCTGTGTGAGGTCATCGGCATTTTCATGAAGGATTTTTTTGGCTCCCGAAGTCTCGATATGCAAATCCTCATCAAAAATCTGAGGTGCCCGGTATCCCTGCGAATAGCTGGCTCTGGCCTGTAGTGATTTCAGGATGTCGTATTTCAGGGTTATTCTGGGACTAAAAACATTTCCGGAAGTGGAGGTATTTTCGGCCTCATCTTCGATGGTATAACGATCGAAACGGGAACCGACAGAAATGTTGAGTTTATTAATATCCCATTCGTACTGAGCAAAAAGGCCGAACGTATTGGTTGTCTGGTCGGCCACCATACGATTGGGGACATAAGGTCCGTTTTCAACGGTAAAATCAGGGTCTTCCAAATCGGGATATCCCAGCTTTTTATCCTTTAACCGGGCACCGATATCTTCGATCCCGACCAATAGGTTTGAATTCCGAAAAACTGCATTATACTGAGCACCCACGGTATAGGAAAAGTCTTTGGTATTGCCATAATCGGCCAAGGATTGCTCAGCGCCATAGTAGGAGTCTCGAACCACCTTTTGCCCGGAAACATAAACCGACAACTTATCAGCTTCGCCAAAGAAACGATCATAAGCCAGTGCACCTGTCGTAATGTTGTGTTCCACCGCTTCGGTGATGTCAGCCATATGTTCGGGCATGTCAAATTTGTTACCCCCTCTCCTGCTTTCTTTAATATTGAAAAAGTCGGCCGTCAATTTATCCCGCGTTCCAAACCTATGGAAGATTCTTCCTCCGAAGGTGGTATTCTTCAATTCTGTAAGTTCGGAAAAAGAGTCATTGTTGGCATCGAAGGGTTCACGGTCGCGAAAGAAACCATATACCGCCATTCCGGTTTTATTATCATTCGAAACCACCGATGCATTGAAATTGACGGTATAATCCTGTGAAGGATCCCCGGCACCATCCATCCCAATCCCGGTAATGCTGTTTCCCGTTCCAAACTCATAGGAATTGTTAATGGGATCTTTAAGAATAAGGTTGATGGTTCCTGCAATGGCGTTGCTGCCGTAGAGGGCCGATCCCCCACCCCTGATGACCTCAATACGCTCAATCATATTGGAAGGGATCAGTTCCAGTCCATACACCCCGGCCAATCCGCTAAAAATGGGGCGGCTGTTGATGAGGATCTGAGAGTAGGGACCTTCCATCCCGTTCATGCGAACCTGTGAAAAGCCACAATTCTGACAGTTGGACTCCATCCGCAACCCCGGACAAAAATTAAGGCCGTCGCTTAACGTAACGGCCTGCGCTGTTGCAAAAAGCTTAGGGGTGAGCGTATTGACAATGGTAGAAGATTCCTGACGGTTCGATTCGTTACGATCGGCCGTAACCACGACCTCTTCAACGCCAAGTACATCTTCCTGAAGTTGAAATTTAATTTCTTTGGTATCATTGGCTTTCAAGTCAACTTCCACAACTTGTGGTTTATAGCCCAAAAATTGAGCTTTCACCCGGTGATGCCCTACCGGAAGGTTGATAAGCCGATAATGACCGGTTTCATCCGTGGCCGTACCAATAGTCGTATTGACAATACTGACATTGGCAAAAGGAATATGATTTCCGTTTTGGTCCACCACATGTCCTACGATATTGGCATCCGATCTTTTTTGTTGAGCTTGAGCAATACTAAGAAATAATACAGTGATAATTAATAGAAATGATCTTAAAAAATTCATGTATCTAATAATTTGGGTTTAGTTTAACTTTTGAAATTTGTGTGGAAAAATAACGGTCACGAACCATGTCCTCAGAAAAATTGTTGAAGCACTGATTCAGCCATTCCGAAATCACTCAAAGGCGACCAAAAGAGAGTGATACGATTAATAGAGAACGGTTGAAGAACAAGACAATACTCTCCCTCTTCCGGTCATTTATGCTCTGTTTTGTCGCTCCAATCATTGGAAAAGAAAATGGCGTTTCATCCGCATTTAATATATCTAATACATTGGCCTGATGGAACTCGCATGATCATCCGTTTATACATGTTTCTATTGTGACAACTCTTTGTTGTCATGCTCGTTTCAGCCGTTATTCCACAAAACAGGACTTCCATACAAGACCGGCCAATATCAACAAGCCGGAACACCCTTTGGCCTAAAATATAACCGCAAGTAAAAAATCGAGGAATGGCAAAATCAATGAGACAAACATGGTGGATCGCGCCCTTGACGAACCACCAAAAAAGAAGAAATAAAGATGGTCTCATCGGCAATAAAAAAGTCCTGTTTGATCAAAAGATGCAACAGAGCTATTGCCAGGAAAAGAATGGGAAAAAGAAGGGTTAAACTGTCAAAAAAATGATATTGAGCACCGGTATGATGGTGAGCATTCACCGGTATATCCTTTTGATCCCCCTTCTGAAAAGGATGTGAGTGAACAATCACCTCTCCGTTGGCGTCAATATGCGTATGAATAAATAGAGCCTGATTGACAACAAGCATTGTCGAAACAGCGACCAAAATAAGCGCTGTTAATCGAATAATTCTACTATCAAGGCCTTCTTTCATGAAGGCAAAAATAAGAGTTTTGTTGGTTTATTCCTTGGGTTATTGATAAGCGCGTTTAAAAATACCAAAAAAAAGGGATAGAAATATTGAGGTCAGGCAATGCCTTTCAAAAGACTTAGAGACCTTCCTGAATATGGTATTCAGCCAATTATCGATCAGCCGTTGACCAAATTCCATGTTTCCGACTGAGGATGAAAATTAACAACAATAAGCTATTCCACTTCAATATCCATCAAAATATGGTCTTTCATCACCGGGCTTCCTGCCTGAACATTCAGATTTTTAATAGTTCCATTGACGGGGCTTTGGATTTCATTTTGCATTTTCATGGCTTCCAACACTAACAGAGCCTCTCCCTTTTTCACTTTTTGTCCGGGTGTTACCATTACTTCCATAATTTTCCCCGGAAGCGGTGCCGTAAGCTTCAGTGCGGCAGAAGCAGCTTGCTCTTTGATTTTTCTGGTTCTTCTATGAGACGATTCAGAAGTGATTTCAAAACTGTAGGTATTACCGTTGACGGCAACGATGCATTTGTTTTGTTTCAGCCGAATAATTTCCCCTGAATGCTGTTTGCCGTCAATATTCACCATAAACTCATCGGAATCCACTCTCTCCAACGACATTTCATGTTGGGTTTTGCCAATCTTTTGAATGCTTCCTTTATTAACATCTACAGGTATTTTTTTGCCTTCGATCAATACGATATATCGATTGTTTCGTGTCTTCATCCGTATAAAGTTTTTCTATTTAATGGTTCTAATGAAACTCGCCCAGTTAAATTATATTCTTACCCCGATGGTGCGGTGGCATTTGCCTTTTTGCCATGTTCGTTTCATCCATTTAAAAGCCAGGAACCATTTGATAAATATAACGTCCCTTCGCGGCTAAATGACGAACAAAAATAACCATTGGCACATGACCGGATTGTTATCGTGGCTCACCATGGTGGTTTTGGCAGCACCGCAATGCGTGCTGTCTTACTTAAAAAAACGACTCAATCGCCAGGGACTCACCTTCTTTTCACTGATCTGTTGATGATCAATGCTATTAATTTCATTCAGATATTTAGTCATGCCCAGATAAATGGCTGCTACCAATTCATTATCTTCCTGATAAAAGTTTTGTTCCAGTTCCTTTTCAATGAAAGAAGTGGAATAATTCCCCTCTTTAAAGGCATCGTTGTTAAGAACCATTTTGAAGAAAGGCAAAGTTGTTTTCACCCCTTTAATTTTGATGTTGTTAATGGTGCTCATAGCCGTTTTCAGGACGGATTTTCGGTCGGGCCCTTTAACAATCAATTTGGCAATCAACGAGTCGTAGCAGGAAGGGATAATATCGCCGTCCACATAACCTGAATCTACTCTGATGCGTCGTTTTCGCGGGAATTTAATGGTATCAATAATGCCATTGTCGGGCGAGAAATCGGCTTGAACATCTTCCGCGTTGATGCGAAACTCAATGGCGCACCCTTTTCGCTTAATATCCTTTTGAGTAAACGCCAGCTTTTCACCATTGGCCACTCTGAATTGCTGCTCAATAAGATCAATACCTGTTATTTCTTCGGTAACGGGGTGCTCCACCTGAATGCGGGTATTCATCTCCATAAAGAAATGATTCAGATGCTCATCCACAAGGAATTCAACCGTACCAACACTATAATATCCAGTGGCTTTACACAATTTCACAGCATCCTGACCTATTTTGTTACGTGTCTCATCATCGAGGGCGGGCGACGGAGCCTCTTCCAACAACTTTTGGTGTTTTCGCTGAATGGAACATTCCCGTTCAAAAAGATGGACGACGTTTCCATGCTTGTCGGCCAATACCTGAAATTCAATATGTCTTGGATTTTCCACATATTTTTCAATAAACACCGCGGCATTCCCAAAAACCGACATGGCCTCACGTGAAGCTGCATTAAACATCCGCGGCAATTCATCGGGTGCATAGGCCACACGCATCCCTTTACCACCTCCGCCGGCAACCGCCTTTATAATTACAGGAAAGCCAATGGAAGCAGCTGTCCTTTCGGCCTCGGCCAATGAGGTGATGACGCCGTTACTTCCCGGCAAAACCGGCACATTATTTTTAATGGCAATATCCCGTGCAACGCCTTTATTGCCCATCTCGTCAATATGTTGATGCGATGGACCGATAAAAGCAATATTGTGATGCAGACATTCCCGGGCCAGAGCCGGATTCTCCGATAAGAATCCATACCCCGGATGAATGGCATCGATATTATATTTCAGCGCCGATTCAATGATTTTATTGATATTGGTAAATACATTGTAAAAAGTTTCTTCCGACACATCGATCACCTCATCGGCCGATTTAAGGTAGGTGGCATTGGGTTCTTCATGGGTAAGAAACATAAAGGTCTTGATACCCATTTTTTTTGCGGTTTGAGCAATTCGAATGGCTATTTCGCCCCGATTGGCTATTAAAACAGACTTTATTTCCATAACAACGAATTCATCTTATCTAAAAAATTGATTGCTCTTCTCTAACAACAGCAAAGTCGGTCCGACTTGCCCGATCATTTAGAGAGGTATGTTGCCGTGTTTTCGGGAAATTCTTTCCTCATATTTATTCTCCAGCAAAGCAAAGGTGGATATTAGTATCCTTCTTGTATCGGCGGGATCAATCACTTCGTCAATAAATCCTTTTTCCTCTGCAATGAAAGGATTCGCTATATTTTCTTTGTAGTCCTGAGCCAGCTTTTTACGTAATGCTTCAGGATCTTCTGCTTTGGCCAGCTCTTTTCGGTTTAATATTTTCACAGCACCTTCAGGTCCCATAACTGCCATTTCAGCTGTTGGCCAGGCAAAATTAAAATCGCCTCCCATGTCTTTGCTATTCATGACGATGTAAGCGCCACCATAAGCTTTTCGTAAGATCACGGTAATCTTTGGAACGGAGGCCTCGGCAAAGGCGTAGAGAAGTTTGGCTCCATGCATAATGATGGCATTGTGTTCCTGATTCTGGCCGGGCATAAAGCCGGGGACATCTTCCAGAACCAGGATTGGAATATTAAAAGCATCGCAAAAGCGCACAAAACGGGAAGCCTTGCGTGCGGCACTAATGTCGAGCGTTCCGGCCAGAAATTTGGGTTGATTGGCTATAATTCCAATCACCTGATTATCTAATCGCCCAAACCCGGTAACAATATTTTGTGCAAAATTTTCGGCCACTTCAAAAAAGCTGCCGGTATCCACTAAACGGGTAATGATATCGGTAATATCGTAAGGTTTACCGGAATCATCCGGAATAATCAGAGAGATATTATCCAGTCTTGGAGGTTCAATATCGTCACGATGAGCTACCGGCGGATGTTCCACATTGTTGGAAGGCAAATAAGAGAGTAACTTTTTAACGCCGAGAAGGCAATTCTCTTCATCCGAATAAACAAAGTCGGCCACCCCTGAAGTTGAAGAGTGAATATCAGCTCCTCCCAATTCTTCAAATGAAACCTCTTCGTTAAGCACTTCCTTCACCACTTCCGGGCCGGTAACAAACATGTGGGAAGTATTCTTAACCATAAAACGGAAATCGGTCAATGCCGGGGAATAAACGGCACCACCGGCGGCAGGACCAAGAATAACGGATATCTGAGGGATTACCCCCGAGGATTGGACGTTTCGTTTAAAGATACCCGCATAGCCGGCCAAACTGGCCACGCCTTCCTGTATGCGCGCCCCTCCCGAGTCAATAAGTCCAATGATTGGATATCCCATTTTCAAAGCAATATCCTGTACTTTTTGAATTTTTTTGGCATGCACATGCCCAAGAGATCCTCCCAAAAAATTGAAATCCTGAACATATAAGAGAACCTTCCGACCATTGATCGTTCCAAACCCACAAATGACCCCATCACCATAAAAATCTTTACTGGGATCTAAAGACTTAACAAAGGCATCTATTTCCACAAAACTTCCTTCATCCAAAAGCAAGTCAATACGCTCTCTGGCGGTCAGCTTTCCCTTAGAATGCTGTTTGTCGTAGTAATTACCGGAATATTGGTTTTCCAGCTTTTCCTGTCTGGCATAAAACTTCCGGTATGGTAACCTGTTGTCTTGCATAATATTTTACATTAGAGCATTCAAAACTTTTTAAAGTACAAATCATTACCCCAATATCAACAGTGTCAGCTGAGCATAAACAAAGGCTATGGAACTGGTATTCTCCAAGACTGATTTCTCAACATTTACCCGCAACAATAATCTATTATTCAACCTATTGTGGTTCGATATTGGTTCATCAATGTCCATAATAAAAACCCAAAAGAAATGGTAGCAACCTTAAGCCACCGGACAATACCTTCCATAAACAATGGTTTCTCAAAATTGTTTTCCGGCACCAATGACCCTATTGAGTTCTATCAACCATTAATTCTTTGTGGAAAATAGCTTTAGTAGTAGTAAAAAAATAAAACGGAACCGCTTTTACAGAAAGAAACAGATCAGGATGTTTTGCCTAAAACCAACACATATTAAACGCCAAACACCCTTTTTTTCGACATGCATAGTTATCTATTTTTTCATGCGGCTCCGTTAAATTTGGGCTAAGTAAGGTTAACAAAGGAAAATTACACCTTGTCAATTTATGGGCAGATAAATCATTCCTGTTTCTTGCACTTTAAACAGAAAAGCCGACAAGGATGCGTTTCCCTATACATTATCCAGCTAAGGGATTTCAACTCTATTATGCTACGATTTGTTCAAATTTAAGGACGCATTAACTGGTTGAGACCTTACCTTAAGGAGTTCTTGAACCACCAATTAACAGTAAAAGATTTCCCATTGACTTATTAGGGGCCATATTAATCCGCCCGCATTTGAATGGGGTGACAACAACACATAAAGCTGCATTTTTCTTCATTGCATAGCATTTTAAGATGAGCAAAAATTTTAATGCAACTCCCGGAAAAAGAAATGGACAGGAAAATATCGGTTGTTTTGGGGATACTCTGCCTCTCCTTTGCTTTTCGCCCGAAAGCTACGGATCAAAATTTTACCGGCAGGTCTTCTGGCTCGTCCTGTTTTGATGGCCTTCTCAACCGTATATGGTCAATGGCATTGCAGGTATCAAAACACGTTAAGGACTTACAGCTGCGGGGACAGCTCCTGACTTTCACAGGATTCCCTTTTAATTTCTTTTTAATTGATTATCAAAAAGAAAGCCGATAAATATTGGTATTATGACAAAAGCAAATATAGATAATTTTCTTTGATCGTTCCATTTTTATATTGGATAATTTATCTTTTTCTCTCTATCTCTAAATATCCTCGAAGCTTTCTTTTGCTATTAAAAATCACAATAAATGGGGATTGTTGTTTTAGACGGATCAGCCCATTTTTGAGAAAAATTCTTAATCACGATGAAAATAATCAACAAAACAACCAACGGCACTATTTTTAGATGCAACCAATGCAACAACATCCACATTGAATACAATAACCTAAGTTTTTCCTTTTCTCCTTCCCAATTCAATTTTTTTGTGGATTTCTTCAAAAACATCAAAGCCAATCATTGGGAGAAGATGAATGCCGCCTCCCCTTATTCCAGAAAGATCATTATTCCTGTGCACCATCGCAACATTACTCTTTTGATGAACGCGCAAGAAGTAAAAGAAATGAGAGTATTACTGGGGATTGAAAAAATTGACCTTGAACGCTGCCCATTTCCAAAAATAGCCTTGGAAACATGTATCAATTAAACCTTCACCCACTACCACTAGATTTCAACCACATAGAGATAGCACAGGCTGGTCAGAGTAGCCAACCCAAAGCTCAATAAGGTGCCTATGAGCATATATTCAGTAAGTTTTCGGTCTTTTGCCCTGGAGATATCGCTGAATCTGAAGATCGATTTTGCGGCGATCAGAAAACCAATAGCCTGCCATTGGTGAAAGACGATGAAAGCAAAAATAAACAGGCGCTCCAGCATGCCAATATATTTTCCGGCATTTGGCAACGACTCATTGGGGCTGAGTTCGCTAAAAGACCATCCGGACATTAAGGTTTTGACAATAACCGATGAAACCGATGTAAGCATCAAGAAGGTGCTTATGAGCAACAATACAGGAAAAGTAAAAAGCCATTGGACGTTGAAAGAAAAGGGTTCATATAGATCCACCAACAGGATAATGACCATCAGATGAAAAAACTGGTCTGCCATAAAAAGCAATCGGGGATTAATGTTTTTCTCCAGCTTTAACTTAATCCCGTCAATAATAAAATGGCTGGCAATAGAGATTAAAACCAATGGCCAATAATACCACTGAAACGCCAACACCAGCCATAGAAAAAAAGCATGAACAACAAGGTGCAAGTAAAAGAACCCGGATTGAAACTGTTTCTCCCTTTTCTCTTTTACCCATTTATCGGGCTGAAAGACAAAGTCGCCCAGAAAATGGGCAATTAAAAGTTTTAATATCAGAGAAGTCATAGGCCGGCCATTTTTTCTCTGTAAAACCCATCCAATTGTATCATTTCGTTAAAGCCTCCTCTTTTGAGGGCTTCGCTGGTATTGCTTTGGGAAATACCAAGCTGCTGTGCAATATCATTTTGATTACTATCAGGATGCTCAATAAAGGTTTTTATTACAGTGGCCACTTTAGGCGTCCAGCTATTGGCGGTTAAAAGAGCCAACTTAAGCATAATATTCAGGGCTTTATCCGTTTCAGGATGATCTGTCTTCAATGCCAAGGTTTGCTTTTTTAATTGGTCAAAACATTCGCCTGAAAAAATAAAAGCCGGTCCGTTGGATTCAGTGATTCTTGACGACCAATGAGTCACCTCCCCTATTCCGATAGCCATGCGAACATCTAGTTCACTAACACATTTCATAGACGCTTTAATGTGCAAGGCAGCCATCAATGCAGAGGAAGGTTCCACCATCAATTGAAAACTATCTCCACGAAAGATTTCCCACGCCGAAGGTTCCTCGCCATATTGAACAAGTACAGATTTTAGCTCTTTAATCCAACTTTCTGGTTCTTTGTCGCGAGATCTTATTATATCACCAGTTATTACAGCTCTCTTCATTGAATTCAAATTTATTGATTTTTATTCCAAAGTCAAACCCGTAATTCAACATTCCTAAATATCGTCCTTAGAACCGATAATCACAAATATCGGCTCTTAAACCGATAATCGCAAATATCGGCTCTGAGACCGATAATTTTAAATATCGATTCTCAAGCCGATAATTCATTCATTTGTATAATACAACCCGTATAACTCAATTTCATACGTAATCTTTTAATGCCAACCCTATTGTCATGTTCGAATCATATCTAACTTATCATTCGCTATATGTTTCTCAAGAAACATTTGGATTTTCGATGAATACCTTTAATATTGTGAAGACGAATAAAATTAGGTCCGTTTCAATTTTTGGGAAAGAAAGCACCTAACCTTTTATTAGTATAAAATAAATTAACTCATTGGTCTAAAGCAACTTACATGACATGCTAAAATTTCATGCCGGTTCTTTTAGGGCAAACATTGCCAGAGTCAATTCATACGAGCATTGAATTGATCAATTAAGCTATAATTATCAAACCAAACAGATACACAACTCTATGTCCGTTAAAATTCTAGCCACCGGAGATCTTCATATTGGCAAAAGATCCTCTGGTCTGACAAACGATGCCGACGAAATGGCCACCAAACACACCTGGGGACGAATTGTGGATATGGTCATTAACAATGACTTCAATATATTAGTTCTCACCGGTGATATAGTGGATCGGGACAACCGCTATTTTGAAGCAATAGGTCCGCTTCAGAGTGGTTTTAGTCGACTCAAAGAAGCCGGGATTCCCATATTTATGGTCGCCGGCAATCACGACTACGACGTATTGCGTCAGGTCGCTGACCCAACAAAGTATGAAAATATTCGTTTTTTAGGTATCAACGGAAAGTGGGATATAAAAACCATATCTGTAAATGGTCAGACCATAAGATTTGCCGGATGGTCATTCCCCGCCCAGCATGTCGTGACCAACCCATTACAGGAGTTAGATATCGACATTTCTGAAGAGCCCACCATAGGCTTACTTCACAGCGATTTAGAATCAAACAACAGCCACTACGCCCCGGTAAGAACAGAAAACTTTTTGGAACACCCCGTTGACGCATGGATTCTGGGACACATACATAAACCTCAGATCATTCGAGACACGCCTCCTATCGTGAGATATCCGGGTTCGCCTCAGGCGTTGAGTCCCAAAGAACAAGGGATACATGGACCCTTGCAAATTATAGTAGAATCAAAGAACAACATCCATATTGAGCAGATCCCTCTTTCACCGGTGAGGTATGAAACCATTTCAATTGATATATCAGAGGCAAAAAGCGAAGAGATACTCCGAAAATGGGTAGTGGACAAAACACTTCAATACAAAGAAAACAATAGAACCAATTTATTGGAAACCCGTTTTCTGATTCTGGATATTTTATTAATTGGACAGCACCCCAATGTTGGTAATGTAGAGGCCTGGATGTCAACCATACAGGACACTTTCAACTACGACTATGAAGAAGGGATAAACATAACGGTAAGAAAAGTGGACTACGACATCATGCCCACAATAGAGCATTTGTCGGACCTTGCCAAAGAGTCTTCACCAGCCGGTCTGTTGGCCGAAACCATTCTGGCCATTCAAAACGGACAATCTACTCCTCTGCTCAATCAGTTAATTAAGAAGTGGAAAAATAGTGTTGAACGAATCAATAACTCCCCCACTTATCATCGGTTAAAAACCAACCATAGAATAGTTAAGCCTGACGACCATACAGCCAAAAGAGAAATTCTAACCCAATGCCGAAGACTGCTGGCAGAATTGTTAATCCAAAAGTCTGAAAAATGAACAAGCAACCATATATCATCCAAAAACTGCACATTCAAAAACTTCCGGGCATCCCTAACGGTTTAAAACCTTTTGATAACCTGGCCCCTAATATTAATATTGTATCGGGACCAAATGCCTCGGGAAAAAGTTCTACAGCCCGCATCATTCAACAATTGATCTGGCCGGGTCATACCAATGAAATAAGAGTCAACGCGTCGGTACTGCTCAACAACAGAAAGCCGTGGGAAATAAATATTGACGCCGACCACGTAATGCTTCTTCACGATGGCAAGCCCGACACCATTTCGGGACTACCGGCAGCAGAAAGTTCTCATCGCTATCTTCTGGCCCTTCAAGATATGATCTCCGAGGAAGAAACGGAGGCGGCCCAAACCATAATTCGGGAATCCATTGGGGGTTACGACCTTGAAGCTGCTAAAAACAAATTGGACTATACCCCTACAATCCTTTCCAAAAACATAGGCAGTTACAAGCACTTGGAAGAAATCATCAGAAAATTCCACAATTCATTAAGCCGCCAGGAAAAAATAAAAAGAGAGGAAGAAAACCTCACTAAACTGTACAAAGAAAAAGAGGATGCTGAATTGGCAGGCAAAAAAAGTTCCTTTTATAAGCTTCTTTCCGAATATCTGACCTCCAAAAATGCGCTAATTGAAACAGGTGAGGTACTTAAAACTTTTCATCCCTCAATGGAAAAAATTTCCGGAAAAGAACCGGATTTAATAGAGAAACTGGAATTACAAATTAAAACATCAGAAAATTCCATTGCGAGGGCACAGGTTGAAATTGAGCAAAACACCCAAAAATTAAATCAATTAACAATCCCTGAATCGGGACTGATGCCCGGAACCATTGAAGAGCTGGAAAACAGAACAGTTCGAATAGCAGAATTACATCAAATTATCCATTCAAACAGAGAAGAAATTGCTAAGCTGGAAATCCGGGTACAAGAAGCTTTAAACAACATCGACCATGAGATCGATCCTTCTGAATGGCAAGGGATTGATCTGAATGGTGTGGGACAGCTGGACCATTTTTTACAAAAAGCCACCCCGGTCTTAAATAAAAAAACACGTTTAAAGGCTGAATTAGAGCTTCTTGAAGATCAATTCTCCCAATGGGACCACCCCAAATACGAAAGCGACAAGATTAAACATGCCATCAGCACGCTAAATAGTTGGCTGACGGAGCATCCAGAAACAAAAGAAACGCCACAATGGCTGATTCCTGCACTGGTAATTGCAGGATCCGTTACGGTTCTGGTAACCTTTTTCATCGGATGGCCCGGTCTGATAGGGATAGCTCTGCTGGCAGGTTTATGGGTTTACTCATTGTTCGCTTTCTCGGGTCAAGATAAGCTAAAAATCAGGGAAGATGACTTCCTAAAATCTGGGATAACCCCTCCCGCCGAATGGAAAAATCAAGAGGTTGTCAACAGAATAAATGAATTGGTTAAAGAACTGCATGACGCGAAGAAATGGGAAGAGATTACAGAAAAGAAACGAGACCTGACCAGACAGCTAAGTGAAATAAATATCCAATTGGATGAACTCCGGCATGTCAGGGAAAAACTGATCCAAAAGATTAAAGTAGTTCCCGGCATCAGCGATATCTCCGAAAATGATTTTCAAAGTCTCGCCTGGCTTATTGATAACATAAAAAAGTGGCAAGATGCCCACTTAAAACTTATCTCGCACCAAAGAAAAACAGAACAGCTGCAAGCAGAACTGAATCAGCAGTTGGAAGAGTGTAACAGAATTTTCACCTTAATGGGTTTCGAAGAAGCTTCAGATCTCCAGCAAATCAAAGCCAGATTGTCTGAACTAAAAACACAGGAAAAAATCCACAACGAACTGACCCATAATATTCAACAAATCGGAATAGAAATAAACTACCAACAGAGGACTTTGCAAACCGCTAAAAATGAACTGAATAAAATTTATTCAGAGCTTAACTTCACTGAATCAGATAAAAACAAAGTTCTTCTTTTATGCGGACAACTGAATGACTTCAAATACCAAAAGGATCAATTCCTAAAGAGAAAGGCAGGCTACGAAGAAAAGAAAAAAGCACTGGAATCGCACCCCCTCTTTTCCGACTTTGGTATGAAGACAACTCAAATAACCCCGGAAGAAGCGTCCTTAAAAGCTGAAGAGTTTGCACGCATTGCAGAAAATTGGGAATCGATCATCAACCGTATCAAAGAGATAGAGAATAGTGTTAAACATCTTACACAGGGGCACGAATTGGAAGAACAACTGGCTCAAAAAGAAACGGCACTGGATGCTCTTCAGAACGTTTACCTCAAAAACATGTCGGGAATAACTGGACATCTGATCGTTGAGGAATTAAAAGAAAAAACAAGGGACCAGAATCGGCCTCAAGTATTCAAAGGCGCCAATAAGCTTTTTAACAAGATTACAGCCGGACGCTACGAATTGCGCCTCAATGATGAAAACAAAGCTTCATTTTCGGCCTATGACACCCTGCTCAAAAGGGAACAGCCTCTTTCAGAGCTTTCAACCGGCACTAGAATACAACTTCTGCTGGCAGTTAAACTTGCATTTATAGAAAAACAGGAGGAGTCAATAAAACTCCCTTTATTGGTCGACGAACTTCTAGCCAATAGCGATGACGAAAGAGCAGCTGCCATTATCAGGGCTCTAATTGCCATCAGTGAGGAAGGAAGGCAAATTTTCTATTTTACGGCCCAGGATGATGAAGTCAGAAAATGGTTGTCATTTTTAAAACAACACAACGATGTCGGGTATAGTTTGATTTCCCTGGCAGAAGATGCTCCCTCTACTGCCCCTCAGAATCAAGATTTACAAAATATGGTGCAGGATATTGAACTTTTTCACGCCCTTCCATCCCCCGAAGGCAAGAGCCTTTCTGAATATGCCAGATCCATTGAAGTCCCTTCCTTTGACATCCTGTCACATCATGTTGAAAAACTACATCTGTGGTTCCTGGCAGAAGATGAAGATGTCAACTGGCTGCATCAATGTCTCTGCCGAGGCATACGTCATTGGGGACAGCTACACAGCTACATTCAAAATAACGGTATTATTCCGGACCTAAGTGAAATAAAATGGCAAGATATCAAGCATAAGGCAGAATTACTTTCGCAATTTCAGGAATTGTTCTCCATTGGACGACCTAAACCTGTTAACCGAGAAATTCTATTGCAATCAGGTCATATCTCCCATAAATTTATTGACTCAGTAACCGATAAACTGGTAAAACTGAAAGGCAACCCCCAAATGCTCCTTCAAGCGCTACAAAATGGTGAGATTACAGGTTTTAGAAAAGCTAAAATTCAAGAATTGGAAGAGTTTTTTATTCAACACAACTATATTGATGAAAACGAGCCTCTTCCCTTCAGCGAAATTCTAATAAAGCTTCAGGCTTTTATCTCTGAAAATAATATTAACCCGATAAGCGCAGAAAAATTTTTAAAGAAAGTGATATCTTATCACCAAAATTAATCTCCAATATAAAAAACCCCCTTTAAAAGCCTGGGACTTAATGTCCTTCTTTCAAAGGGGGTTTTTAGTAGCTATTTTATCCCCAAGATTATTTATATCAGGGATTAATTCTGAAGAAATCCTTTATTGATTACCCTTCCATTTTAGCCTTCAAGTTATTAGCCAGTGTTTCCATAAAGGCTTCCGTATTGAGGTAATGCTCTTCTTTCATATCTTTTCCGTGGATGGTAAGGGCCAAATCTTTGGTCATCTTTCCACTCTCGACAGTATCAATACAGGTTTGTTCAAGCGTGTGGCAGAAATTAACCAGCTCTTCATTGTTGTCAAGTTTACCACGGAAAGCCAGACCCCGAGTCCATGCAAAGATAGAGGCAATAGGGTTGGTAGAAGTCGGTTTTCCTTGTTGATATTGGCGATAATGACGAGTAACGGTACCGTGGGCTGCTTCAGCTTCCATGGTTTTTCCGTCCGGGGTAACCAGGGTGGAAGTCATCAGCCCCAGAGAACCAAAACCTTGTGCAAGAGTATCGGATTGAACATCACCATCATAGTTTTTACAAGCCCACACAAAGCGACCGTTCCATTTCAGGGCAGCCGCAACCATGTCATCGATCAAGCGATGTTCGTAAGTAATGCCTAATTCTTCAAATTTTTCTTTATAATCGCTTTCATAAATCTCTTGGAAGATATCTTTAAAGCGACCATCGTATTTCTTCAAAATAGTATTCTTTGTAGACAGATAAAGGGGCCACTTCTTCATGATTGCCTGATTGAAGCAGCTATGCGCAAAACCGCGAATACTCTCATCTGTATTATACATAGCCATAGCGACACCATCACCTTCAAAGTCATAAACATTAAATTCCTGAGTTTCTGAACCATCTTCAGGCGTAAAAGTGATGGTCAGTTTACCCTTACCTTTGGTCACAAAATCGGTGGCACGGTATTGATCCCCGAAAGCATGACGACCAATACAAATAGGATGTTCCCAGCCTGGCACCAGGCGTGGCACATTTTTTATAAGAATGGGCTCCCTGAATACGGTTCCACCAATAATATTACGAATGGTACCATTTGGGGATTTCCACATTTTTTTCAGTCCAAATTCTTCGACACGCTTTTCATCCGGGGTGATGGTTGCACACTTGATGCCCACATGATATTTCTGAATAGCTTTAGCAGCATCCACCGTAATCTGGTCATCAGTAGCATCTCTACTTTCGATACTCAGATCATAGTATTTAATATCTAGGTCTAGATATGGAAATATAAGCTGTTCTTTAATCATCTTCCATATGACCCTGGTCATTTCATCACCATCGAGTTCAACTACCGGATTTAGTACTTTAATTTTCGCCATTGTTTAATTATTTGTATTTCAATTCGGTCAAATAAACACTTAAATATTGACAAAGTTCAATTCAACACGGAATAATTATTCCAGATCCAGATTGAGGGCATCTTTAAGTTTGTTAAGTACAGGGTTTTTTTCGGCCAATAATTTATATTTATCAGCAGCAGTATAAGCCTTTGAAGGCTCTTGTTCCTCACGTACATATTCCACTTCGAGCTGCACCCCTGCATTTTTCAACTCCCTTCGAAGAAAATTCAACAATGGCCCCTTCTCCCTCATCAACTCCACTTCTTGTGTTTCATTTTGAAGCGGAAACACCACCACTTGTTTCCCTTTTAATCTTGGAGTATGGGCGGTTAACATGCTGAAAAGCCTGGGATTATTAGCCTCTACCGTATGTGCATATTTGCTCCAGACTCGTTGTAATTGTTCCGGGGTAAAATCATTATTCCATGAAGGATCTATATCAGATTTCGTCGAATCATTTGGCTGATTTACTCGGTTAGAAGACGATTGCTGAGAAATACCATTAATGCTGGTTAGTTTTTTGATGGAAAAACTTTTCAGCTTTTTGGCGGTATGCCTATGCTCCGAAGTACTATCTCCTTGGGTAGAACCGGATTTTGCAGCAGAAATACCTTTAGTTCCAGTACCAACAACATGCGTTGACGCCGTTTCAGTTTCAGCTTCTACTTTTTTTTTTCTGAAATGAGCCTGGATAACTTGATAAGTGCAAATTCCGTATGCAACCGCTTATTCCTTGCATTACGAAATTGCAAATCGCACTGGGTTGCAATTTCTAACGCCTTTACCAGAAAATCCAAAGGACAAGCCTGCGCCTGCTCAAGATATTTTTGACGTACAGCAGACCCTACTTCCAATAATCCTAAAGTAGCTTCATCTTTGCACATCAAAAGATCCCGAAGATGACTGCATAACCCTGCCACAAAATGCCCTTCTTCAAATCCATGGTCCAGAATTTCATTAAGAATTAGCAAAACACGAGTCGTGTCTTCCTTAAGAAAGGCATCTATAAGTTTAAAATAGTAATCATAGTCCAGCACATTGAGGTTATCAATAACCTGCTGGTAGGAAATATTTTTCCCGGAAAAGGCAACAATCTGATCAAAAATGGACAGAGCATCGCGCATAGCTCCATCGGCTTTCCTGGCAATTACATTGAGTCCCTCCTCTTCGGCTACAACCCCTTCATTCTTTGCCACATATTTAAGATGCTCAACAGCATCTTCCACCTTTATTCGGTTGAAATCAAAAGTCTGACACCGCGAAAGAATGGTTGCTAGAATTTTATGCTTTTCGGTGGTCGCCAAAATAAAAATGGCATGTTTGGGAGGTTCTTCCAGTGTTTTAAGAAAGGCATTAAAAGCCTGTTGGGAAAGCATATGAACCTCATCGATAATATAAACGCTGTATTTTCCCATCTGGGGTGGGACACGTACTTTATCGATGAGCGAACGAATATCTTCTACCGAATTATTACTGGCAGCATCCAGCTCATGAATATTGTAGGACCGATTTTCATTAAATGCCCTACAGGAATCACATTCATTACAAGCCTCAAAATCAGAGGTTATATTTTTACAGTTAATGGTCTTAGCAAAAATACGTGCACAGGTGGTTTTTCCAACTCCTCTGGGGCCACAAAAAAGATAGGCATGCGCCAGCTGTTGATTTTTGATGGCATTTTTCAGTGTGGTTGTAATATTCTTTTGCCCCACAACTGAGGCAAAAGTATCTGGTCTGTATTTACGCGCAGAAACGATGTATTCCATAACTATTATCTATGAGCGCAACAAATATAATCAAAACCACCGGGTGTTCCAACAATCTGCTCAGCTGCGATTGCGAAGCACCTCATAAATAAGGATTCCTGCCGCAACAGAGACATTTAAAGATCCAATGTTTCCATGAATAGGAATCGATACCAGTGCATCTGCCATTTTAAGAAGCTGTGGTGAAATTCCCTTGTCTTCCGCCCCCATTATTAACGCAACCGCGTTGGGATAATTAACTTTGCGATAGTCTGTTTCCGCCTTTTCAGAGGCCGCAGCAATAAAAAATTCTCTGTTTTTCAAATGTCGAAGCACATAATAAAGGTTTTTTTCACGGCATACGGGTATACGAAACAGCGCACCAGCCGAAGTTTTTATGGCATCAGATGTAACAGAAACACTTCCCTTCTCCGGCAAAACGATGGCATCGACACCGGCGCATTCGGCCGTTCTCGCTATGGCTCCAAAATTCCGCACATCGGTAATCCCGTCCAAAATCAAAACAAAGGGGGCCTTCCCGTTTTCCAGCACTTTTTCTACCACCTCTTCGATATTCTGGTATTCAACTGGGGAAAAGTAACCAACGACACCCTGATGGTTTTTTCGGGTCACTCTGTCAATCTGTTCGGGCTTAACCCGCATACATCGGATCCCCTTCTCTTTCACCATGTCTAACAGCTCATTGGCTAATTGCCCTTTCAGACTTTGGCTCACCAACACTTTATCCATACTACGGCCTGCCTGCAAAGCCTCCATTACGGGTCTTATACCAAACACGATATCTTTTTTCATAATTTCTTCCTGTAAATTGTTAAGTATGTATTTAGGAACCCAACATTAACTGCAACAGTTTCCAGCAAAAACAGTTTTGATTTGGTTTCCCTATTTTTTATTTAACCCAATATTTTGTTGTACCAACCAGACAATAGGATTTCTTCATAAAAAGAATTGAGCAAACTTGGACAAAACGAATCAGTCGTCCATTTCCGACCTCATTTTTTTTAGGTCTTCCATTAGGGTATGCATTTTTTCCCATTCACTCATCTTTTCCTCTATCTGTTGTTGTAATTTCTGATAATCCTCAAACAGGGAAGCATCAGTAGCATTATCCGGATTTTCTAGTTTGAGAGATATTTCCTCAATCTTTTGTTCCAATTGCGAAATGGTCTTTTCTGCAGCATCAGCGTCCTTCTCTGCCTTTTTTATTTTCTTATTGAGCTCTTTTCGTTCTGCAAATGCATTTTTCCCGCCACCAGAGCTGTTGGATTTCGTTGATATTTCAGATGTCTTCCGTCCCCCTCCTTTTGTGGATTCCAGTTCGCGAAAATTGTTCATCCGTTTCTTCTCCAGAAAATCATAGATACCCCCGATGTGTTCTTTGATTTTTTTATTAGCGAATTCACAAACACGTGTAACCAGCCCATCCAGAAAATCCCTGTCGTGCGATACAACCAATACGGTTCCTTCAAAATCCTTCAAAGCTTTTTTTAAGATCTCTTTTGATCGCATATCCAAGTGATTGGTTGGTTCGTCCAACACCAAAAAATTGACCGGTTCGAGCAATAACCTAACCATGGCCAAGCGTGTACGTTCCCCTCCAGATAATACAGCGACTTTCTTATCCACTTCTTCTCCCCGAAACATAAAAGCGCCCAAAAGATCCCGAATTTTGGTACGGATTTCACCAACTGCAACATTATCTACGGTTTCCAGAACTGTCAGATTTTCATTCAACAGCTGAGCCTGGTTTTGGGCAAAATAACCTATTTTCACCTGATGCCCGAGTCGAATGGTGCCCTGATGCTCCAGCTCCTGAAGAATAATGCGTGTTAGAGTGGTTTTTCCTTCTCCATTCTTTCCCACAAAAGCAACCTTCTCTCCTCTTTCTATGATAAAATCAATATCATCCAATACCAAATGGTTGCCATACGACTTGCGAATATGTTTACCTTCAACAATAATCTTTCCTGAATGTGGCGCCTGGGGAAACTTTATATTCAGCTTACTCTCATCAAACTCATCCACCTCAATTCTTTCCAATTTTTCCAGTTGTTTAATGCGGGATTGCACTTGAACTGCTTTTGTAGCTTTATATCTGAACCGCTCAATAAATTGCTCGGTAGTCTCTATCATCTTTTGCTGATTTCTATAGGCGGCCATCTGCTGCTCTCGCCTTTCATTTCTCAGCTCAACAAAACGGGAATAGGGCACTTTGTAATCGTAAATCTTTCCCAGCGAAATTTCCAGTGTGCGATTGGTAACGTTATCCAGAAAAGTTTTGTCGTGCGATATAACCACCAAAGCGCCATTGTAATTTTTAAGAAAATCCTCAAGCCAGGTAATGGATTCAATATCCAGGTGATTGGTTGGTTCATCGAGTAAAAAAAGGTTGGGTTTTTTCAACAAAATTTTTGCCAGTTCAATTCTCATCCGCCATCCGCCACTAAATTCAGATGTGGAACGATGAAAATCAGAAGGGCTAAAACCAAGTCCTTTCAGTGTTTGTTCTATAGTGGATTTATAATCTTGGCCGCCAAACATATTAAACCGGTCGGTCACCTCTGCCAGCTTATTAATCATGGAAAGATATTCATCAGACTGATAATCCTCTCTTTGACAAATAATTTCATTTAATCTGGACATCTCCCTTTCCAAATCCTTAATCTCTGAAAAGGCCTGTTCCACCTCTTCAAAGACCGAAAAACGATTGTCGTGTTTCATGACCTGCGGAAGATAGCCAATGGTGAAATCCTTAGGCATGGTAACACTTCCTGCGGTAGGTGGTTGAATACCATTAACAACCTTTAAAAGGGTGGATTTTCCTGCACCATTTTTCCCCACTAAGCCTATTCTGTCGTGAGGATTGATTAAAAAAGATATATCCTGAAAAAGAACAAATGTACCAAAGTCAAGTGTTAGCTGATTAACAGATACCATATATTTACGACTGATTATATTTTATTTGTTTTCGGTTTATTGGATATTTCCACTATAAGGATGAGATGGTGCCCGGCCATGAAAGGTTCCCTTAACCGTGTTATTTCCAACATCTGTTTTTCGGAAACATCATAAACCCTTTTCCCCTTAAAAACGCACACTATGCCAACTCAAACATTTGCAGTAAAACTAAAAAGAAGGAAATGATTTTTCTTCTGTATGTAACACCGGCGATGGTAATGAAAGCAAAGGAACCCTTTTCACCTTATAGTCCGGTAAAAATTTTAACAAAAAGAGGCCATCATTATATAATCCCCCCCAATTGGAAATACGCTTAAATGAAAAATTAAACTGAACAAGCTGAACATCGGTCGGTTCATTGCAATATTCAAAGTGCGGTCCTCTTTGGGTCAATGCCGAAAGAAAATAATAGGCAACATCATATCCCCATGCCCCATAACGAGAATAGCCCGAAGAGGCAGAAGGATTTTGAAAATAAGAAGATACCGCATGAGGCTCGGTATGATACCATCGACGATATTTAGCTATAAATTGATTGGTAGATTGACGATCGTAATCAAAAGCAAAAAAGGTAAATATCTGTGCATGCAAATTGAACATATCTTCCGGCTCAATGGATTGGGCTCTCAGCCATTCCGTCATCCCAAACAGATAAATAGGGACTTTATGCTTTTCCGAAATTCCGGAAAGAGTGGGAACAATCTTGGATATGGTGGCCTCATCGTTGGTTGGTACGACGACATAATTTTTGGTAGAAGGATCTAATAATGCTTCCAGATTAGTTTGATCAGACTTACCGGCCATTTGGTATTCCAGATAATTGATGCTTTTATTAAGCGCAAATTCATTATAAAACACCTTTTGCCTTAATTTTTGTAAAAAGCCGGAAGCATACTCATCCTCTCCTTCCGGAATGATTGCCAACAGATTAAAATTTTCGGACTGACGAACAATTTCTGTCGCCATCTTGTCAAAAACCAAGGTGTCAGGTGTATTCACCTGAAAAACATAGGGGTTTTTATATAATTCCGGATTGACATTTGAAAGCGGATAAACCAACTTAATTTCGTGTTGCGCCGCAAAATCCGATATCGGTTTAAGATTTTCTGAACGTGCCGGACCAATGATCAGATCCACAGCACTCAACTCTTCCTGATGGACGTTAAGAAATTCCTTCATGGTAAGCCTGTTGGAAGCAATGTCGAAAACCGAAACTTCCACATTTATTCCTTTTTCTTTTAATTGGTCCAATGCCAACAAAACCCCTTCATAAAACTCTTCAAAAACCATGGATCTTCGAGCAAGAATAGGATTTTGACGCACGGTCTTGATGGTATCACCATTTTTGATTTTTTCTACCATATTAGCTTTATCGGTGGCATTCAGATCAAAAGGAAGCAGTATTGCCATTTTTGCAGGACGCAGAACACTACCAATCCCTCCGTTACTATTACACAGACTATCACGATCAACCATTCCCAACAACAATAAAGAATCCCTGGAGAACAATGAAATTTCTTCTTGTTGATCGGGTTGTCCCGGATGATTCAGAACAAACCATTGATCTGTTGGAATTTTCAGTACCACTCCCTTTCTAAGATTAGAATAATCCACTTGCGGATTAACCGTTTTTAGAATATCCATATCAACATTGTAACGCCTTGAAATAGAAAAGAGTGTTTCTTTTCGCCTAACTTTATGGAATTCAAATAGATCATCCTCCTCCTGGGGAGCATTAATTTCTTGGATTTGTTTTTCCTGACGAGGAATCCGAAGCATATAGCCGGGTTTCAATTCATTGGGATTAAGCCCCGGATTAGCATATTTTATTTCATCGACATCGGTCTGATAGCGACGGCTAATGGAAAAGAGCGTTTGACCAGGCTGGATCTCATGATATATATATTTGTCCCCCGTAATATGACTTGCTTTGTTCTCTGAAGATACTGTACCCTGACCCCGAGTCTCCTGCTTTTTGACCGGAATTCGTATCAGTGATCCCGTAACCAGAATTCCGTTTCGCACACCGGGGTTGTATTGAAGGATATCCTCGATCCCTACACCATATTGATGAGAAAGAGAGTAGAGCGTATCGCCCGGTTTAATTTCATAGATTAAAAAGCCGTCATCGATGCTTTGAGTCGGCGAAACAGAGCGGTTTTCGACAACAGGTACTTTAATAATACTACCCACTATGAGCGCTTGTCTGCTGCCGGGATTGTTCCGATAAATATCTTCAACCCTTACGCCATATTTTTGAGAAATATACCAAACCGTTTGTCCCTTTTCTATGGTATGAAGAATAAAACGGCTGGATTTTTTGAGCTCGTCATCGTTGGAGTTCCGCCCCACAATAACAGGAATTCGTAGGATTTGTCCTTTTTGCAATTGGCCCTCCAGTCGGGGATTGGCTTCCAGTATTTCCTGCTGCGAAACATTATATTGCCTAGCTATGGAATAGAGTCCCTCTCCACCTTGAATAACATGAAGAAAAAACTCTTTCCCATCAATAATAATACGTCTTCCCGTTGCTTCACTATTTTGCGCATTAAGAGAAGTCATGCAGCACAACAGCTGTCCAACTATCACTAAATACAAGACTCGCGTTAAAAAGTTTTTCATCCGTATAAAAATTGGTTAATCCATTGGTATGATGGAACTCGCATGACCATTCGTTTACACATGTTCTTGTTGTGACAATCTCACATGGTCATGCTCGTTTCATTCGTATAAAATTATATAACTCAATGGTTCTTTATTCTTCTCCAATGTATCGGAACATGCAAAAAGAACCCGCGTGAAATTACTTACATACTAGAATTCACTATACATCAGGACAGGTCGTGACGGTTTTACATGGTCTATTTCGTGATTCAAACTGTCCATCAAAGAAAGAACCAAAGATATGGTTTTTAATAAAATTTTCTGACCATAATTTACAAAAGTAAGATCCCCAATAATATAGAAATATTATCGGGGATTCTTAATATTACAAACTGAAATGATTAAATAGAATAAGACCCAACGTTTCGATTTCCCCAACCATGGGAAAACAAAATTTCGCTCTTCTCAATTCTATTTTCGGATTAAACTCTCAATTTCTTTCAGCTGATGCTTAAAATCGGTATTGGTTTCTTTAAGATTTTTTACCGCCTTACAGGCATGTAAAACAGTAGCGTGATCTCTGCCTCCAATAACGGCCCCAATAGCTGAAAGGGAAGAGTTGGTCATATTCTTGGAAAAATACATGGCTACTTGCCGAGCCTGAACAATTTCCCGTTTTCGACTTCTGGATTGAAGAAGATCAGGTTTTATCCCATAATAGTCACAAACATTATTTAATATCTGATCGATGGAAATATCCTTATGAGGTTTATTCACCAATCGGTCCACCACACTACGAGCTATATCAAAAGTAATTTCGGTTTTATTCAGTGTAGACATAGCCAGTAACGAAATTAAAGCCCCCTCAAGCTCACGTACATTATCGGTAATGTGGGCAGCAATGTAGTGCACAATTTCATCGGAAATACGAATGCCGTCTTTATTTATTTTATTATTCAAGATCTCCAATCTGGTGTCAAAATCAGGTGACTGCAAATCAGCCGGCAACCCCCACTTAAAACGAGAAAGCAGGCGCTCTTTCATCCCCTGCAATGCAACGGGTGGTTTGTCAGATGTAAGAACCAGCTGTTTCCCGGATTGATGCAGGTGATTGAAGATATGAAAAAAGGTATTTTGCGTACCAACTTTTCCTGCCAATTCTTGAATATCATCAATAATCAAAACATCGATCATCTGATAAAAATGCATAAAATCATTGGCAGCGTTATGGGCAACCGAATCGGTATATTGTGTCGTAAACTTGTTGGCGCTAACATAAAGTACTGTCTTCTCAGGAAAACGCTTCTTTACTTCTATCCCAATGGCCTGCCCAAGGTGGGTTTTCCCCAAACCACTATTGCCGTATAGAAATAAAGGGTTAAAGGCCGTTTTACCGGGATTTTTAGCGACCGCCTCACTGGCCGATCGAGCCAAACGATTACAATCCCCTTCAACAAAATTTTCAAAGGTATACTCCCGATTCAGTTGGGGGTCAATATTGAGTTTTTTGACACCTGGTATAATAAAGGGATTACGGATTTTGGGTTGCTCTTCCCTGTTGTACCTTTTATCAACGGCACGATTTCTTAGGTCATGATGATCCGATGCCTGCGGATAATTAACACTCTGACCCGACGAAGCTGAGGAAGGACGCTGCATAACCACACTGTATTCCAGTTTGGCACCTGCTCCAATGACTTCTCTGAGCCCTTTACTGACAAGCTTTATATATTGCTCTTCAATGAATTCATAAAAATAGTAGGTTGGCACCTGAATAGTAAGCACTTTATTCTCCAGTTTCAACGGGACAATGGGTTCGAACCAGGTTCGAAAATCGTTCACTGGGATGGATGCCTGTATGTAATTCAGACACTCAGACCACACTTGCTTATGATTCAGTTTTGTTTCTACGCCTTCCATTTTATGCAATATGTTAATAAACTAAATACCATCTACCACAAAATTTGCTAAAAAAAACTGGAAAAAAAAATGGCTAAAGGGTTGAAAATTTGAAAAACACCTTATACGGTTAATATTCAAACTACTGAAATTAACCACTTCTAACACATTGAACAACAACAACTAAATCAAAATGTTAACATTCAATTAACAGACACAATACATTGAAGGATTGGACATTGATATCAAAATCAAAAATTCTTGTTTTGTTCGTCAAATAATTTTCCGAGCTCTTTTTTTTACTCAACTTACTTAACAAAATATTTAGTTTTTTTCTTGCGAAAGTTTTAATGCCCGGATCAATCTTATCGCTTTTCCTTTTTTGAATGCCATAATTTGCGATTGGGGATAGAGTGAAATAACCTGGTCATATATCCCTTTTATCTCCTGATACGAAGATGTCTCTCCCACCGTGTAAGTATATTTCTTACCATCTTTATTCTCCATGATCCGATACTTGCTCCGAATCATCTGATTCTTTATTTCAAGAGGTTTGTCAGATTCTGCCACTTTCACTTTATAGGTTATTTGAGCATTTTTTGCTTGTTCATCATCAACCTTGATATTAATTTCCTTACCAAAATCAATGGCCGAAATCTTTAAATACCGTCGTGGATTTTCCCTGACATCTTCCAACAAACGGTTCAGATTGGCCGATGCATCCAGCAAATTGTAATAAAGTCCTTCATCCGACAATAACATTCCCAGACTTCCATCGCCGTCTCTGGCTTGTGCCAGCATATCATTCAGAATAGTTAAACTGGAATCCATTCTCTCGGCAAGCCCATTGATGTTTAATCGCTTTAATTCACCGCTAAAGGCTGCCGCATTATCAATGGTCGTTGCAATGGACTCCTTCTGTTGTGCCAGGGTTCCTGATAGGGTGTCCAGGTTGGCCATGGAATTTTGCAAAGCGCCACCGTCGGCCACCGCCCTTTTCATCTGTTCCGAGATATTTTCCAGATTCTTCATGGTTTGGGCAAAACTATTCATCCCTTCAGACAAGCTTTGATTATTGGATTCGGAAAGCACATTGACTAACCCTGAAATGGCGGAGTCTATTTTAACCATCAACGATTCTACTTTATCTTTTATGGGCATTACCGTAGTGGTCACCTGATCAAAAATACCTTCCTTTATACTGGTTTGCAAGGTGTCACCCGGCGTAAGCATGGCATCACGAGGCCCATCTAATAGTTGAATGGCCATGGTTCCCATAATATCAAAACTATAAATCTGAGCAACCGTACTCTTATAAACAGGTAAGTCCTTTTCAAGAGAAAGGGTTATAATAAATTTTTCTTCACGTTCCGGATAAAACTCAATATCCCTTACCGATCCAACTTTATAACCATGATAATATACAGGACTGGCTTTGGTAATACCCTCAAGATCGGGATAAACACAATAAAAAGTGGTGCCCGTGCTGAATAGATCTTTCCCTTTCAAGAAATTTAAACCCCATATCAAAAGAATTAGGGCTGAAATTACTGTTATGGCGATTTTGTATTCCTTCTTCATTCGTATAAATTTTATTAAACTCATTATCAGAGTGTAAATCAAAGTTAGGTTTTAGTCATTATTCAACAGTCCTTAACTTAATCAATACTAATGACTATTGACTTTTCACTAATACCTCCTTCTGCCTGTGTACTTCTGCCGCTGTATTTTTTGACATCTTCTTGTTGCGACAAACTCACTTTGTCAGGCTCGTTTCAATTGGTCAAAAAAAACAATTCAGGACAAGGAAGCAAATAAAATTCTCCTTTTTTATCTCACCTCCTTAGTTCAATATGCTTATGTTCGTTATTTTTCAGGGAATTATTCTCTCACCATCCTTGAACCCCACAATAAAACAATCAGGAATCACTTCTTTTATCCTGGGAAGCAACTTTTGGATCTCCTCCTGACTGTAAGAAAGTCCTGTAGTATATTTATAATAATTTCCTTCTTTATATTCCCAAATATTATCAAACAAATTGTATGGCTCTTCATTTCTATTTATGGGTTTTGGTGAACTGGCTATCTGAATACGATACAGAACCTTCCCGCTCTGATCGTTAAAATGGGATTGCTCATCCCCTGCATTGTCATTGGAATTTTGAACAATCAAATTGGAATTTCTGGCATCAAACCGCTCTTTATAATCTCTGATAGCTCTGAAAATGGCAGATGCCAAATAAACCTTTCCGCTTTCCGATGCCATAAAACGCTCTTCGCTCCTGTTGCTGATAAACCCTACCTCCACCAACACCCCGGGCATGGCGGTTTCCCTTAAAACCAAAAAGCCTGCCTGCTTTACACCACGATCGTAACGTCCAACTCGGTTTTTAAATTGGTCCTGAACCGCTGAGGCAAAGCCTATACTTTGATCCAGATACACATTTTGCATCAGCTCAAATATGATGTACGACTCCGTAGAATTGGGATCAAAACCTTCGTATTTGGCTTTATAGTCATCTTCTAACACAATCACCGAGTTTTCTTTCTTCGCAACTTCCAGGTTCTCTTCCGAACGGTGCAATCCCAAAACAAAAGTTTCGGCGCCATATATTCTGGAATTGCGAATGGAATTGGCATGGATAGAGACAAAAAGATCGGCATCATTCTCATTGGCAATACGGGCCCGCTCATCAAGTGGCACAAACACATCCTTTTCGCGCGTCATTATCACGTTTAGTTCAGGCAAGTACTTTTTTAAATAATCTTTCACCCTCAAGGCTATATCCAATACGATATCCTTTTCCTTATGTTGTCGGCCTACAGCACCAGTATCCTTTCCGCCGTGTCCCGGATCAATCACCACCGTCTTGAGTTGAAAACGTTCAGCCTCTGTGCCCTGCCCAAACGATAAGAGTGACAAAAACCATAAAAAGGAACAAAACAGCCATCTGTTTACTAACATATTCATCCGTATAAAATTTGTTTAATTCATTGTTCTGATGAAACTTGCATGATCTTAAATTTTATACATTTTCTGGTTGTTACAACCCTACGTTGTCATGCTCGTTTCATTCGTATAAAGCCTTTCCCAAACCTTTCACCAATGGTTGTTAACATTAAGAAAAACTCACATGCCCTTAATATATGCATTATATATCATTGTTGTGACAAACTTTCCACCCATGCTCATTTCAAATCGGATCCATCATATTTTCGGATGACATTATTGCCCACCGACGAAAAAAACCATGCACGAAAATATTTTATCTCTCACTAATAGCCTAATTTTCCTACAAATTTGAGAGTTTTCGCAACAAATACCATCCCAAAAATAAAAAAACTTATTCCCTGAGTGGCAAAATGGTCTCAATTTTGCGACCGTTTTACTCTATTAAGACCTTTTTTTAGCTTATTTTTGTGCTGTTTTGGAAATAAAATAATAGGAGCACGTATATCTTGGCGACAAAAATACACCAACATACATCATTACTATTGAGATGGAGCATCCTTCTGGCTATTGCTTTATTATCTCCCAAAATAACCTTTGCTGGTCATCCTTCATTGATTGTTCAGACCGACTCTTTAGTCACCATTAGTAATAGCGACTCTCTTCGGTCGGATACCGATACCCTTCAAGCCCAATCAAGAAGTCCTATTTTAGATGCAGAAGTAAAATATTCAGCTTCGGACTCCATTACTTTTTCGGGAGGTAAAGTTTTTCTTTTTGGAGATGCCAGTGTCAGTTATCAGGAGGTTTTACTTACAGCCTACAAAATTGAGTTAGATCTTGACAGCAATTTGGCTTATGCCACCGGCCGAATTGATTCATTGGGAAATGAAGAAGGCCTACCGGTATTTAAAGACCCCAGTGGCGAATACACGATGCGGTCGATCAAATACAACTTCGAAACAGAAAAGGCCATTATTGAACATGTTGTTACCGAACAAGGGGAAGGATATGTCGTCAGCCAGCGGGCCAAAAAGACCGAAGAAAATGTCTATTGCTTGAGAAACGGGAAGTATACCACTTGTACCAACCATGATCATCCGCACTTTTATCTGAACATGACCAAGGCCAAAGTGATTCCGGGGAAAAAAATTATTACCGGGCCGGCCTATCTGGTTGTTGAAGATGTGATCATGCCCGTGGGTATTCCTTTTGGGTTTGTGCCCAGCACCTCGTCCTACAGCTCCGGATTTATTGTTCCGTCCTACGGAGAAGAGAGCAGTAGAGGGTTCTTCCTCAGAGATGGAGGTTATTACTGGGCGGCAAGTGATTATTTTGATCTTTCCCTCACCGGGGATATCTATTCCAACCTTTCGTGGGGTACCAGAGTGGCATCCCGTTACAAAAAAAGATACAAATTTTCCGGAAGCTTTAAATTTCAATACATTACCAATGTAACCAGCGAAAAGGAATTGCCCGACTATAGTAAAAGCAAAGATTTGTCGCTTAGCTGGTCGCACAGTCAGGACTCCAAGGCCAATCCCTACAGTCGGTTTTCGGCCAGTGTCAACTTTTCCACGAGCTCTTTCGACCGAAACAATGTGGGAAGCATCATTGATCCTGTAAAGCTCGCCACCAACACCAAGCGATCCAGTATATCGTACTCCCGTCAATGGCCGGACAGTCCCTTTAACTTGTCTGCCAACGTCCAACATTCACAAAATAGCCGGGATACGACGATTGATCTTACCATGCCCAACCTTACTCTTACCATGAGCCGTATTTATCCTTTCAAACGTAAAAATAAAATTGGATCGGATGAGCGCTGGTATGAAAAAGTCAGCTTAAGTTATACCGGGAATACCAGCAATAGGATTTCAACCAAAGAAAGTGAGTTGTTTGAATCCAGTCTGTCTCGCGATTGGAAAAACGGCATTCAACACAGCATCCCTGTAAGTATGAATTTTAAACTTTTCCGTTTTTTCACGCTATCACCCAGTTTTAGCTACAAAGAACGCTGGTATTTTAAATCCATCAGAAAAGCTTATGACGAAGAAAGTCAATCCATTGTTGTTTCGGACACCATACAGGGGTTTAACAGAGTCTATGACTACAGCTTTTCTGTAGGCACACAAACTAAATTATACACCTTTTTCCGACCCTCAAGATGGCTTTTTGGTGATGCCGTACAAGCCATCCGGCATATGATGACGCCATCAATCAGCATGTCTTATCGTCCCGACTTTGGTGACCCCAAATATGGCTATTATAAGTGGTTTCAATATTACGACCAGAAAAATGATACCATTAAAGATTATGAATATTCAATCTATGAAGGATCCCTTTACGGCTCTCCGGGAAAAGGAGAATCCGGCTCTATGAGTTTTGGGCTGAACAACAATTTGGAAATGAAGGTTAAAAGCAGAAAGGACTCAACCGGATTTAAAAAAATATCCCTGTTAGAGTCCCTGAATTTTAGTACCTCCTATAATTTCCTGGCCGACTCAATGAACTGGTCAAAAATAAACATGAGTGGACGTACTAAGTTATTTGGAACCTCCGTTAATTTTAGTGCCATTTTTGACCCCTACACCATTCAGCTGAATGAAAGCGGCAATCCCGTTAGAGTAAACCGTTTGCTGTGGAAAGATAAAAGAAAAATTGCTCGAATGGAAAGCGCAAGTTTGAGTTTTGGCCTCAACTTTGGATCTAAAACATTCCAGAAAAAGAAAGAAAACCAACAAGACCAAGACCCAATGGACCAATTTCCCGATCAACAACCTCCACGGGATAATTTGAATAACAACATGCCCGATCAAGAGCCACCCGCAGGCCTTCAACAAACGGCGGAGTATGCCCAATTCTCCATGCCTTGGAATATCTCTTTAAACTACAATATGAGAGTCCTTCAGGATGATTTTAATGTCGAAAAAATGGCCTACAACAAAAAGGTCACTGCCGATGTTAGTCTGAGCGGTAATGTGGAATTGACAAAGAAATGGTCGGTAAGTTTTTCTTCGGGATATAGCTTCGACGACAAAAAGCTCTCTCATACCAATTTCCGTATTAATCGCGACTTGCACTGCTGGAATATGAGTTTTAATCTTGTACCGATCGGAACCTACAAATCCTACTTTTTCACCATTGCCGTTAACAGCAGTATGTTGCGGGATCTCAAATATGAAAAAAGGAGCCACGCACGCGATAACTCCAGCTTTAGCAGCTTTTAACCGACGGAAAAAGTGTAATATGAAAGACATCAATCTATCGGTCATGAATTGAATTAAGGAAGTTCTTGCAGAAAAAGACATTAACCAAACCTGGCTGAAAAGCCGGGAAAAAGCTACAATATGGTAGACACTTATGTCCAAAACAGACAACAGCCCAAACTGAAAGCTGTAAAGACGCCATGCATGGCGTCTCAATAACAGCAAAGCATAGCGTCTCAACAACAGCAAAGCATAGCGTCTCAACAACAATAAGAAAAATGGAAAAATACAACAACAAATACCGCATTGCCTCTGCCCGCGCCCCCTTTTGGGATTACAGATGGAATGCAGCCTATTTTGTTACCATTTGCACAAAAAACCGGATTTGTTGGTTTGGGAAAATTTTAAACGGGGTGATGAAATTATCTGCCATTGGGAAAATTGTTAATGCCGAATGGTTGAAAACATTCAAAATGCGCCCTGATATGAATTTGTTCATGGGCGAATATGTGGTAATGCCCAACCATTTTCACGCCATTATTGGCATCGGGGAAAATCAATACAATACGCAACGGGAAATGCAACGGGGAATGCAACGGGAAACGCAACGGGAAACGCAACGTAGAGACGCAATGCATTGCGTCTCTACCGGCGAAACCGACGAAACCGCCGAAACCGACAATACCGGTAAAACCAATCATCCCATGAACCAATTCGGGCCCCAATCCAAAAATTTGGCATCCATCATTCGTGGTTTCAAATCTGCCGTAACCCAAAACGCCCGTCAAATTCATCCCAATTTTGCATGGCAACCCCGATATTACGACCATATTATTAGAAACAAACAATCATTTCAAAAAATAACAAACTATATTAAAAACAACCCTGCCAATTGGCAAAATGATAAATTTCACACTTGAAATCAGAACAAGGTTTCGAATGGGTGCGGAACCCATTACATCACTGCAGCGAGGTTTCGAATAGGTGCGGAACCCATTACATCGCTGCAGGAAGGTTTCAAATCACTCTGGAGGCCATTACATCGCTGCAGGAAGGTTTCAAATCACTCTGGAGGCCATTACATCACTGCAGGAAGGTTTCAAATCACTCTGGAGGCCATTACATCACTGCAGCAAAGTTTCAAATCACTCTGGAGGCCATTACATCACTGCAGGAAGGTTTCAAATCACTCTGGAGGCCATTACATCGCTGCAGGAAGGTTTCAGGAAACCAATAAATTCCCATATACACAAATAAAGCCCGTAAGTAATGACTTACAGGCCTTAATTTTTACTGCGGAGAGTGAGGGATTCGAACCCTCGATACGCTTTTGGCGTATACACACTTTCCAGGCGTGCGCCTTCGACCACTCGGCCAACTCTCCTAAAATACGCACGGGAGGAGAGACTCGAACTCCCGACACCTGGTTTTGGAGACCAGTGCTCTACCAACTGAGCTACACCCGTGTCTGTTTTTGCTTTCGCGTTGCAAAAATATAATTTTTGTGGCATTCCCCGCAATCTTTGTAAAGATATTTTACCCTTTTCCCAAACAAAATGCCGGGGGGCCCTGCGTCACATAATGCTACTACCACCAATAAACATCAGATATCTAACTCATTTACATCCGAAAAGCCACAACACGACCTTGCTTTCTCTCAAAAATAATTCTAGACGGAATTTTTTCTGTCGGCCCCTTCCATATTATTCCGCCCAGCATGGCGAAAAGTATTCACGAATACACCCGCCATGACGACTAACCCAACAACATAGAGGATGAATAATTGGTTGGTAACTGCAGCGTGGAAATAGCATGTTAAACAGTTTTCGGGAAACTACGAGACAATGATTAGAATCATCTCCCCCATAACACCTGAGCCTCTATGGAAATGAGCCACCATTAGGAAGGCTGCTGAACCATTAAACAGCCCATGAAATAGGCGAAAGAAATTTTTTTTATTTTCCTTGTATCCTTTGGGATTAAAACAAAATATGCCCCTAAAATTCTGGACTTCTTATAGATTGGATTCCAATTATCTTTCCTTTTCAAAAAGCTTTACCGCGAAACTTGCTTTGCTTAAAGTACCATGCTATTTTTGTTGTTCAAATATCTTCAATTAAATACAGAAAAAATCGCAAACATGAAAATACGCAAATTAATCGCAACCCTATTGCTTCCAGCCATTTTAGCCGGATGTAACCCATTAAAACAACTTCAGACAAACCAGGCATCCTTAAAAAGTGCCTTTGAGCAGGGCCATTATTCTGAAGTATTGGTTCATTTCGAAAATATAAAAAACTATCATACTACGCATGGCACCACCGTTGAGACTGACTACCTCAAAATAGCTGCTCAATCGGCTGTTGAATTGCAACGCTATCCTCTTGCTGAGGAATTACTCACCGAATGGATCGACCGATCCGACGACCTGGAAGCAGTGGAAATGTTGGGGAAAGTTTATGAGGATAACAGACAAATAGAAAAAGAATATCAGCTGTGGACCAAATACTGGGACAAAATAGATTCTCAAGAGTTGAAAAATAAAATTGGTCAAAAGCTGTTTTCCATTGAAATGGAAAGAAAAGAATATGAAAAAGCTCTGGAAAGAAGTCGTAACATGCCCCCTTTGTCAGATCCCAGAATGCTCTTTTTGCAGGTTAAGGCCCTTGATGCAACGGGTAAGACCGACGATGCCAGAACCACCTGTAACAGTTTGCTGGAAAAATATCCCGATTTTAAACCGGCGCTCGAATGGAAAGGTAAAGATATATATCAAAGTGCCGAGAAGTGGTATAAAGCGGAAATGAGCAAATACAATAAAGACCCCAATTATACGGCCTATGTCTATTTGAAACGAGAGCTAAAAAAAATATCTTCGCTGTATCGACAAAGTAGGGAGATATTCAAATCATTACATCAGGATGACCCGGAAAAACAGTCCTATATTAAATATCTGAAAAATATCTATCTGCGTCTCGACATGAAAAAAGAAGCTGCTAAGATGGATATGCTTTTGAAAAAACAAAGATGATGAATAAACTGTATTAGGAATTGCGTTGGAATGGGAAATAGGGCTATTACCAGTTAAACTTAAGCCAGTTCCCTTTATATTTAAAACCTAACCTTTCCACCATTGATCCATTTGCTCCTACAATAAATAATGGGGCCCCTACCGGCATAAAAGTCTATGTGCCTGAGGGGCCACCATCAATCATAGCATTATCAACACTTTATCTCGATGCAAAGGGAATAATCCTGGAGTTGTGGTTATTCAATTCCATACTCTTTACCATACTGTTCCACCACAAAGTCAATGTCCTTATCCCCTCTTCCACTAAGGTTGACAAGCACCGATTTGCGTGGATCTTTCTGTGCCAGTTTGAGCGCATAGGCCACAGCATGAGCACTCTCTAAAGCGGGAATAATCCCTTCAAGCCTGCTCAACTCAAAAAAGGCATCAATTGTTTCTTTGTCGGTTACCATATCATAGTTAACTCGTCCAATATCCTTGAGCATACTGTGCTCGGGGCCTACCCCCGGATAGTCCAGACCACTCGCCACCGAATAAACCGGACTGGGATTCCCTTCTTCATCCTGCAGCAAATAACACTTAAAGCCATGAATGATACCGGGTTTCCCTTTCATCATGGTAGCGGCATGATCTCCTGTTTTCATGGATCGGCCTCCTGGTTCCACACCATACAGGGCCACTTCCTGATCATCTATGAAGCCTGAGAAAATACCCATGGCGTTACTTCCCCCTCCAACGCAGGCAACCACACTGTCGGGCAACTCACCTGTCATATCGTAAAACTGTTCACGGGCTTCCACGCCCACCACATGCTGGAAATCACGTACCATCATTGGGAAAGGATGCGGGCCAACCACAGAACCAATACAGTAGATGGTATTTACGGGATCTTTTAAATAGGCCTCAAAAGCAGAATCTACAGCCTCCTTAAGCGTTTTTAATCCTTTGGATACCGGTACCACCTTGGCGCCAAGGATTTCCATACGCACCACGTTAGGATGTTCCTTGGCAATATCCACCTCTCCCATATGGATTTCGCATTCCAGTCCGAAGTAGGCAGCAGCCGTAGCCAGAGCCACACCGTGCTGACCGGCACCGGTTTCAGCAATCAGTTTTTTCTTGCCCAAATAGCGGGCCAACAAAGCTTCGCCCATGCAATGGTTCAATTTATGCGCCCCACTGTGGTTTAGATCTTCGCGCTTCAGATAAATTCGCCCACCATATTTTTCCGACAACCGGTTGCAATAATAAACGGGCGTTGGCCGTCCCTGATAATGCTTCCGAATGCTTCTGAGCTCCGAAATAAAATTATGTGATTTGCTGATGGCAAAATAGGCATCGGTAATTTTCTTCATTTCCTCTTCCAGGGCCGGTGGTAAAAAGGCGCCACCATACTCCTTGTAGAATCCTTCTTTGGTCGGATACTTCTTCAAATAACTTTCTGACATAATTACTAGTTTATTAATCTTTTAGTTAAGTAAAATTTTTTTTAAACCGAATCTTACAGATATAATTAAAACTACTAAAACACAATTCCCCAATAAACAAAAAACCGCAGGTGGAATGCCTGCGGTTTTAAATTTAATTCGATCTATATCATAACGGCCTATTCCACCTCTAACGAGCTGATTAATGGCCACCACCAAAATTTAAGATTTAACATTCTCATAACTATAACTACCTCTAATTGTAATTGGACGCAAGATAATAAATTGAAATATTATAAGCAAAATTTTTAATAATTTATCATTGCGGAGATATGAGAAAGTTCTCCATCATTGGGACCGGGTTCCAGATTTAATAAAGCACAAATCAAGTTGTAGATCTCAATATTAGCGAATGAAGGATGCATATAATTCTGTTTAAAAGAAGGCCCAATGGCGTAGAATATGGCATGCATATCTGAGAAGTAAGGAGAATAACCATGAGTTCCGCCATCAGAAAATTGAAGAGAGTCGCGATAAATGCTCCAACCCGGTTTGGCGCAAACAATCAGAGATGAAATATTAGGATCCGTACCGAAATGCAGCGAATCCGGTATCTCATCCGGCTGCCAGACGTTTAATCCCTCAACCTGTGAAAGTACGGTATAAACAGAATCAACAAACCCCTCTTGAGGTTCAAGGAGAAAAATCGGATTACTGCCATAATAATTAACTCTATCCGAAGGGATATAACGGTTCAATGCAACGGCTTTTTCTTTATAAGTCGGTGCCATGCCATGATCCGAAACGATAATGAAATCGATGGAATCAGCGATGGATAGTTGGTTCTTTTTTTGACAAAATACCCCAACTAGGCTGTCTAAACGTTCAACGACCTCTTTGGTTTCAATAGATTCAGGACCATATTGATGCCCCACCCTATCCGGCTGATCAAAATATAAGGTTATAAGTCTGGGACGTTGTTCCAAAGGTAATTGCAACCAGGCAATGACCGAATCGATGCGTTGTTCATAGGAAATCCTACCATCATATTCTTTCCAAATAGAAGGATGAACGCCCTTAATGGAAGTTTCGGAACCTACCCAAAAGTAAGAAGCCGTTTTAACACCCTGCCGTTCAGCGGTAACCCAGAAAGGTTCTCCTTTGTAAAAACGTGGGTCCTGCACTGCCGTTCGATCAGAAATTTTATATTCCCTACCTATCGCCGTATTAAAAAAATTATTATTAATAAGTCCGTGATGGTCGGGATATAGCCCTGTAACAATACTATAATGGTTCGGAAATGTCTTGGTTGGAAAACTTGGGATTAAAGTTTTTGCTTTGGTGCCATTCTGTGCAATGGAATCCAAAACAGGTGTATGATACATTGTTGAATAATCCCAACGAAACCCGTCCAATGATAACATGACCACATATCCTCGACGTTCATCACCACTCTCCATTTGTTTTTTGAAAGAACAAGAATAAAGCAAAGACAAACCGAGAAAGAAAATACACAAATTTCTATTTTTGATCATTTATAATTGTTTATGTAATTGAATCAACAACCAGTTTCACTAATTATTCTCTGACATGGTATAAGATTAATGAACTTTATTTACAATAGAAAAAGCCACCATGAAAAATCTTCCATGATGACTTTTTATCTAGATTAACATATGTACTTATCTCAAATGTCAGGAACAATAAAAAAAAGATTATAACAAATGACTCATCGGATTCAATAAATTAAAATTTATAACGAATTCCGATTTGAGCTTGCCATCTGGAACTGTTAAGACCCGAATCATCAATGTTCCATGGCTCATAATCCCCATCACGGGAAAAACTGTAGGTAGGGGTAGTCCCATCAGCGGCAAAGCCTTCAAAATTAATGATAGTGGAATTGCCATAGGGCACGTAGTAACGGCGTCCCCAATCTTTATTCAATAAATTTCCCACATTAAAAATATCGATGGTAAACTGAAGGGTCTGTTTAGAACCGCTGACATTGACCCAAACATCTTGAACAAATTTAAAATCAAAAATATGAGACATAGGGGCTCTGGCGCCGTTTCTTTCGGCATATTTGCCCCGACGCTCGCTTAAATAATCGTCATTTTGGATGAATTGATTCAGATTATCCCATTGTTCATCGGCAGAAGGGAGGCCATCACCGGTGGCAAAGACGATTTCATCTTTAGATGCCGGCACATAAATCAGGTTACCTTCATTTTCTCCTTCCCCATTAACACCACCATTATCGTTATAGGAATAACTAAAAGGCATTCCGCTTTGGCCGTTGTAGTAAAGGCTAAAAGTAGATTTCAAATGTTTTAGATACTCCACTGTATAAGTAATATAGCCGTTGATTTTATGCCCCAGATCAAAATCGGATCGACTTAAATCGAGGTTATTGAGGCCGTTAACGGTTTCCATATATCTCCACTGGGAAGAGTTTTGGGAAGACGTAGCATCATTCATGGTCTCTGAATGGCCATAAGTATAAGCGATACTGGCAGTCAATCCATTGTCGAAAGGTTTCTGCAACTGAGCAGTAATATTATAAGCGTATCCTTTATTGGTATTGGTACCCAGCATGATTCTCGTATAGGAATCATCAATTTTATCACTGCTGTAATAGGGACGATTGTCAGCACCGGTTAAGTAAAACTCCGGTTCGGGCGATACATTTACATTGTAATAGATAACATTATTCAGCGTTTTTGAATAGATCATTTCTAACGTTCCAATCAACCCCCAGGGCAATTTTTGATCCACCGCCAAGTTAGCTCTGAAAACCTGAGGAAATTTAAAATCTTCTGAAAACAGGTCTATCTGTCCACTATAAGGTAAATCTTCTCCCCCGAAATAGCTATTGTCATACTGAGTTTGCCAATCTGCATTAAAAGGGATATCAGGTGTAACACCATTCCAGTACTGACGTTGTTGATAAACCCCGCCAATCACAACACCACTGTTGGTAAAAGCTCCCCCCGGCCAAACAAGGGGCAAACGTGAGGTAAAAATACCAACACCCCCTCTTAACTGGGTCTGTTCATCACCGGAAACATCATAATTAAATCCCACACGAGGCGAAAAGAGGATCTGAGATTTAGGCATATTACCGGTTTTAGCCCCTTCCAGATCCCAACCGGCAGCTTCCAGCATAGGGATGGTTTCGCTATTAAAATGTTCATCGACTGGCGGATCGGTTAAAAAGAGCGGCATATCAAAACGAATCCCATAGGTTAACTTAAAATCATTGGAAATTTGCCATTCATCCTGCCCATACAATCCCAGTTGAAGAATATTAAAATCTGCTGCTGCCGCCGAACCATCGCCTATCACATCATCTACCAGTGAATAACCACGCTCATATTGGTAAGCCATACCGTTATAAAAATCCTCCATACTAGCAAAACGATATTCACCAAAAGCTTTGCGCATAAAAAGATTGTAAACGCTGGCAAATTCATTATTTGTCCCGATGGTTATGGTATGTTTACCTTTGTAAATTTGAAAATTGTCGGTAATAGAAATAACATCCTGATTGAGCTCATTGGCAGTGGAGTAAGCTTCCGAACCGAAATATATGGTGCCATCGCCGTCCGAGATGCTAACGGCAGGGAAGCTTTGTCCGTTCGGGTCTCTGTCATCCCGAACAAAGGTGCCGGTAATAATCAGATCGTTAGAATAATTATTAAAGTTAGATTTCAATTCAAGAGTAGTTGAATTGGTAATACTCGGGAAGTACATATAATTATTTGAAAACCCAAGTGTATAGGACGAAGAAGCGCTGGCATCGGTTAATTCACTTTTTGTATAACTATGCCTGATCATTAATTTATGAACATCGCTAATATTCCAGTCAATGCGCCCAAAAAGTTTGGTAGATTCCAGTTTCTTCTGCTTATTTAAATATTCACCGGGCTCATAGTCATATGTATTCCTCAGATAGTCTGCCAACGCATCCATCTCTGCTTCAGAAGCCTCACCAATATAATTTGAGAAGTTAAAGGGCAGAGGCGTTTCGTCTTTCATTTGCTCGGCATTGGCAAAGAAAAAGAGTTTGTTTTTAATAATTGGTCCGCCCAAACTAATTCCCTTGGTTTTGTTATCAAAAGGATCTAGTTTTTTTCGGTCGGCATTATCGTCATCGGTAGGTGTTTTACCGGCCAGATTTTCATTTCTGAAAAGGTAGTAAGCTGTCCCGTGGAAAGCATTGGTTCCTCTTTTGGTTACGGCATTAATACTGGCCCCTGCGAATCCCGACTGACGCACATCATAGGGAGCAATATTAACCTGAAACTGGTCAATAATATCCATACTAATGGGGCTTGCACCGGTTTGTCCTCCGTTAGTTCCAGAAGCGGCCAACCCAAACACATCATTATTAACAGCCCCGTCAATTAGAATTTGATTATAACGGTTATTTATCCCGGCAACGGTTAGAAAGCCCTCATCCCCCACCGAAGCTTGAGGTGTTAGACGCGTAAAATCGGTCAAATCACGTCCCACTGTAGGAAGCGCATTAATCTGGTCATTGCCAATAACCGTTTCTGCCCCGGTCCGGTTACCGTCAAAAACACTGTAATCGGGGCCCATTGTGGCAACGATGCTTACCTCATTTAAAGAAATACTTTCTTCCTTCAAAACAATATTAACATTAAAAGTTTGTCCCAAGGAAAGGTAGATATCTCCTCTTTCAAAAGGGTTGTAACCGATAAAGGAAGCTTTTAAAACATATGGGCCACCAACATTTAAGTTGGGCAACCGATAAAAGCCTTCAGCATCTGAAACGCCGCCATAGGTGGTTCCAGTGGCATCATGAGTGATGGTGATGTTGGCAGCAGGCAATGGATTACCATCTTGGTCGGTAATACGACCCGTTACAGAAGCTGTGGTTGAACCCTGGCCAAAGCTAACGTTGGCAGATCCCCATGCAACCATTGCAAACAAAATAATAAACTTAAAAATTTCTCTTTTCATAGGATTGATTTTACGGATATTAATTTTGGATCAAAATAAAGAAGTTTAATTTTTTTTGTCAATAACAACAATCAGTTTTTTAAAACTTTAATTCGATTATTCAACTATTAAATTTTTAAAGATTTTACCTTTCCCGAAAATACAATAACACCTACATAATCAACAAAACAAAGAAGAAAAAGATTCATTGAATAATCCACTTTTATCCTTTAATTTTATACGTACAAAGATGTAAAATCATGCCACTTGTACATGTAAATTTATTTTTAATAATCCATTAATAAATAATCATTCCCTAGGCTAGAACCAAAAAATCAGTTAAAAATATAAAAACAAAAAAGGCCGACTGTTGATGGTCGGCCATACGAAACAAAAAAAGGATCTGTTAACTTTCCACCTCTTTCCAAACCAGGGCACTCGCCCCAACAATAGCGGCATCACCCGATTTTAATTGAGAAGGTAACAGTTTAATCTTGTCCTTAAACATGGGCAATAAATGTCGGTTCAAGCTTTCGTAAGTAGGTTTAAAAATAAAGTCGCCTGCGGCAACTGGTCCACCAAAAAGAAAAATAGCTTCCGGTGCCAGATGGTGCACCGTGTCAGCCAGTCCTTGCCCCAAATATTCACCGGTTTTTTCAAACACTTCTTTGGCTATTTTGTCCCCTTCAACCGCAGCCTCGTAAATCATTTTAGATGTTAACTCATTAAAAGATTTATTCGCCAACAAACTATCTTCGGCATTATAATGGGCCATAAGTTCAAAAGCCGTTCTTTTCATGCCGGGGGCAGAACAATAGGCTTCCAGATGGCCTCTGGCGCCACAACCACAAAGGCGACCTCCCGGAATCAACATCGTGTGTCCACATTCTCCGGCAAACCCGTCATGACCATAAACCAAATCACCATTCACAACCACACCACTTCCAACACCAGTTCCGAGGGTGTACATGACAAAATTTTTCATCCCCTTAGCACCGCCATACACCATTTCCCCAATAGCTGCTGCATTGGCGTCATTCGTCAGCGCTATGGCGTACGACTCCGGAAAATTCTTTTTAAGGGCATCCACAACATGAATGACACCATTAAAGGATAAATTGGGAGCATACTCAATGGTTCCGTTATAATAATTTCCATTAGGAGCACCTACTCCAATCCCTAAAATGCTAATATCTTCATTCAATAACTTTAAAGCCTTGACAAGCTCTTTAATCTCAACGGATAAATCAGCGATATATCTGTCAAAGTCTCCGTGTTTAGGGGTATCCATCGATCGACTTACCATAACATTACCATCCTGATCCACAGCACCGATTACAGTATTAGTACCACCGATATCAATTCCAATTGCAATTTTTTTCATAATTATTTTATGTTTCATTTAAACAGTAAAACAAACACCTCCCTAATTAAAACAGTATAGGAAAAATCAATTTAATCAAAATTAATTGGGATAAAGGTCTAAGTAAGGTCGTTCACTCACACAAAAAAGATTACAGCATTTTTTAACGACACGATGTTCAAAATCAAATGCAATAATACTGCAAATTTGCTTTTTTTACAAATACTTAACACCGTCAAGAAATACAAAAAAACTTAATACTCTGAATGCAATTTAAGGTTAAATCCCTAAGATGAAATAATAAAAAGGGCATCCCATGCATGAGATACCCTTTTCAATCCAAGATAATAATGTTTAAAAACAGCTTTTTGATCCTTATTCCAGATGCTTCATATTACTATGAATATTTCTTCAGTATTCGTATTCCAATTCAATTTCATCAAAAGGTCCATAATACCCTTGGTTCTCAAACACTAGAGTAACTTTATCATGGCCCTCAACCTGAAGTGGATCAAGGTAAAAACTAATTAACCCCCAATAACGGCTTACTTCGCTATCATTACGTTTGTTATGCCGAACCTGCAAATAAATCTTATTTTCATCATCGGTTTGCTCTTCAGGGTCAATCACCATATTAATATCATGGGTTTTATTATCTCCATAAAAAGCAAATCTCAAATTCAAAAACCCACCGGAAATCCATATCTGGTCAATATATATATAATCCGAACCTATGGTATCCCGACTAATCTGGTCCAATACCAAAATGGAATCGGTAACTACTTCCTGGATACTTAAAGCGTCAGCCAAATAGTCATAAACGTCATTTTCACTCCCGGGTTGTATAATGGAATACTTCATCAACACCCTGACACTATCATCAAAATCAAAACCGACAGGTGAATTTCTTAATTGAAGGGTCGTTTCAGAATCGGTAATAACCAATGGTTGATCATCGGGTCCATAATCTGTTACTCCCAATTCAAGATAATGAGGCGTTGAATCATCATCATCCAAACACGAAGTGGAAACAAACAACCATAAACAAGACACAACAGTCAATAAAAAAACAGTTTTCATTGATTTCTTCTCCTTCTTCTTTAGTTTAACAATAAAATCTTGAGCCAATCCGCTCAAAAAAAAACTATTTCCCCAAAGATGGAAAAGAGAAGAATTGGTTGCGTTACCAGAAAAAAAATAAAAATTTATTTTTCAATATAAGTTACTTCCAGATCTACGACTCTGGGAACAAAATCGTTGGTCCAAAGACTGGAGCCAATGAACACCCTTGCTTTGGTCCCGTAGGCCATATTCCGCAAAGCCAGATCAATACCCGGGTATATTCCTCCCTGATAAGTATTGGTATTTCCTACTGTATAAATATAGGGGTCATCGGAGTGATAATTGCTGGCGTAAGGATAGATAAAGGGAGTATTCGTCGTATCACTTGCAATTTCATAATAGACATATCTAAACCCCACGACTTTTCCTACTTTAACAGAATCACCGGATCCTTGTCTTAGTTCAAAATAGACAAATGTTTTATCATCAGCTGTATCAACAATGTTATAACTTACTTCTTTTAAAGTATCAACCACGTCAAAATAATAATCCTCCATCAATGCTTTTTCTTCAGCAAGCATCTTTTTGGTATTTATGGTATAGCCATCATCACATGCAGGAATTACGATCAAGGCCATTATTATAAAACCAGTTAAAAGCAGTTTTAATGTGATATTTTTCATTTTCAGGTTTTTAATTTTGCATTAGTATATAGCTTTTCTTTGTAATTAGTTTGATGCAACATGGCAAGGCTTTTATGATACATGTTCTTGTTTGAGAAAATTCTGCCATGCTCGTTTCAATCATACAAAAAAAAAGATTTTTACTGAAGCGTACAAATTGATTGTTATAGATTAATTACTGATGTTTTACATCTACCACTTCGACGTTATACAATAAAATAGCTCTGGACGGAATTTTCCCATCATCACCAATCAGACCATGTGCCAGATGGGGGGGCATAATAAAGGAGGCTCGTGCCCCTTCTTTTAGCATTAAAATGCCTTCCTCAAGTCCAGCCTCAACGCCTCCCCTCCCAACCAGAAACTCTTTAGGCCCGAGCTCTTCAGAATCATAGCATAAAGTACCATCCAACAGTTTGATAGTGTACTCCAGTGATACGACTTCCCCTTTCCTTATCAATTCACCGGTGCCAGGGTCATCAATACGGTACCACAAACCGGTTCCGGTGGATTTCATATCAAGTTGGTTCTCAACAACAAACTTTTCAATCGTTTCTTGTTCCCTCTCAACCAACTTTCTATTGATATTGATATATGTTTCAAGAGGAATCTCCACTGATTTCTCCCTTTCCCTTCTGTTTTGCGACCCAGAACAACTGCAAACAGATATAAAAAGAAGTGAAACAAAAATTTTACGGACAATAGGAAAAGGACTCATAAACTATCATTCTTCGTTTACATAAATTGATGAATAGCAAATTCAATACCATAAAATCAAAGCTGCGACAAAAATTCGGGAAATGTCTTTCTAAAACGTTCCACTGCCTCCTCAAGCGTTCCATGCCATTCTCCACCTGCTGCATTAAGGTGCCCTCCTCCTGAAAAATACTGCTCCGAATATTGATTTACTGGAATATCATATCGAGACCGAAATGAAATTTTCACAAATTTATCCTTTACTTTTTCAGTAAAAAGAGCGGAGACATCAATTCCTTTTATGGCAAGAGGGTAATTTACAAACCCCTCGGTATCCCCAGGCCGATAACAATGTTTATCCAATTCTTCTTGCGAAATGGTAATATATGCCAGAGAGAAGTCAGCCACCACCTTTAAATTATGACACAAAACATGTCCCAACAATTTCATTCTATTTAAAGAGTTACTCTGAAACAGCTCTTTATGGATTTTTTCTTTATCAATACCCTTTTCGACCAACTGGCCAACAACACGGTAAGTATGAAGATGAGAAGAATTATAACTTAAAGAACCGGTATCGGTAATGATTCCAGAATAAAAACACTCGGCCGCACTAACATCCACCTTTTCTTTCCACCCCATTGCTTCAATCAAGTGAAAGGACAACTCACAAGTGGATGAAACCGATGTATTGGAAAACTGCAGGCTTGCCAACTCTTGGTCGGGGAATGGATGATGATCGATCATCACTTTGGGCGTTTTCAACAATTTGATCACATCCGACAAATCACCACACCGGGAGATGGTATTAAAATCCAGAAAAAGGATAAGGTTAGCCTCTTTCAACTTCAAATCACCTTTCGGTTTATCATTCTGATAAACAACAATTTTATCAGCTCCACTCATCCACGTCAAATTGGATGGAACTTCGTCGGGAACCACAACCGTGGCATCGAACCCCTCCTTAATCAAAATATTCCACCACCCTAATACACTTCCGATAGCATCCCCATCACTGTTTTTATGAGGAACTAATACAATTGAAGTGGCATTTTTCAACCATTTTCTAAAGCTATTTATCTGATTTTTGCTTATTTCCATATATTAGATATAGTAAAGATGCAAAGGTAGTAAAACCCGACTTAAACAAAAATTATTATTTTTATGTCTGCAACAACAAACCAGAAAGCAACACAATTGTGAGAGATAAGATTATAGAGAACAAAGAATGGAGGATGCTTAGGGAGTATGTTTTGAGTATTAGGAATAGGACAAATGCACTGGCATTAATTCCATGATAATGTCTGACATATCTGATGGATAACACTTACATCCAAAAGAATAACGACAACGCAGCGACATAATTGAAATAATCTTAAAGACAACCAATATTTGAATATTATGATAAAGAAAAACATCACCTTTACGATGATCAAACCCTGCGCCATAAAAGGAAATCATGTTGGTGAAATATTGGCACACATTGAAAAAGCTGGATTTCGTATTATTGGCCTAAAAATGGTACAACTGTCTCCTGAAAAAGCCCAACTATTCTATGCCGAACATAAAGAAAAACCATTTTTTGATGAACTGATTGAATTTATTTCCTCAGGACCTATTGTCGCAGCCCTCCTAGAGAAGGAAAACGCTGTAGCCGATTTCAGAGAATTAATAGGAGCCACCGATCCTCGGGAAGCAAAAGAAGGAACTATTCGCAAAAGGTTTGCCCAAGACAAAGGGCATAATGCCATTCACGGTTCCGATAGCGAGGCGAGTGCACAAAGAGAGGCCCGGTTCTTTTTCAATACTCTGGAATTATTCTGATGAACCGGGCATAAACATCCTTTTACCAAACAGGAGGGGTTCCACGTTTAGTGGTAACGATAACCACTCCGTTTTTAGCTTGTTCGCCAAATCTTTGCACGGCCTTTTCCCCTTTCAGTACTCGAACTGACTTCACATTGTAATGGGGTACCTCGATGTATTCTTTTACGATCTTGCCATCAATAACAAACAAGGGCATTTTCTCCGTCAAGCCGTGATCATGGAGAGTTTGTATCAACATCTTGGTATCTTCCGAAAGCTTAAAAGGCACTTTAATTAAAACCTTACAGTTTACATTTTCCCCATCGATTCGCGCCGGCTTCCAATCCTGCATAAGGCTTACCAATCGTAATGCTTCGGCATCCAGCAATGCATCTACACTTTTGGTGATCTGCGGCTCCAATAATTTTCCATTGTCCGCAATAATTGCAGAAACTTCTACCATCCCTTCAATTAAATCAATCCTGGCTTCCTTGGGATAGCTCATATATTGCTCCAAAAAACGATCAAGTTGCCTAGGTTTTCCTTTAAAAACAGGAGCTTTGTCCACCTCACTTTGAACCACAACCGACTGGGCCATGGAGAAACTGGTCAATATCAATGCTGGCAAGACTATCAGCAGGACGAAAAACAATGACTTTTTCATAGCACAAATTTTAAGTTCAGGAAGGTCAAGGGTTAAAAACCAGAATATTACAAACTTTTTACATACTATCAATAATTATACCAAAACAGGGGAAAGATCATTGTTCATTCAATGGGAAACAATCATTTTTGCCCCGCTTTTAAGCATTGAGGATAATTAACTTTTTTCACTATATGCAAAAGATAACAACCAATCTTCTGAAACTACATTTGGTAGTATTCATTTATGGCTTCACAGCTATTCTTGGTAAATTGATCACATTAGATGCTATTCAACTGGTTTGGTATCGAATGCTAATCGCCTTTCTGGCTCTTGGTATTTTATTAAAAATGAGAGGAAGAAAATTAAATATAGGCCTAACCACTATTTTTCGCCTAACCGGAATAGGGTTAATAGTTGCTTTTCACTGGATTACATTCTTTTATTCCCTAAAAATCAGCACCATTTCAATTGCTCTGGGCTGTCTTGCATCCACTGCCTTATTTACCAGCCTTCTGGAACCCGCACTAACCAAACGTAAGTTGGCATGGCTGGAAGTCTTTACCGGCCTTATCATTATCCTTGGTCTTTATTTGATTTTCCGGTTTGAGATGGACCACCTCAAAGGAATCCTTGCAGCCCTCACGTCCGCATTTCTGGCAGGTTTGTTCACTGTATTGAATAAATTGATGGTTGTACGCCATCGCCCGTTGGTCATTAGCTTTTATGAAATGGGAGGGGGATTCATTGGCATCACTTTGTTTATGTTAGGCACCGGATCATTTCAAGCCGGTATGCCCCATCCCATTTGGAGTGACTGGGTTTTTCTCATTTTGCTTGGAGTAGTTTGCACTGCCTATGCATTTGCTTCCAGTGTTAAAGTAATGGATGTTTTATCAGCTTACACCGTGGTTCTTACAACCAATCTAGAACCTGTATATGGTATTTTATTGGCTTTTGCCATCTTTGGCGACTCAGAATTAATGTCGGCAGGATTTTATGCTGGCACGGTCATTATTTTAACCGCAGTATTCCTTTTTCCTATTCTAAAACATAGCAAAATGCCTTCAAAGAAATAAGTTTTTTGCCGCTCGGGTGGCTGTTTGCTTAAGGTATTCATAGGGTCTGCTCATCAGTTCCTGCAATGATGCATTGCCCTTGTCCATTGTAAAAATGGCATCAAAAGGGCTGATATTTTCAACGATTGAACTTCCGGCAATGGCCACGACCTTTTTTCGGTATTTTCTAGCAAGAGCGGCTAACTTTCCCGGCCCTTTTCCCATAAAAGTTTGTTCATCGATTTTTCCCTCACCGGTAATAACCAGATCCGCATTCCGTACATAAAAATCGAGATTCATCTCTTTGGAAATCCATTCAAATCCGTTATAAATTGTTGCATTGCTAAGAAGTACCAGGGGAAGAGCTGCCCCACCGGCAGCCCCCACACCTTCCAGATTCAAAATGTTCTCTCCTGTTTTGGGCTCTATAGCCTTGGCCCATTGACAAACTTTGTCCTCCAATAGAAGAACATCACTCTTATCCACCCCTTTCTGGGGCCCAAAAACTCGAAAACCTCCCTGAGGCCCTACCAAAGGGTTGGTTACATCGGCCAGAATGGTCCATTTCGTTTCCAACAATCTTTTATCGATTTGGGAAAGGTCGGCTGCAACGAATTCAAACAGATGATTTTGATGTTTAGTGCAAAGCGCACCGTTTTCATCAAAAAATTTGCACCCCAAAGCCGCCATCAACCCGGTTCCGCCATCCACGGTGGCACTTCCACCCAGAGTGAGGATTACTTCAGAGACTCCCTCCTCCAGTGCTTTCCAAATTTGTAAGCCGGTACCAAAAGTAGAAGTCATACGAGGATTTTTCCGGACAAGGCCTGCAATTCCAGATGCTTCAGCCAACTCAATTACGGCGGTATCACCATCGTTAAAACATCCTCTCTTGGCCCAAACCTCCTTTCCCGTGGCATTGGGAACACGCTCTTTTATTAATCGACCATTCCAAAATCCGGCAATTATCTGTAAGGTCCCTTCTCCTCCATCGGCCAGAGGTAATAGGCGACAATCTAAATCAGGGACGACCGTCGCAAGGCCATCCCTGATGGCTTCAGCTGCATCAAATGCGGAAATGCTTCCTTTAAATGAGTCTGGTGCAACTAAAACTTCCATTTTTTACCGGATTAAATTTCGAGCGTTCAAAAGCCGTTCCATAGCCTCTTCTATGACTGACCGGGGCGACGCGATATTTAAACGCTGAAAACCTTTCCCCTGAATACCAAATGTCGGACCATCGTTTAATCCTAAACGAGCTTTTTCGACCATAAATTTTCTCAATTCTGCAGTCGTGAAACCCCACTCAGAGAAGTCAAGCCACATCAGAAAGGTTGCCTCCGGCCTATGCACCTTTACCTCCGGCATGTTCTTATTCAAAAATCCCTTTACATAGTCGATATTGCCCTCAAGATAGGTTAACACTTCATCCAACCAGGGCTTTCCATATTGATAAGCCACCTTTAAGGCCTCTGCACCAAACATATTGCCAATAAACAAGTGATATATTTGCAATTTACGTCTCATCCTCCTAAGCAATTCCGGATTGGAAGCAATAAAATAAGCAGTGTTAAGCCCTGCAATATTAAAAGTTTTACTGGGTGCCATACAGGTAATGGTATTTTCAGCCAACTCAGGGCTGACAGATGCCATTGGGATATGGGTATGTCCAGAAAAAACCAGATCGGCATGAATCTCATCCGAGATTACAAGAACATTGTTCTTCAAGCAAATTTCTCCGGCAGTTTTCAACTCCTCACTGGTCCAAACTCGCCCTACTGGATTGTGTGGATTACAAAATATAAGCATCTTCACATCAGGATCAGATGTGACTTGATCCAAATGGTCAAAATCCATACGATACCCTTCCTGAGTGTTGACCAAAGGATTTTCTTTTATTACTCTTTGATGATCCTTTATGACATCGAAAAAAGGGGGATAAACGGGGGGCTGGATAACGATTTTATCGCCCGGTTCCGTAAACGCCAGAACCGACAGAATCAATGTTGGAACCACCCCGGGGGAAGCCTCAACCCAATTTTCTGATATTTCCCAATCATGTTTGTTCTTCACCCAGTCCACGATGGACTGATAAAATTCTTCATCTCGAATGGTATATCCAAAAACCGGATGTTCAGCCCTTTTACAAATGGCCTGGCCAATCTCTTCACACACGGCAAAATCCATATCGGCCACCCATAAAGGCAAAACATTGTTCGTCCCAAACAAACGTTCACGAAATTCCAGTTTCAGGGCATTGGTTCCTTCTCGGCTTATAACTTGGTTAAAATCCATCACAAATATTATTTCGATTTATTTGATATAAAAAAACATCCGAAGCTTTCACTTCGGATGTTAAAAATATAAAATGAAATATTATCAAAACATGATACAATACAGGCTTTTTTTTTACAAAAATTACCGTTGATCATGTTTTAATTGAATCGTTTATTCCGTGACTGGTTCCTTAATTGTAATGGTAAAACTATCTTCCGCCTCATTTCCCTCAGCGTCCATTACTTTAATACTAAAGGTATATTCACCTGGTGTTGCATTGTCAATGATTCCGAAGGGATCTTCATTTTCAAATTCATGACTTTTTCCAGATAAAGAATAGGACTTTTCATGGTTAAAAGGCTCCGGATCCGGAACACTTTTAAGCGAAGCACTTTTCTCATTATAGCTTACAGAAACCACACAACTATCCAGTTCTTCATTATCCTCCAGGGTACCATTTAAAAAAATAGATTTGATACCGTCATTTTCAAACTCGTCACCTTCCTTGGGTGAAGTCAGCGAGATGGTAGGTTTTTCTTTGTCTACTGTTTCCTCTGGATCGGTACCTGGATCCGGATCTGGATCATCATCTCCACCGCAGGCAGCAAGAGCAAAAACCGACAAGGCAGTAACCAGAAAAAAGTAAATGAAGCTTCTTTTCATAAATTCCATTTTAACAAAACTTTTAAATTACACATTAATTATTAAGTCAAAAGATGGTTAATTCTCAATTAGAATATTGGTTCAAAAATCAATCTTTAAAACATTACACACAAGATTCTTATTATCGCTTAAAGACCACTCCTATAATCCTCATAAACCTTTTGAATTCCCTCTTTTAATTCGATAGTAGCCTTAAAACCAAGATGGTTGAGTCGCGAAACATCCAGTAATTTTTGGTAAGTACCGTCTGGTTTGGTGCTGTCCCAACGAATTTCCCCGTCAAATCCCGTCACCTCCTTAACCAATCCGGCAAGTTCGGCGATGGAAAGATCTTCTCCAACACCAATATTAATATGCGTGTTACGGACTTCATTAAGTCCCCTTTCTTTCACCACATCTTCAAAATCGACTTCTTTCATAAGATAGACACAGGCCCTTGCCAGGTCATCAGAGTGTAAAAATTCTCTTCTTGGTTTTCCGGTACCCCAAAGCCTCAGTTCTACCTCCCCATTGTCGGTTAAAACAATCCCAAAGTCCCTGAGTTTATGAATTAGAATATCATCACTTTGACCAACATCAATTCCTTCTACGGGTTTAATTCGAAAATCGTTGCGTATCTTTTCAAAATCTTTTTCATTCAGCAGTTTAGCCAGATGCATCTTTCTAATCATAGCCGGCAACACATGTGATCCCAGAAGATTATAATTATCATTCGGTCCGTAAAGATTGGTAGGCATGACTGAAATATAGTTGGTACCATATTGAAGATTGTAGGCCTCACACATCTTCATCCCGGCAATTTTGGCAATGGCATATGGCTCATTGGTATATTCCAGTACATCGGTGAGAAGATACTCCTCCTTCATGGGTTGCGGACAAGCCTTAGGATAAATACAGGAGCTGCCTAAAAAGAGCAGCTTTTTCACACCTGTCTTCCATGAACAATGGATGATATTATTTTGAATCTGTATATTCTGATAAATAAAGTCGGCACGATAGGTATTATTGGCCATGATACCTCCCACCCTTGCGGCCGCCAGAAAGACGTATTCAGGTTTTTCATCATCAAAAAACCGTTCAACAGCCTTTTGGTCCAACAAATCCAACTGATTGTGTGCCCGCAAAATTAAATTATCAAATCCTTGATTTTGAAGTTCCCTTGTAATGGCAGAACCGACCAACCCCTTGTGCCCGGCTACAAATATTCTACTTTTTTTTTGCATTCCTATTTGGTTAATATTCTATTCTAGGGTGAAACCCGACTGAACAAGATTAAACATTTTTCCTGTAAGAAAAACAATTTCCTACTCAAATCATTATTCAAAATAGTTTAATGTACGATAGCCTCCGTCATTAAGGAATTTATCCCGTTTCATGAGTTTCAAATCAGAGTGCATCATATCTTTAACCAATCCGTTTAAATCATATTTGGGTTCCCATCCGAGCTGTCCTTTAGCTTTGGAAGGATCACCAATCAGCAGGTCAACTTCTGTAGGACGAAAATAGCGAGGATCCACTTCTACTACGCAGCTGCCTTTTTCAAGTTGAAAATCCGGATGATTACATGCCACCACGTAACCTTTCTCATCGACGCCTTCACCCTTAAATTCAATTTCAATACCAGCTTCAGAAAAGGCGCGAACGACAAATTCGCGAACCGAGGTGGTAACTCCTGTGGCGACCACATAATCATCGGGTTTATCCTGCTGGAGCATCAGATACATGGCTTTCACATAATCCTGAGCATGGCCCCAATCTCGTTTGGCCGACAAATTTCCCAAAAAAACCTTTTCCTGAAGCCCCAGAGCAATTCTTGCTACGGCACGGGTAATTTTCCGGGTAACAAATGTTTCTCCCCTGATAGGCGACTCATGATTAAACAAGATGCCGTTACAGGCATACATATTATAAGCTTCACGATAGTTGACGGTAATCCAGTAGGCATATAGCTTGGCAACTGCATATGGAGACCGTGGATAGAATGGTGTTTTTTCACTCTGTGGAACTTCCTGCACCAATCCATATAACTCACTGGTTGATGCCTGATAGAATCTGGTTTTTTCCGTCAATCCCAACAAACGGATCGCCTCCAAAAGACGAAGCGTCCCTATTCCATCTGCATTGGCAGTATACTCGGGTGTATCGAAACTCACCTGCACATGAGACATCGCCGCCAAATTATATATTTCGTCCGGTTGAATTTCCTGAATGATTCTGATCAAATTGGTCGAATCCGTTAAATCTCCGTAGTGGAGAAAGAAATTACGATTTTCCACATGCGGATCCTGATAAAGGTGATCGATACGTTCGGTATTAAAAAGCGAACTGCGTCGTTTAATGCCATGTACGATATATCCTTTTTTTAATAGAAATTCGGAAAGATAAGCTCCATCCTGACCGGTTATTCCTGTTATGAGTGCGACTTTAGACATAATGAAAAATCTTTTACACAATATTTAATTCAATTACTACAAAGGTATCATTAAATGTAGTTTTAGCTTAATCCGCATGACCTATTTCCGGCTTAACTTTCGGAAAGGCCATCAATTGATCAAAACATTCAAGCAAATATGTTTTGATCCCTCAAAATTCCAACATTTAAACGAAAGTGACCAGACTATTATTGTAAACTAAGACAACGTTTCCCAATACCATTGAATGGCTGCTTTTAACCCTTCTGCCACATTATATTCCGGATTATATCCCAGCAATTCCCTGGCTTTATCAATGGATGCCAAAGAGTGCGGCACATCTCCCTTTCGTTCGGGGCCATAAACCACCTCTACTCCACCAATGGATTCATCAAAATCGGAAAGCAGGTTCTTCAAATAATCCACCAATTGATTGAGGGATGTCCGTGCTCCACAAGCTACATTATAGACGGTATTAACCGCCTCTTTATTCTCTACCGTAGCGGCCAGCTCATTCGCCTGCAAAACATTGGCAACATATGTAAAATCACGGGAAAAAGTACCATCACCATTTACCACGGGGGATTGCTTTTGAATCAATGCACTAACAAATTTAGGGATCACGGCGGCATACGCCCCATCTGGATCCTGTCGTGGCCCGAAGACATTGAAATAACGCAATCCGATAAGTTCCATACCGTATAATTTGGCAAATACATCGGCATACAACTCATCCACATATTTGGTAATGGCATAAGGGGAAAGAGGCTTTCCGATTCTATCTTCCATTTTAGGCATCTCTTCGCTATCGCCATAGGTGGATGAACTGGCTGCATAAACCAAACGTTTGACGCCGGCGTCACGAGCAGCAACAAGCATATTCAAAAAACCACCGATATTGACATCATTGGTGGTTATCGGATCATTGATGGAACGCGGTACGGACCCCAAAGCCGCTTGATGAAGCACTATTTCAATATCATTGACCGCCTTTTGGCAGCTTTCCAAGTTTCTAATATCCCCTTCCATCAATTGAAACGATGGATGCGACAGAAAGCCTGAAATGTTTTCTCTTTTCCCGGTAGAAAAATTATCCAAACACCTGACTGTATTATTTTGTTTTAAGAGTTTTTCAATCAAATTTGAACCTATAAACCCGGCCCCGCCGGTAACCAATACCCTTTTCCCTGTGATTGTTCGCATATTATTATGTATTTTCAATTTTTAAAATTTTAATTTTCTTTAATGGGTTTATCGCTTCAAAAAAAGAAAAGGATCCAACTCAACTTCTGATATTATATTACAATAAACCTATTATTGGTATATGTTATTTTGGTAAATATGCAAAAAAAAGCGGCTACTAACCGCTTTTTTTGATCAACTCATATAAAAAGGACTTGTTTATCCATTTATTTGGCATAACTAATAGCACGGGTTTCCCTAATCACTGTTATTTTCACCTGTCCGGGATAAGTCATCTCAGTTTGAATGCGACGGGCAATATCAGCCGAGAGCTGGTCAGCCTCATGATCACTAACCTTTTCGCTTCCCACGATGACGCGCAATTCACGTCCTGCCTGTATCGCATAAGTTTTCAAAACACCGGGATACGACAATGCCAGGGTTTCAAGATCTTTAAGTCGCTTAATATAGGCTTCGACCACCTCACGGCGGGCTCCGGGGCGGGCGCCGGAAATGGCGTCACAAACCTGTACAATGGGAGAAATCATGCTGGTCATTTCCACTTCGTCGTGGTGCGCACCTATGGCATTACAAATGTCCGGTTTCTCTTTATATTTTTCAGCCAGCTTCATCCCCAAAATGGCATGCGGCAATTCCGGGTCTTCATCACTTACTTTCCCGATATCATGCAACAGTCCTGCCCGTTTGGCCTTTTTCGCATTCAATCCCAGCTCCGACGCCATAATCGCACACAGATTAGCCGTTTCGCGGCTGTGCTGTAACAGATTCTGGCCATATGAAGAACGATACTTCATTTTACCGATAAGTTTGATCAACTCGGGATGAAGCCCATGAATGCCCAAATCAATAGCTGTTCTTTTACCGTTTTCGATCATCTCCTCTTCCACCTGCTTGCGCACCTTATTCACCACCTCTTCGATACGTGCGGGATGAATACGCCCGTCGGTCACCAGTTGGTGCAACGCCAGGCGAGCTACTTCACGACGCATAGGATCAAATCCGGAAAGCACAATAGCCTCCGGCGTGTCGTCGACAATGATCTCTACTCCTGTAGCGGCTTCCAGCGCCCGAATGTTTCTTCCTTCCCGACCGATAATACGCCCCTTAATTTCATCCGAATCAATATGGAAGATGGTTACAGAGTTTTCAATGGCTGTTTCGGTAGCAGTACGCTGAATGGTTTGAAGAACAATACGTTTCGCTTCTTTATTGGCATTGATACGCGCCTCATCCATGATATCGTTGATATACGACATGGCTTCTGTTTTGGCTTCAGCCTTGAGGGATTCGATGAGCATCTCTTTGGCTTCTTCGGCCGACATACCTGAAATGGCCTCCAGTTGTTCAACCTGTCTCTTATGCGTTCTTTCCAGGTCTTCACTCCTTTTTTCCACCAATTCCAATTGCTGGTCGAGGTTTTCACGCAAAACATCGTTTTCTTTTCTTTTCCTCTGAAATTCTTCCATCTTCTGAGAAAAAGCCACCTCTTTTTGCTTTAGTTTATTCTCAGCAGAAATAATTTTTGAAGTACGTGCATTAATCTCTTTTTCATGCTCGGCTTTCAACTGCAAAAACTTCTCCTTGGCCTGAAGAATTTTATCTTTTTTAATCACTTCGGCTTCCACCTCTGCTTCCCGAATTATTTTACGCGACCTGGCAGCCAATGCCTTATTGACAAACAACCAGGTCAAACCGCCTCCTGTAATAAACGCAACAACTGCTATTACTATTTCCATTATTCCCATTACTATCTGTTTTAAACTTATGAAACAAAAAAAATCCGCTACTTTCTCCTGATTAGTTTTATACACCCAATTGTCACGATTCGGTGCATTCAGGATAAAGTGCGGGTATCCAATATTTTATTAATGCAACTCCTTCTATTCTTCGGCTAATATTGCATCCAATTTATCGTTTAAGTCTTTTACGGCATCTATTATGGGCAGGTGATCCTGTTTGTTTTCAAGCTCCAGCATTTTTATAACATATTGTAATGAAGCCATGGCCAGAAAATCCTGGACATCTTTGTCATGATACCGCTGTTTATACTGTAATACTTTCTCATTAATCAGACGTGCAGCCTTCCTGATTTTCTCCTCATCGTCCCTATCGATCCTCAAAGGATAGTAACGGTCTGCAACATTTACCCGTATGGAAAGCTTATCATCCATTTAATGTACTTAACGATTTAAAAGTGCAATGCACTTGTCAATTTCCCGCACAATTTGATTAATCCTGTTTTTGGTTTGCTGAATATCCTCTTCTCCACTTTCAAGTACCTTTGCCATTTTTGCCAACTCGAGTTGTTTTTCAACCTCTGCTTTGGAAGCGACAGCTTCTTTCAGCTGACCGGTTAGTTGTGCCACTTCATTTCGTAATAATTCGTTTTCACGTTTTACACTCTGGTACAACTCGGCCAGTCGGTCAATCCGATTTCCCAATTCAGCAACCAATTCTAAATTTGGATTAACCATTGTTTATTATAAAAAATCAAACTTTAATTTATTCTATAAATAAACTACAATATTTAGTTTATTACCATAATAACCTTAATCCCATCAAGCTCTACACCGTTGTTTTCCGGCTTTTATGCTTCTTTATTCAAAGACGTTGAAATCTCACGAATAATTCAGGACTTTCAAGGACAAAATTAACATTGTTCCAAAATTACCCAAAATCCCTTAGAAAAAAAAATCATTACTAAAAAAGAGAAGTTAAACAAAGGAGGAATTGAGCTTCTCCGTCGTGGAATATTTCCAAAGATATTAAATAACCCAATCAGAATTTTCGTTTTCCCTTTCCAAAAAAGGCTGCCAAGAAATCTTAGCAGCCTTAATAAAACGTGTTCGTTGTGTTTTATGATCATCAATTCTGCAAGAACATTAAACACTTTGGATTAACAATATTGCTAAATTGGACCCTACGAATAATTTTTCGCTCAATGTAGATGATTGAAAATTCACCCAGACCATTTTTTCTTCTGCCCGTAATGCAAAGCTTCATTCTAATTTCACAGGCAAAATTAAACTTCAGCCTTTATGGATCTAAAGATCTAACAATTAATAAAACTAACCATCTTTAGATTTTGCAAAGATTATTGATAGTTCAACACAAAGTTGAGGCCGGCAGAGATCCATCGCCCGGGGCGTTTTAATTCTCCCAGATCATAATAATCACGGTCAAACAAGTTGGAAGCTTCGGCAAAAATTCTCCATCCCTTTTTCTGCCAGGTAACTCTCACATCGGCAAGCCAATAAGGTTTGTATTCCACCATTTCGGCATCCACTGATCGTGTGAACGCCCCTACCCGATCCTGAAATAGAAAATTCCAGTGAGCCGATAAATCTCCCACAATTTTGTGATCAACTCCTATATTGAGTTTATGAGCCAGATGATTCAAAACATAAACCGACTCATACCCTTCTATCGGTTTTTTATCCTGGTCGAGCCGGGCATAGCTCACCTCTATTTTTTCAATCACAGGCATGCCAATGCTTGCGGGAATGAGGGTGGCACCCACCTCTATTCCCCAGGCATTTATTTTGTTCACATTGGTGGTCGTATAAACATCATCACCGATTTTTCTTCCCCAGTCAATTAGATTGGTGCCTTTTCGGTAAAAACCATTAAGATGTCCCGTTAAGGCCGTGCTTACATATCGGAAACCTGTTTCGATGGAAGATGCTTCTTCGGGTTCCAAATCGGGGTTTCCCACATTGGTTGGTCCTTGATAAAACAGGTCTGTAAAAGAAGGCATGCGCAACGATTGATTGTAACTGGCCATCCATTTTAAATGAGAAGTGACCCAATAGCTGAGATCAACCCCGGGAAACCATTTCATCCGATCGTCAAGACCAGAATTAAAATTGGCCATCACCCCACCCGACGCGGAAAAATTGCCAACTTTTATGTTATGCTCTATAAAAACAGAAGCATTGGCGCGTTTGTAACTTTTGGTAAACAGGGCATCCGGCTCGCCGGGCACTTCAAGAGGTTCATGGAGCTCATACCCGATATTATTACTCCAGATATTTTCCGAACGAACTTCTCCCCCCAGCGAGGTTTTACCCAAAACCCAGGGAATTACGGCATTTACACTGGCTCCAAACACGTCGGTCATATGATAATTGTGACCACCATACCAATCGGGGGCATTTTCTCCATTACGGAACAGTTCAAACCGATCGTGATGCCGACGCCAATAGATGGAAGGTTTCAACTGAATGGTTTGTCCGGTTTGAAAGCCAAGCGAAGAGAAGAGGGTGCGGGTTTCTTCAAACTGATTGGGATAAAGCGCGGTATAAAAAGAATTGGCACCAAAGGCCTTTTCGGTATATCCGGTTTGAAAATTGAGGCTTTCTCCGTTCTTTTGGTAACGAAATTGATAAAAAAGATTGAGGAGATCGAAGTCGGTATTATCGATATAACCGTCACTGGCAGATTGGTTAACCGACAAATAGGAAGTGGTATTCCCCCAATTATGATTCAAAGTACCACCTAGGCGATAAAGGCCGTGACCTCCAGCCATTATTTCGGCAGATACTTTATTTTGTCGGGACGTAGCCGTAATGATATTAATGGCCCCACTAAAAGCATTTGGACCATAAACTCTTGCTGCCGGCCCTTCAATGATTTCAATGCGATCAATGCTGCTCAGATCCACCGGAAGGTTCAAATTGTGATGCCCCGTTTGCGGGTCGGTAATATTGATTCCGTTGAGCAAAATCATAACCTGGTCAAACGACCCTCCGCGAACGCTCAAATCGGCTTGTACCCCCAGAGGTCCACGTTCCCGAACATCCACATTCATCACATACTTAAGCAATCCTTGCAGACTACGCACCGGTATTTTTTCGATATCGGCCCTCGGAATAACGGTAATGAGCCGGCCCACCTCGGTATATAGCGCCGGCGCACGGCGGGCGGTCACCTCTACCTCGGCAAGACGGATTTTATTACTGATGGAATCAGTCTCTGTTCTGGCAAACGTATTCATATAACCCAGACTGATAAAATAGGTTGCGGCCAAAACACCGATTTTCACTTCGCGGTGGAGTGTACTGAAAATCGCATAACCGCGGTTTTGCCAGCGTACAAACACCAGCTTTTCAGAAAAAGAAAAATACTTTTTAATGTTCATAATTATTAAAATTTTAAAGATTAAAACGCCCCAAAGATATGAAACGAGCATGACAATGTAGATTTGTCACATTAGAGTATGTATAAATACGGCATAAATATGGCTAAAACATTGGTACTAAACCCTTATTCACAAATTTTCAATTTGCATCCCCAGATTTTTTCAGTCGTAGGATTGCAAATGGGATGCTTATGATTTTAGCAAAACATGCTTATGATTTTTAAAACGATGCGCATGTTTTTTAAAATGATGCGCATGTTTTTGGAAATGATGCGCATGTTTTTTTAATGATGCTTTTGATTCTAGGAATCGATGCGCATGCATCCGAAAACGGAATCCCAATTAAACAGAGATGAAACGAGCAGAGCAACAATTTACATAACAAGATCATGGACAAAAAAAACGTGCCATCCGCATCTCGGCAAGCCAAGAAATTAGACCAATATTATCCACATGGCACCATAAACAATCGGTTTTGGTCAAGGCATTGTGCCAATTGACTATAAATGCACCGAAAATGCTCCTGAGAATAATCATTTCCCATAGCGGCTATGAGTCGCCGGGCCAAAGGACCTTCATGGATTATCATAGAGATTACGGAATAGTATTCAGCATCCATTTCCCTTTTAAGATATGGTAATAAAAAACGCCACAAGTCGCCCGCACTAATCCGCTTTTCCTGGCACCCCCAGAATCCGGAATAAGCACCATGTTGAATGACAGCCCCATCCGACTCACGAATGGTTTCAAGGAATATTTCTGATAGGATAGACGCGTTCCACTTTATCTGGTCATCAAGGGGGCCGAAAAAGCCCTCTGCTGTCAGTTTTATGAGCGCAACCACCGCATCCACCACCGCCATGTCGGCCAATGGCGACTCCTGGTTGTCAATAATCCGGATTTCAATGGCACCTCGGTCAAAACGAGCTATTGCGCCACGTGAATTAAGAAAGTATTTATCCAATATTCCGTCCGGATCAAACGGTTTCAGATCTCGAACAATGGGGTCAAATATCTGTTGATGATACTCCTCTTTTGAAAAAACAGCCTCCGGAATGATTACGCCTGCAATAGAAGGAATCTTATCCTGATTATGTCTGTAAACTTCCATTCTGCTGTCGTGATACCCGGTAAATTGGCCATCAAGAAAAGGTGTCGAGGCCGAAATTGCCGGTATAATGGGAAGTACTAACCGAATGGCCGCATGAAGGCGTTTGAATTCATCGTTATTGCTAAAAGGCAGATTTATATGGGTGCTTTGCAAATTACTCCAGCCGTGCCCTTTGCAGTTGAATATCCGATCGTAAAGATGGTATATTTCATGGTATTTATGAGGCCACAGATGTGTTTCGCGGTAAGGGTTCATCCATGGATGAGCCCCTCCGGGGAGGAGCATGGCATTGAAACCTTTAAGAATCTGATTGATTTCTAAAACATTTTCATGCAAAACCTGATGAAGGCCTACCCGAGATTGAACAGGCCCATTTGTTTTTAACTCAACCACATGATTGACCAGTTCGTTGCTCCAGGCGATGGTGCCATTTTCAAAATCAGAGGTTATTATACCGGTTACCTGTCGCAATAGATCATCACAAATGGGCTTAACATTGAGGCTATTTCGATCCACAATCATATACTCCAGTTCCACCCCTGTAACCTCAAAAAGATGGTATTGTTTTTTCCTCTTCATCAACATATTATTAATTGTAATAAAGAACCCTGAAAACGCATCGTTCAAACATTTTCCCAAAGCTAATCGGGCAGCGCAGCCAAAAACCTGAAAAGTCAATGACTCACATTCGAATCCAAAAATACAAGGAAGCAGGCCGCGTTTATTCATTTAATTTTGCATCGCCCCATTGTCGGGCAACTTCGTGATTTATTTGATCGAGTAAATATTGAATCACTTTTTTATAAAGATCCTCTTTTAGAAGACCGTCTTCAACACCACTGTCGATATTAGGATTGTCATTGATCTCGATGATATAAGGCTTACCATCCACCACCTTAATATCTACCCCATAGAGGCCATTTCCAATAAGTTTGGTCGCTCTAAGGGCGATGTCGAGCACCTGGGGAGGTGCCTTTTGCGGATCAAGAATATCAAAATTTCCTTCCACATCCGATTTTTTAGGGCTATTCCAGTTGTAGATCTGCCAATGACCGGCAGCCATGTAATATTTACAGACAAACACCACTTCATTATTAAGAACTCCGACCCTCCAATCATATTTGGTAGGCATAAATTCCTGCAAAAGGAGCAGATCCGAAGTTTTGAGCATTTCCCGCACTTTGGTTCTGAATTCCTCTCTGTTTCTGACTTTAACCACTCCCCGCGAGAAGGATGAATCGGGCAACTTCAGCACACAGGGATAGCCCATCTTATCGGCCTCTTTGGGATTATCGGAAGACAAAACCACCGTCTTGGGCGTTGGAATTTTGGCACCGTTCAACAATTCCGACAAATAAACCTTATTGGCGCATTTCAAGATAGAATCGGGCGAATCGAGCACGGCCAGTCCTTCACTTTGTGCCCTTCGCGCCATAAAATAAGTATAATGATTGACAGCCGTTGTTTCGCGGATAAAAAGGGCATCAAATTTGGGAATGCGGTTATAGTCATCGCGGGTAATAAACTCGACATAACATCCCAATTTTTCCGCTGCCAAGGCAAAGGCCTCCAGCGCCTTTTTGTTGGAAGGAGGGGCTATCTCTTTCGGATTGGTGAGGATGGCCAACTCATACAGATGTTTATCCTTTCGGACAAACTCATACCTTTTGCGACCAAAATACTCTCTGGCAAAGGTCTGTACATACGGTAAATGGTGCTCCGGAATTTCTTTGAAAGGAATGGTTCTGACCGAATAGATCTCCCATTTATCCCCGTTATGCACAAACCGGGCCCGCAAAAACGGCGCCTGGAACAATTTATGCATCTCTCTGGTCAGCCGGGAATATTGATTTGAGACATTCTTTCCAAAGTAGATACTCAAAACAAATTCTTTGGAACGTATCTTTTTCAAACTCTTCTGAACCAATTCATTTAAATCTTCAGACACACTTTTTACCAGAGATCGCTCTTTCAGATCAAGAATATTTTTAACCGAAGGTATCACTTTATGCCCACGAGCCTCAGCAAGTAATGAAACATAATACCCACGGGTTTGGTAGGCATAATCGTTCGATAAATTAAAAATTCTGACATTCTTCAACTTTGAATATTTTTCATCGCTCAGATAGCGACGCGACGAAACGACTTCAACACCCGGAATGTCCCAAAACCAGCGCGAAGGTTGGTTGACGACAATGATCTTATTCATCGTGTTCCAAATGAGATTTTGGTACTATGGCGTACCGGGATAAAAGAAAAACTATGATGAATCACTGGGGAATAGTTTATGGTTTATAATTGTTCGTTTATAGTCGTTGATTGTTTGCAGTTAGATTGGGGGAATAAAGTTTAAGCCCAATCAAAAGCCGGAACTTAAACCTACCGCATCCATCATTAATATAACCTTACATGAAAAAGATTATCTACAGATTGAACATAAAAAGCCGGATCGTCGGTACTACAAAACAACCTAGATGATGAATTTCGCCCGTCGTTTATCTCGTAGTTATTACCCGAAAAAATGGCATGACGGCACATTACATTCCGATACGATTCATGAGCTCGAAACGAGAAAGCCCGGCCTTTCTAATTGACCGAAAAAACACTTGTCTATCATGGAAAAACGCGATTAGAAATTCGGCTGTAATATTATATCAAATTTGCATTCGTTGTTCTCAAAACGGCCATTTTATTTTATCCGCTGAAAAGACTTCATATTTCAGCGTATTTAGGGCGATTACAGACAAGTTTCAGCAAATATCGGAGGTCCGCGCAGAAAGATTGAACCCGAAATATGCATTAGAACTTCGTCATGAGAATTAAAAGTGCAATCAATCAAGAACTTGTTGAAATGAGGCATAGCATCGCTATGGTGAATGGAAACAAGTTAGCTTGCGACTTGATTGGCAGCAATTTTAATTCGTAATAGATTTTCTAATGCATTTTTCGGGTTGAACGTTGTCTTTTTTAAGTGGGTCCCCAAGCTGCCTTCTGTAAGCTCAGGCAGCCCGGGGGAGCATGTGACGAGTATCCGGAATGAAGCACATTGGTGAAATACTATCAAAACAACCACAAAAAAAGGCAATCTCCACAATAGAGACTGCCTTTCATATTTTGAATTCCCAAGCAATGGGAAAATAAAATTACTTTTTAAAGAAATCCTTTACTTTATCGTTAGGAACCACTTCCTCATGAAAAGTATAGGAACCGGTTTTGGGGGATTTAACCATTTTAATCACTTTGGTATGTCCTTTCCCTCCACCTTTCTGTACTGATGCAACTGCTTTCTTGGCCATGGTTTATAGATTTTATTTAATTTCCCGATGAATGGTATAACGTTTTAGAATGGGGTTATACTTTTTCAGTTCAAGACGATCCGGATGGTTTTTACGGTTTTTCGTAGTAATATATCTCGAAGTTCCGGGCATTCCGCTGTCTTTATGTTCGGTGCATTCCAAAATAACTTGCACGCGATTTCCTTTTCCTTTTTTTGCCATGATTTACCCTCCGTTTTTTAATAATTAGAAATAAAACCTTTCTTTTTGGCTGAATCAAGCGCTGATTTCAATCCCAGCTTATTTATCAGCCTGAGTCCTGCAGCAGAGACCTTCAGGGTAATCCAGCGATCTTCTTCAGGCAAATAGAACCTTTTCTTTAAAAGATTGGGATTAAACCTTCTCTTAGTTCTTCTTTTTGAATGGGAAACATTGTTTCCAACCTGAAAGCTTTTTCCTGTTATTTCACAAACTTTTGACATTGCTCAACCGTTTTTCGATACGTTTTTCAAACAGAGCGCAAAATACGGCATTTTTCTGAAAATAAACAAACATTTTGTGCTATATTTTGCGTGTAGAACAAAGATTTGTAATAATTTTTACCATTCCCTCTCCTGCCATTCCGTATCATTTTCCACAAAGTACACTAAAAATATTAAATCAGGTCAAGAACCTTTAAGCATGATCTTGCATTAAAGCATCCCGGCTCGCATCAACTGCATCAATTCAATCAATGCCGTTTCGGAAGTACGAATGATATTCCGTTCCCTGTTATTACCAAACCGAAAACATTTGCTGATCATTTTTTGATCCGGCCCGGCCCAGGCGATCCATACTGTTCCCACCGGCTTCTCGTCGCTACCGCCTCCCGGCCCTGCTATTCCGGAAGTAGCAATGGCATAATCAGTACCGGCTATTTTTCGGGCCCCCATCGCCATCTGTTCCACCACGGATTGGCTGACAGCACCATATTTTTCCAGATCGTCGGGGCGAACCCCCAGAACAGCGGCTTTTAGCTCATTGGAATAAGTCACCATACTTCCTTTAAAGTAGTTCGAACAACCGGGTATGGATGTGATCAAATGAGCGAGGTATCCGCCGGAACAACTCTCGGCTATGGCCAGCGATTTTCCTGTTGTTCCGAAGTAGTTTCCAAACATTTCGGCAACAGGCAGGTCCTCATCGCCATAAATATTATCCCCTACAATGTCATAAAGTCCCCGAAGGGCCTCATCAATGTAATTTTCAAGCAATTGGTTATCCCGCCCTCGGGCCGTAAGTCTCAGTCTGATCCGGCCCGGAGCCGGCAAATAGGCCAGCTTCACCTCTTCGGGTAATTGATTTTCCCATTCGGAGAGCCGCTCGGCCAAATCTGCTTCCGTAATGTTGTAAACCAGAATGGTTTCATGAATGATATAACCGGTATCCAATTTCTCTTTGAGTTTGGGAATAATGCTGTGCGTCATGGCATACTTCATCTCGGAAGGCACGCCGGGCATCGAAACCACCACTTCCTTCTTTTTCTCAAACCACATCACAGGTGCTGTTCCCATGGGATTGCGAATGACTTCACAGCTCTCGGGTACCATTGCCTGACCTTCATTGAGTTTATTTATTTTACAAACACGTCCTTTGAGAAAAGTCTTCATATCGTCATAGACCGCCTGATTAAAAACCAGACGCGTATTAAAGAATTCACAAAGCGTTTGTTTGGTAATGTCATCCCGGGTAGGCCCCAACCCACCTGTTATCAAGACAATATCGGCTCTTTGAAAGGCATTCTCCAGAGCCTGAATAATTTCATCCTTACGATCTCTTATAGAAGTAATACGAATAACTTCGAAACCGGCTTTATTAAGTTCAGCAGCCATCCAGGCAGAATTGGTATCCACCACCTGACCAATTAGCAACTCGTCGCCGATGGTAATAATTTCGATCATGGAACTATCATTTTTGGAAAGAAAAATTCAGAAAAGGCAAAGATAATGGTTTTAAAGAGGTTCTGTTCTGACAACAGCCAATATTTTTGCCTCCCTAACAGACATCTTACGTTGCAAACGATTAGAAATCCAACAGGGTATCTGCCTTGCGGACAAAGACATCGTCGGGGTATCTGATATCCGTGAGATATAATCCGTGCGAAGGAGCAGATGTTCCCGCCTGGCCACGACTCTTAGCTTCAATAATTTCACAAAACCGATCGACCGAAACTCTGCCTCTCCCCACATCCAGTAAAGTTCCCACAACGGCCCTAACCATATTCCTGAGAAATCGGTCGGCACTGATAACAAAAACACACCTATTGTTTCGTCTCTCCCAGAAGGCCTCTTCAATTGTGCAAATATTGGTTTTGTTACCCCCATGCAGGCGAGCAAAGCTGGTGAAGTCGGAATAGTCTTTTAGCTTCTCTGCGGCCTGATTCATAATCTCTAAGTTGGGGACAAACCACGGCCGATAAGCCAAATGGGCCAAGAAAGGGTTCTTTTGCAATGTGAGATGGTATTCGTAAGTTCTGCGAATGGCATTAAACCGGCTGTGAGCGTCATCAGCCACCCTTGAAACAGAAAAAATGGTTATGGCGGAAGGCAACATACCATTTAATTTTTGAACTAAAACATTCTCTTCCATCGGGAGCTCTCCGTCCCCATCGAAATGAGCCACAAAATAGGAAGCATGTACACCGGCATCGGTTCTGCCTGCACCGGTAAGCGCAACGGGGAAACGCAACAAGGTAGAAAGGGTGTTCTCAAGCGTTTCCTGGATGGTAACACCATTGGGTTGTTTCTGCCATCCGTGAAAATCTTTTCCGAAATATGCCAGTTCGAGAAAATATCTGGACATAGGTTTTCAATCCTTTTAGTTTCTGTTGCAAAGAAACAGAATCCTGACCAATTTTAAACAACAATTCCGGCGGATTCAGAAATCCATTGACACTTCTTCCTCCATTTTGTATCTTAAGAATCCAAATTATTCACCCTCTATAAAACTATATTTACATGACTACAAACAAATTACACCACAACAACACCTATCCAAGAACGAGCTCTTCAATGTATCGGAAAAGCAGATAAACATTCCGTAATCATCAAAACCAAAGTATCCGTCAGAATTATTGGGGTTTGTATCGTCAACCCTGTAATATTAACCATAAAAAACAGCAAAACATGAAACGACAAGTTGGCATTTGGATGGACACCAACAAAGCAGTAATGGTGAGTTTATCAGATGGAAAAGAGGAAAAAATTCTGACCATTGAATCTGATGTAGAATTACGATCGCACAACCCTCGGGAAGCGAAACCGGGCTCCAGAACCGGGACCGTACTCGTGGATGTCAATAAAAAAATGACGCAGCGAAAAAATCAGCAACTGCGTGAGTATTATGAAAAAGTACTTCAATCAATCAATCCTGATACGACAGAAATTTTTATATTTGGACCATCCAACACCAAAAAACATTTTGAAAAAGAGCTAAAAAAACATTCATTGTTTTGCTCGGTAAAACTGGTCACAGAAACCGCCGATAAAATGACCCAACGGCAAATGATAGCCAAAATCAAAAAACATTTCCAACACAATGGGATCAAAAGCTAACTTATTCTTTTTTTCGGAAAACCTCAAAAACGTTGGGGGAAAAGATGTTCCTGGACTATTCCGGGGCATCTTTTTTCTCTTTCTTTTATTATGTTCCAATATTATGTTGCACGCAGATGATCCAACCTATAAGGAAGAACGGGAAGCCATGGTGCGCTCACAGATAAAAGCCAGAGGTATTAAATCTGAAGCCGTTTTAAAAGCCATGCAAACAGTGCCTCGTCACTTGTTTGTCCCTTACAATATGCGCGAGTATGCCTATACCGATCGGCCGCTACAAATAGGATTTGACCAAACCATTTCTCAACCCTACATAGTGGCCTATATGACCGAGGCATTAAACATTAAACCCGGAGATAAAGTACTGGAAATAGGCACAGGATCGGGCTATCAAGCCGCTGTATTATCCGCCATAGGGGCAGAAGTTTATTCCATTGAAATCATCCCCAAACTGGCGGAAATGGCTCAGGAAAACCTGCGTAACAACGGATATACCAATGTCCAAGTAAAATGTGGCAATGGCTATAATGGGTGGCCTGAAGAAGCACCATTCGACGCCATCATTATCACCGCAGCACCGGAGACCATTCCTCAAACATTAATAGACCAGCTTAAAACAGGGGGAATCATGATTCTACCGGTTGGACCGGTTCATAGTGTTCAAACCCTGAAAAAAGTTGTCAAAAAACCCCATGGAATCAAACAAACAACGCTTCTGCCCGTACGCTTTGTTCCCATGATAAAATCGTACCACTAAAATCTATCAGATTGTCATAAGACCAGGGATTCAAACCAAGATAAGAAACTTACTTTCAGTGATTTTTTTTTTTAAACAAAGCACATTCAATTTACTCATGGACTGGGAATATCAGCTAGATCACCTTTTTGAAGAAGTCAACAAACAAGAAATTATACTTTTCCTATCCAAACATCCGGAAGAAATCCCCAAACTGATAAAAACCATTAACCATTCACCCGAAAAAAGAGCGTGGCGAACCGCCTGGATCATCGACCTATTATACCGGGATGAGCCGGCATTGGTGACTCCTTATTTGGCGGACTTACGAACCATTCTCAAAGCGACCCCGTTCAACGGAGTTCGGCGCTCTCTGCTCAAAATCATCAATAGTCAGAAAGCGATTTCGATCGAAGATGGTGAATTGTTAGACAAATGTTTCCAATGGATCATTTCCCCTGCTGTTCCAACAGCAGTAAGAGCTCATGCCATGCAATATGCCATCAATCTCTTACCCTCCTACCCGGAATTAAAAAATGAGTTACAACTATGTCTTCAGACGGCCCTTCATGACGAAAAAAAAGGAATTAAAGCCAAGGCACGTAATTTGCTGAAGCAAATCAGCCGTATGCCTCATGCCTGAAGATGCCCTTGGCAACGAACTATTTGAGCTTTTCTTTAAATCGTTCTCTGAATTTCTTCATTTTGGGATTAATTACCACCTGGCAATATGATTGTGAAGGATTATTTTCATAATAGTCCTGATGATAATCTTCCGCAACATAAAATGGCGCTTCCGGTGTCAAGGCAGTAACAATGGGGTCGGAAAAAACCTTACTGTTTTCAAGATCTGCAATCATATTCTCAGCAGTATTTTTTTGCTGATCATCATGATAAAAAATGACAGAACGATATTGCTCGCCCACATCGCCTCCCTGACGGTTGAGTGTTGTAGGATCATGCACTGAAAAAAATATGGTGAGCAATTCTGCATAAGAAATAATCTCCGGATTGAAATGAATTCGAACCACCTCGGCATGACCTGTCAACCCGCTACAAACTTCCTTGTAGGTGGGGTTCGGCACCTTTCCGCCGCAGTATCCCGATTCCACTTTTTCAACGCCGCGAACGCCATCAAAAATAGCTTCCATACACCAAAAACAACCACCCCCCAGGGTGGCAACTTCATGAGCCGAATTATTTGAACTTTGTGTCATACCCATAAATATAAAATTGAAAAAGATGATTATTGCAAATATACGCTTCATTGGTATAAAATTAAATTGTTTATCAATGGAACCCACAAAAATGATCAATTCTCCTAGTGGCAAATTTTATTTTTTACAATTCGCACAAAACATCATCCCTCCATCATTAACGGAACAAAAACATCCGCATAAAGTTTGGATAAAACAGAAGGGGTTCCCATTAAGTGCATCAAAAACTTATCTTTGCACAAAAAAACTTGGAACATCAATATCATATAACCGATTGGCTTCCCACCTCGGCAAAAGAAGTTGAAGCGCATGGATGGGACGAACTGGATGTCATTATATTTTCCGGCGATGCCTATATCGATCACCCATCCTTTGGAGGAGCCGTAATAGGGAGGGTATTACTCGACCTGGGCCTTCGCGTAGCAATTGTCCCCCAGCCCAATTGGCGGGATGACCTTCGTGACTTCCGCAAACTTGGCATTCCCAGATTATTCTTTGCGGTAACAGCGGGCAACATGGATTCCATGGTAAATCATTACACCGCGGGTAAACGCCTAAGATCGGACGACGCCTACACCCCAGGAGGGAAAGCCGGTTTCCGTCCCGACTATGCCACTGTTGTGTACACAAAAATTCTCAAAGAGTTATTCCCGCAAGTTCCGGTGGTTATAGGGGGAATTGAGGCCTCCATGCGTCGATTGACACATTACGACTATTGGAGCGATACGCTAAAGCCCAATATCCTTTCCTGGTCGGGCGCCGATATGTTGATTTACGGTATGGGTGAAAAACCTGTCAAAAACCTGGTAACGCTTCTGCAAAAAGGTGTTCCGTTGCAAAATCTAACAACCCTTCCCCAAACAGCCATACTTCAAAACAAAGAAGAATCACTCCCAAACCATAAAAAATGGAACGATTCAGATATTGAGCTATTCTCTCATGAAGAGTGTCTGAGCGACAAAATAAAATTTGCCAGAAACTTCAGACACATTGAGGAAGAGTCCAATAAGATGTATCCTTCCCGGCTGCATCAGTGTGTCGGAGACAAAAGAGTGGTGGTAAACCCTCCCTTTCCACCCTCCAGTGAAAAAGAGACAGATTACGTCTTTGATCTTCCCTACACCAGGCTGCCCCATCCAAGATATAAGAAGAAAGGAGACATCCCGGCATTTGAGATGATCAAACATTCGGTCACCCTTCACCGTGGCTGTTTCGGTGGTTGCAGTTTCTGCACTATTTCGGCCCACCAAGGGAAATTTGTTGTGTCACGGTCCGAAAAATCGATTCTTCGCGAAGTAAAAAAGATAACCCAAAGCGAACATTTTAAAGGCTATTTGTCCGATCTGGGTGGACCAAGTGCCAACATGTATAAGATGAAAGGCAAAGATCTTTCTTTATGTGAGAAGTGTGTCAAGCCATCGTGCATATCGCCAAGAATATGTACCAATCTCAACACCTCTCACCGGCCACTGCTCGACATATACAAAAAGGTGGACCAATTGAAAGAAATCAAAAAGTCGTTTATCGGTAGCGGGGTACGCTATGATATGTTGATGCAATGCCTCTCGGATAAAAAGAAAGACTCCAGTCTCGAAGAATATCTTATAGAACTTATTACCCGCCATGTTTCGGGACGATTAAAAGTGGCTCCTGAGCACACTTCTGACCGCGTATTAAAAGCTATGCGCAAGCCTACTTTTTCTTTATTTCATAAGTTTAACGATCTGTTTAACAAGATCAACAAAGAAAACGGGTTGAATCAGCAGCTCATTCCTTATTTTATTTCAAGTCATCCAGGTTGTGAGGAAAGAGATATGGCTGAACTTGCCATTGAAACCAAAAACCTTAACTTTACTCTGGAACAAATTCAAGACTTTACTCCCACCCCTATGACCTTAGCCACAGTAATGTATTACAGCGGTGTAGATCCTTACACCCTAAAAAAAGTGTATGTGGCACGTACCCGAGAAGAGAAACTTAACCAAAGGCAGTATTTCTTTTGGTATCAACCCCAAAAGAGGCAAGAGTTAGAGAAAAGAATGAAAAGAGCCGGCTGGCATGACCTTAACCATCGCCTTTTTGCCTCCAAGCCAGGGAAAAGGAATAATTTGAGTAAGCCTCCGCAAAAAAAATAGAAATTAGTGATTAGATGTTAGAATTTTAAAATAAAAGTATGAGAAAATTCGTAGCCTTCATTCCTGTCCTATTAGTATTTACAGCCTGCGCCGAACTATCTCAGGTAGTTAAAGATATGAATGTTAATCAACCGTTAACCCAAAACGAAGTTATCAGCGGATTAAAGCAAGCGTTGGTGATCGGCGCCGACTCGGCCGCAAAAGAACTTTCCGGTATCAATGGCTATTATGGCGATGAACGGGTAAAAATTAGCCTGCCACCTCAGGCTCAAACCATCACTCAAAATCTGTCAAAAATACCGGGTGGTGACAAGATGGTAGAAGACGTTTTGCTACGAATCAATCGTGCTGCTGAAGATGCGGCACGAGATGCTGCCCCCATATTTGCCAACGCCATTTCTAAAATGACCATCCAGGATGGATTTAAAATTCTCAATGGAAATACCGATGCTGCCACCCAATATCTTAAGATGCAAACATACGATGAGCTGTACAATTTGTATCAACCTAAAATAAAAGCCAGCGTGGGAAAAAAACTGGTGGGCAATATATCCACCAGTGATGCCTGGGAAACCCTTACCGGTCAATGGAATCGTATCGCGCACTCCTTCGTAGGGCAAATGGCTGACCTGGAAAGCGTGGAAGTAGAACTGGACAGGTATCTGACAGAGCAAGCACTGAATGGTCTCTTCGTCAAGTTGGCCATGGAAGAAGCAGAAATACGTACCAATACTGAAGCCAGAGTTACCGATCTACTTCGTCGGGTATTCGGCCGCGCAAACACCCAATAGCTTTCCCTGCCAGGTATTGCGTTCTTTCATTCTCTTCTTCACCAATTCAGTCAATTGAAAGTTTTTCAGGCCCCATTTGGGTGCAATTAATAAATGATAAGGCGCCTGACTCGCCAAACGTTCAACGACAATACGAGGGCTCAATCGTTCCAAAAAGGCAATTACCAAATCGACGTACTCATCAACATCGAAAACACGAAATTCTTCGGGATTGTTCAGGTACTGATGTCCCAAAGCAGAGCCGCGAACATATTGTAATTGATGAATTTTCAAATAACCTAAAGGAAGGGAAGACAAGCGTTCGGCATGTTCCAGCATCATCTGAGTGGTTTCACCCGGAAGTCCGAGAATCAAATGGCTACCCACCGGAATGGAAGCCTGGTTTAGTCGCAAGATAGCATCACGTGTTTCTTCAAAAGTATGCCCACGGTTTACTTTTACCAGGGTCTCCTCATCTGTAGATTCGATCCCCAACTCAACAACGATATAGTGCTTGCTTTGTAGGCTGCTGAGCCATTCAATCAGTTCATCCGGCAAACAATCCGGGCGGGTGCCGATTACGAGGCCATAAATCTTAGGATGCGACAGCGCTTCCTCATACAATCGTTTCAATTGGTCTAACGGACCATATGTATTAGTATAGGCCTGAAAGTAGGCCAAATAATACTGGTCGGGATATCGTTCATCAAAAAAGGAAATTCCCTTATTAAGCTGATCGGTGATACTTATATCAGGTTCGCAATAATCCGGATTAAAAGAATTGTTGTTACAAAAGGTACATCCCCCGCGTCCTTTGGTGCCATCCCTGTTTGGGCAGGTAAATCCCACATTTAGAGACAACTTTTGGACTCTTCTGTGAAATTTATTCTTAAGAAAACTACTATAATCATTAAAGGGATTATTATTTCCCCATGGATAAATAACCGTCATGGTTTTATTTTCAAAGATAGGACAATTCTGAAATGGTGAATGCTAAAAAAAGTTTATTATGGGTATTGAACATGAACTTCCAGTATTAGTATAACAAGCAATGATCGATTTCTAAAGGAGGACTTATCCTAACATAATAAATCATCTTAGCCAACTATTGATTCAAATCATAAAAACCACACATCATCGTTTTATTGAAGATAAAAAAGATACCACTGCAAGAATAATTTTAACACTTAGTATTTACCCCACAGGCGGTCATTCAAAACTCAAATATATTATTGACCCATAATTCCATATATTCAAGCCATCAATATTTCTTCTTGATAACTATTCAGTATTTTTTTTGCTTCGCGAATAGTATTGGTCTGCATCAGCATCTGTCGCAGTCCTGCAGCGCCATCAAAATCAGACATGTATATTTTAAAAAAGCGTTTTAACACCGGGTAAGCTTCTCTAGCTCGGGATTTCTTTTCATATAAATTGAGATGCAGCAGCAATGTATTGATTCGTTCCTGAACAGAAATCTCTTTTTCTGTGCGACGGGAAAAGAGCCAGGGATTTTTAAATATTCCCCGCCCGATCATCACTCCGTTTGTATCATATTCCCCAACCATTTTTTGGGCTTGCTCCAATGACCATATATCTCCATTTCCTATGATGGGAATATGAGGAGCTAGTTTATTTTTTAGCTTTACTGCCTTGGCAATCTCATTCCAATCGGCCAATCCTTCAGACATTTGTTTCTGAATACGCCCATGCAAAATAATCCCATCAACAGGTTGTCCCAGCAAAAAAGAAATCCAACGATCGGTATCCACATTTTTCACCCCCAAACGTGTCTTAACACTAACCGGAAGTTCCGTAGCCTCACGAGTGGCAGTAATGATCTCAGATGCCAATAACTCATTATTGATCAATGCCGAACCACATCCCTGTGCAACCACTTTACGCACCGGACAGCCCATGTTGATATCAATCCCATCAAAATCATATTCCTCAGACAATAGCTTGGCCGTTTCATAAAAGTTGGAAGGATTATTACCCCAAATCTGAGCTACGATTTTAATGTCCTTTTCCTGCAGTAGTTTTCTTTCAGAAGGACTCACCCAAAGCCGCTGACGAACAGAATCCCTCCCTTGAGGATGGCATAACCCGTCGGTGGACGTAAATTCGGTAAAAACCACATGGAGGGAGCCAGACGCTGCATTTCTCAACACCACCTCCCGGAAGGCTGTATCAGTAACATCTTCCATTGGTGCCAGCATCATCAGGGGAAGCTTAAACGATTTCCAAAAATTATCTTTAGGATAGATCATGCAAAGATTTTGTGGTTTGTTCTTCCAAATTATGTTGACATTCTGTGCTACAACATCCTTGATATTTTTCTCTGCAATTGTCACATTGTATGATTAGTTTATGACATTGATCATGCGCACAATTGACATGTTGATCACAAGGCTCACCACACTGGTAACATGTGGCTATAACATCCTCCGTAATTCGTTCCCCAAGTCGTTCATCAAAAACAAAGTTCTTACCAATAAATTTGGAAGGGATGCGCGATTTTTTGATCTCGTGGGCATAGGAAATAATTCCACCATGCAACTGATTAACATCGGTAAAACCATGATGCTTAAGCCACGCACTCGCCTTTTCACAACGGATACCTCCGGTGCAATACAATAGCACCTTTTTATCCTTTTTTTCTTTAAGCTCATTCACAACCAATTCGATCTCTTCTCTAAAGGTGTTGGCATTTGGACAAATTGCATTCTTAAAATGACCAACTTCACTTTCATAATTATTTCGCATATCGACAACCACAACATCCTCCTGCCCTACAAGCTTATGAAACTCGTACGGAGACAAGCGATTTCCTACATTGGTTACATCAAACACATGCTCATTAAGGCCATCGGCCACAATTTTAGGTCTCACTTTGATAACCAGTTTAAGAAAGGATTTACCATTGTCTTCAACGGCCCAATTTACAGGAATTCCGGACAGCTCAGGAACCGTATCCAGATGTTTTAGAAACGCTTCAACGTTAGGTTCGGGCACACTCATTTGAGCATTTATCCCCTCCTCTGCCACATACACACGCCCGTAACATTTCAGTTGATCCCAAGCCAAATATAGACGATCTCGAAACTCTTTCGGTTCTTTGATATAAACATATCGATAAAAAGAAAGAGTACGTCGGGAAAATTTCTCAGAGCGCAATCGTTTTTCCAGTTCTTGCCGGCTCAATCGATTATACAGCAACATTTTCAACCCTGTTTTTCTGTTTTTTAATTTGACGCTGCAAAGATAAGAAAGTAGCTTATTCGGACAAACTCATCTTAATTTAAAAAATTAATGTCTTTGCGCCGGAAAAACCCAAATTAAATACTTTCATGTAACAACATAATAAGTTTAGAAATTCTATAGAATTTTATTTTAATATTCGATTTTCTTTAATACATTCGCGTTTGCCAATGAAGCAGGGGAAAAATGTAATTAATATGCCATTTAAAAAGCAACCATTTTCATCTTTCTGCCTCTTTATAATAACTTACTTACAACTAAGTAATTTTTGAAGAGAGACAGAATGATTACCTGACAAAACCTTCAAACGCAAAATATAAATGAAACCATTAAAAACTCGTCCCGCAATGCTTAAGTCTGTATTCTTAGTCCTATCCTGGAGTATTATCTTCGTTTTTGGAAATAGTTTTGCATCAACAAGCCAGGAGATCCCATGTAAAGATAAGTGTAATATCACAGGAAAATTTACCGGAATCCTTTCATGTCTGGATTGTCCCGGAATAGAAACCACAATTACTATTAATGAAGATGGAACTTACCAATTAACAAAAACTTATATCAATAAAAACATTGCATCCCTGAAAGAAAGAGGAATCGTTCACAAAACAGACAGTAAAAGGAAACTCTTATTAGTAGATCACAACCATAATAAAACATATATTAGAATTCAAAAAAATGGAATATTAATCTTAGAACGCAATGGCAAACCGGTTAACACAAAAAAATCGGATAACTATTTGTTGCATCCAGTCAAAACCAATGATTCCTCCGATCATTTAAATCAAATAACGAAACAGAAGTGGCAGTTAAGTCAACTCACATCAATGTCAGATAAAATTCCGGATAATTTATCTCCGTTTATCAAATTTAATACTGAAACAAAACAAATTAACGGCTTCGGAGGCTGCAACAATTTTTTTGGGGAATATGAATTGGGTATCGAAGGGCACATTCGAATTTCGCAAATTTCGTCTACTAAAAAGTTTTGTTCCGAAACCATGGAACTTGAAACTGCTTTTACGGAAATGCTCAAAAATTGCATGTATTATGAGCTTCAACCCAACAAACTAATTTTAAAGGATAAAACCAAAAAACAACTGGCCATCTTCTTCTCTACGGAAAAATAGCACAGAAAAGAGAAAAACAAAATCTCATAATCCACTTAACTTTTACGATTTCATTCCCTTAAAAGCGCTTTGCTATTAATAATACACACATCTCTTCCTCTGGCTTGGATGATGCCCTGTTGATGCAATTCTCTAACAGTACGGCTTAAGGAGGGACGTGTAACACCAAATAATTCGGCTAATTCTTCATGCGACTTATTTAAAACGACTTTCCCATTTCTATTTTGGAGACGATCAAGTTCCAGAAGGTAATGGGCCAATTTGCTTTTTAGGGTTTTAAAAGAAAGAAACATAAGCTTTCCTGAAATAAATTGCGCTCTATTCGACACGGCATTCAAAAAATTGGTCAAAAACAGTTCACTGCGCTGCATCATCCAGACAACAGACTCTTTGGGAAACACCAAAAGATCAGTCACTTCTGTGGCACTGATAGTTACAGGATAACGGTTGTTTTTCCCAAACAAAAAAGCCACCGCCAACGGCATGGGAGGATGGATATCCTCGATTTTAAGAACCCTGCCAGAATAATCAATCATTTCTCCTTTCACTTTCCCATTGAGAACAATAAGAAGCGATCTGCATTCTTCCCCTCCGAAAGCTATTATTTCCCCAGGAGTGTAGCTTCTTAACTGATAGACCACCTCTTCAAATAACTCATTTACGTCATCTTTAGAAAGACCCAAAAACAGTGGGGATTTATAAACAACCTCATTCATCGAAATTTATTTTTTTATTAAAAACATACACCCTTCATAACCAATAACAAATAAACCAATTGCTCAAAAATAACGAAGATTGTAACAATTGTTACAAACAAAGGATGTTTTTATCTTTTTATTTGCATTCAAAATCACGCAAACATAAATAAATTCCAAAGGCATGATACGAGAAATAGTAAAAATAGATGAAGCTCTTTGCGATGGCTGCGGAAATTGTATTCCCAATTGCCATGAGGGAGCATTGGCTGTAATTGACGGCAAAGCCCGTCTGGTAAGTGACCTTTTATGCGATGGTCTTGGTGCATGCCTGGGACATTGCCCGCAAAATGCCATAACCATTGAAAAAAGAGAAACCCAACCCTATGATGAAATTGAAACCCTCAAACTCATGCTTCCCAAAGGCAAAAACACTGTAGTCGCTCATCTAAAACATCTCAAAGACCATAACGAAAATGAATATCTAAAAAAGGCTATGGAATATCTACAATCGCATAAAAATAGACTCTCTTTCGATCTAATGGAAGTAATTAGGGAATTGCACCGCCCGACCATTGGTTTCATCAAAGATGAACCAAGTGCAGGTTGTCCAGGCTCCAGAAGTCAGATCATCAACAGGGCTCAAGCACCTTCAAATTCCCAAACTGAAGAACAATCCACTTCAGAGCTGCGCCAATGGCCGGTACAACTACATCTGATTAACCCCTCCGCAGCATTTTTCAATAATAGTGATTTGGTATTAGCGGCAGATTGTGTCCCCTTTTCAATGGGCAATTTTCATCGTAAATTGCTTAGAGGAAAAACTTTGGCCATTGCCTGCCCAAAACTCGACAATGGAAAAGAAGTCTATGTCAAGAAACTAGAAGTATTAATCAATAACGCCCAAGTTAATACGATAACCGTGGTAATGATGGAAGTCCCTTGTTGCGGTGGTTTGTTACAAATGGTAAGGCAGGCAGCATTAAACGCTGACAGGAAAGTTCCGATTAAGCAGGTAGTCGTTTCCATTGAAGGAAATATCCTCAAAGAAGAGTGGGTGTGACATTTAACATGAAACCAAAAAAATCTGAAAACAGATTTCAATCATACAAACTGTTTAAGACAAAAAGAGATCAGAAAAGGAATCTAATTAAAATGGGGTATTCACATCCTATCCCGGGAAGAAACAACTAATTACTCAATAACTAATAAAAAAACTATTACCATGAGCATGTTTTGTTTTCAATGTCAGGAGGCATCCAAAGGAATTGGTTGCCAGGTGAAAGGGGTTTGTGGAAAAACATCCGATGTAGCCAATTTACAGGACCTATTACTATTTGTCACCAAAGGTGTGGCATGGTGGAGTCAAAAAGCCGATGAATCCGGAATTGATAACCCTTTGGCTGATAAGTTTATCATCGACTCAATGTTTATAACTATTACCAATGCCAATTTTGACCGCAACAAAATTATCGCCCAAATTCTTAAAGGCCAGGAAATACAGGATCAATTATCGCAAAAGGTAAACCAAAGTTTTGAAGAAATTCCAGAATGTGCCAAATGGCGAGGTTTTTCCGAAGAATCCATAGCAGAGAAAAGCACTCAAGTTGGTGTGCTAAGTCATAAAAATGAGGACATCCGATCCTTAAAAGAGCTCCTCACCTATGGTATGAAAGGAATGGCAGCTTATGCAGAACACGCTTTTAACCTTGGATACCACAATGAAAAGGTCAACGCTTTCATTAAGGAAGGACTGGTTGCCACTGTTGACGAGACCCTAACTGTTAAGGATCTCCTTCCACTGGTTTTGGAATGTGGCAAATACGGCGTAGAAGTCATGTCTCTTCTTGACGAGGCTAACACCAAAAGCTATGGTCATCCTGAAATCACTTCAGTAAATCTGGGCGTAAGAAAAAACCCTGCGATTTTGGTGAGTGGTCACGACCTCAAAGATTTTGAAGAGCTACTGAAACAAACCGAAGGCACAGGGGTAGATGTATATACACATAGTGAAATGTTGCCTGCCAATTATTATCCGGCATTCAAAAAATACAGCCATTTTGTTGGGAACTATGGAAATTCATGGTGGAAACAAACCACAGAATTTGAAAGTTTCAATGGTCCCGTATTGCTTACCACCAATTGCCTCGTTCCTCCTAAAGAGAGTTACAAAGACCGCATTTACACTACTGGTGCTGCAGGTTTCGATGGTTGCACCCACATCCCGGAACGAACAAATGGGCAACCCAAAGACTTCTCTCTACTTATTGAACATGCTAAGAAATGCAAAGCTCCTGAAGAAATTGAAACGGGAGAAATTGTAGGTGGTTTTGCCCATCACCAAGTTATGGCATTAGCCGACAAAATAGTAGAAGCAGTGAAGTCGGGTGCCATTAGAAAATTTGTGGTAATGGCAGGATGCGATGGTCGCATAAAGGCACGAGAATACTATTCTGATTTTGCCAATGAATTACCTCAGGATACAGTAATATTGACGGCGGGTTGTGCCAAATATCGTTACAACAAACTTCCCCTCGGTGAAATTGACGGAATTCCTAGAATTCTGGACGCTGGGCAATGCAATGATTCCTATTCCCTAGCAGTAATCGCTCTGAAACTAAAAGAAGTGTTTGGGTTAGATGACATCAATAAATTACCCATTGTTTACAACATTGCCTGGTACGAGCAAAAGGCAGTAATTGTATTGCTGGCTCTACTTTCATTAGGGGTAAAAAACATCCATCTTGGGCCAACGCTTCCTGCCTTTCTTTCTCCTAATGTTACGAAAGTACTGGTAGAGCAATTTGGAATTGCCTCTATTTCAACCGTATATCAGGATTTATCTGAAATGATTGGATAAATTTTATGAAAAAATTTTCAAGAAGCAAAAAAAACCCATCGTTAACAAACGACAGGATCAAACCATAGGAACACAACCTATGATGAGGATGAAGTTGATAGATCTATTTTTTTTTGCGATCCTTTCCTACCAATCCCCGAAGCACCATTTCTGCAGTTGCGGGATTGGTAGCCAAAGGTACATTGTGCACATCACAAATACGCATTAACATGTTAATATCTGGCTCGTGTGGATGTTTATCCAAAGGATCTCTAAAAAAGAAGACAGCCTGAATATTACCTTCAGCCACTTGCGCGGCAATCTGTGCATCTCCGCCACGGGGACCTGATAATACTCTTTCCACTTTCAAGCCTGCATTTTGAGCATGTGTTCCGGTGGTTCCCGTGGCGATAATATCAATATTTGCTTGATGAAGAAAATTGTAGTGCTTATTCAAGAACGATACCATTTCGGCTTTTTTCCCGTCATGTGCAATAACAGCTAATTTCATAATTAAAATTTTTAGAGTTTATATTTACTTCATAATCTAGATTAAATATTCCTGCCCTCCTATCCTTCAATACTAAAAATAAATAAATCTTCAGGCAGGGAAAGCAACAAATAAAAACAATGAGCCAAAATTACAAAGGTCAAGGTATTATCATTTTCTCTCTCTATACAATAGGATGAAATCCTGAAAAGCAATTAAAAACAGAGTTTTCATCACAAAATCAACATCCTATCATTAATCACAATATCGTCCTTCTTCTTGTTCTTACCAAGTAAACCAAAAATAGGAAAAAACATATAATCCTGATTCCCGCAAAACAAAAAAAAACTCAATAAAACTAAAAGGTCTGACCGTAAGTGGCCAGACCTTTTATATTGTTTGAAAACGTATCTTAATTTTTAAAACTAAAGTGACAAAACTATTCCGAAATTACCTCAAAATCGATTTCAACTTTGACTTCGCGATGCAATTTAATTTCGGCTTTATAGTTCCCCACTTCTTTCACACTATCTTCCACAATGGAAATATTCTTACGCTCAATGGTAAATCCTTTTTCTGCCAAAGCTTCAGCAATTTGGATATTATTAACCGAGCCAAATATTTTTCCAGTAGAGCTGGTTTTTGCACCAATGGTAACTTTTGTTCCCTCCAGTTTTTTAGCCAGCTCCAACGCTTCATTGCGGATTTTTTCTTCCTTGTGGGCTTGTTGTTTTTTATTTTCAGCCAACACTTTTTTAGCCGACTCAGTGGCCAGGATGGCAATTCCCTTTGGAATAAGATAGTTGCGTCCATATCCCGGTCGCACAGTCACTATATCATTTTTATGACCCAAATTGGCCACATCTTCTTTTAAAATTACTTCCATCTTATAATCCTCCTGGTTTATTTCATCAAATCGGTTACATAAGGCAGTAACGCCAGGTGGCGAGCTCTTTTAATAGCTGTGGCCACTTTTCTCTGATATTTAAGGGATGTTCCTGTAATGCGTCGGGGCAAAATTTTTCCCTGCTCATTCAGAAACTTCTTCAGAAATTCCGGATCTTTGTAGTCGACATACTTAATACCATTTCTTTTAAAACGGCAGTATTTCTTTTTTTTGATCTCAACCGATGGAGGAGTCAGATATCTAATTTCACTTTGATTTTGTGCCATGGTTTAATTCTCCTTTCCTTCTTTTTGCTGTTTTTTACTTCTCCTTTTTTCACTGTATTCAATGGCATATTTATCCATTTTAAACGTAAGGAACCTTATCACTCGCTCATCACGGCGATAATTAATTTCCAGCAACTCAATAAAAGTCGGATCAGCTTTAAACTCAAATAACTGATAAAATCCGGTTGATTTTTTCTGGATGGGGTATGCCAGTTTTCGGAGACCCCAGTTCTCCTCATGGACGATTTCTCCCCCCTGTTCAAGAATCAAATTCCTGAACTTCTCCACCGTTTCCTTCATCTGAACATCAGATAAAACGGGAGTTAAAATGAAAACGGTTTCATAATGATTTTGCATAAACTTTTTTTGTTTTTAATTGAACATCATTTTACGATAATGCGCCGCAAAAGTAGTGTATTTTTTTCTTTCAGACAACTTTTTTGAATAAGATCCCACCCACCAATAATTCATCAAACGCCCCTATTCTCGAAAAAAGTCTCTCCCTCTCATTCCTTTCGATCTGTCCTTCTTACTTCTTTTATTTAAACTCTAATTGTGCTCTCCAAAATACTTCATAAACTGCACTCGTTCAAACATTTCAGCATGATTGGGCATCATAGATCTTCCCAATTTATGAATATCTTCAATGGATGTCAGATTTTTCCTTTCCATCCAGGTTTGAAGACCGGAGATTAAATCTCTGACAAAACCTGCTCCATTTTTATATAATGCTGATACTACTTGTACACTATTAGCACCAGCCAATAACATTTTAAATAATGTATCGGCAGAATGTACCCCTCCTGAAGCGCTCAAATCACATGTAACCTGATCTTTTAGCATAGCCATCCATCGCAAAGTATTGGTGTAATCACCGGCAGAAGAATAAATTGGACCTGAAATAATGCGGTCATTTTCCAAATCAAAATCAGGCGAATAATAACGGTTAAACAATACAACTCCATCAACCCCTAGCATATCAAATTTTGAAACCACATTCCCCAAATCTGTAAAATAGGGACTAATTTTAACTGAAACTGGGATAGTTACATATTCTTTTACTCGTTTCACTATATCAAAATAATTCTTTAAGATATCTACTGCTTCGACATTTATCTTGGAAGGAATTCGGTAAAGATTTAATTCCAAAGCATTTACCCCTGAATCCTCCAGGATTTTTGCATATGAGAACCACTCTCCTGGGGAATAACAATTAATGCTGGCGATCAGCGGAACATCACTATGAGCTCTTATTTCTTCAATCAGTTGCCTATATCCTTTGAGTTTGTTTTCCTTTAACTGGTAATCGAAATAGTCTAAAAATTCTAGATTGTTGTCAGAATTCCCCAGTTTCTCTTTCACGTTTTTTTCGTATTCCATAATGATCTCTTCTTCGAAGAGAGATTTCAGAACCACCCCTCCAACACCTTTATCAACCAAATTCAAAATGGAGTCGGCAGTTCCGGAAAGACCGCTACTCCCAACCAATATGGGGTTATCCAGTTGCAACCCTAGATATTTTGTTTTTAATTCACTCATAATACTTTAATTTATTTGTCTAAGTTATTGGCCTATACCTACACAATTGGTCTCAACTTAGTCATTCACCCTCATTCTGTTCAGACAACTGACGATCCATTGCATCTGCAGCTTTTCGTCCATCCCCCATAGCCAAAATCACGGTGGCCCCTCCTCTCACGATATCACCGCCTGCAAACATAAATGGAACGGATGTCCTTAAATTTTCTTCGTCAACCACCAGCGTGTTCCAATCTGTGGTTTTTAAATCAGGCATGGATTGAGGTATTAAAGGATTAGGGGATACACCAACACTGACCACCACAGTATCTGCATCCAAAAGATATTCATCGCCCTCAATGGGGATGGGACGGCGACGTCCGCTGGCATCCGGTTCCCCTAATTGCATGCGTTGAATTCTAATTTGCCTTACATATCCTTTTTCGTCACCAATGTATTCAATAGGATTTTGAAGATTTAAAAACTCCACACCTTCCTCTTTGGCATGCTTAATCTCTTCGACACGAGCAGGCATTTCCTCTTCAGATCGACGATAGATAATCATGGCCTTTTCTGCTCCAAGACGAAGAGCTGTACGCACCGAATCCATAGCAGTATTTCCACCACCTATTACAGCAACACGTTTCCCCTTCAAAATAGGCGTATCTGTCTCTTCCTGATTGGCCTGCATCAGATTAACTCTTGTCAGATATTCATTTGAGCTTAGAATGCCCACCAGATTCTCGCCGGGGATTCCCATGAACCGGGGCAATCCAGCGCCACTTCCCACAAAGAAACCGGAAAAACCTTCTTCTTTCAAGTCCTCGATTGTCGCTGTTTTACCAACAATAAAATTGGTTTCAAACTTAACACCCAATTTCTTAAGGCTATTAATTTCTACATCTACGACACTGTTTGGAAGCCGAAATTCAGGTATCCCATATTTCAATACGCCACCTATTTCATGAAGAGCTTCGAAAACGGTCACATCATATCCTCGTTTGGCCATCTCTCCGGCAAACGACAAGCCAGCTGGCCCGGATCCAATACAAGCAATCTTTTTGTCTTTTGCCGGAGCTTTTTCAGGAATGGAAATATTTCCTGTTTCCCTTTCGTAGTCGGCAGCAAATCTTTCCAGATAACCAATTGCGACGGCCGGTTGTTTTAATTTACGTGTATAAAAACAATTGGCTTCGCACTGCTTCTCCTGCGGACAAACTCGCCCACAGACAGCAGGTAAAGAACTGGTTTCTTTAAGGACATGTGCCGCCTCTAAGAATTCACCACGTTCTATATTCTTAATAAATTTGGGAATATTAATGCTAACGGGGCAACCTTCGATACAGGTTGGTTTAGGACAATCCAGACACCTGGTTGCTTCAGTCATTGCCGCTTCCACCGAAAGACCACGGTTTACTTCCGTAAATGAACGTCGTCGTTCCGAGGGGTCTGCTTCCGGCATTTTCACACGACCAATATCCGTCCGTTCTTTATTTTTCAGCTTTCCTCTTAATTCTTTTCGCCAGGCAACATCCCGTTCCTGTTTCAAAATATCTGATAAATCCATAATATTCAACTTTTACTGGTGCATTTTACGGTAACGTTCGTCCGCATCCTTTTCAAAATCTTTGTACCCGTTAAGTCTCATCAACATCTCATCGAAATCAACCTTGTGGGCATCGAATTCAGGTCCGTCCACGCAAACAAATTTGGTTTTACCATCCACTGTAACCCTGCAGGCCCCACACATACCGGTACCATCAACCATAATGGTATTAAGACTGGCAATAGAAGGTATTTGATATTTTCGAGTAACTTCGGCTGCAAATTTCATCATAATAGCAGGTCCTATAATGACTGCCTCATCAATATTTTCGCGGGCAATAACTTTTTCCATTCCTTCAGTTACAAGACCTTTCTCTCCATATGAGCCATCATCCGTCATAATAATAACTTCATCAGAAAATTCTCTAATCTGTTCTTCCAGAATGATAAGTTCCTTAGTCCGAGCCGCCAGAATAGAAATCACCTTATTTCCAGCTTTTTTATTGGCCTCAACAATAGGCAATAAAGGCGCTACTCCGACACCTCCTCCACAGGCCAACACTGTTCCAACTTTTTTCACATCGGTAGCTTGTCCTAACGGCCCCACCATATCAGCAATGGTATCTCCCGGTTCCAGCTCCGTCAATTTTCGAGACGTTACACCAACCCGCTGAATCACAAGCGTAATAGTACCTTTATTAAGATCAGATGAAGAAATAGTCAAAGGAATACGCTCTCCATTTTTATCCACCCTAACAATTACAAAATGTCCGGCACGTCTAGCTTTTGCGATCCGTGGCGCTTCAATTTCCAGGCATACCACATTTTCTGAAAAGAATTCTTTTCGGATTACTTTATTCATTTTCAATATAAATTAAATCTCTGGTTTTATCTTCATGCAATTAATTCCTTATTCCATCAAGCTGCCTTTGATTCTTCTTCTTTTTACAGCCAATATAAATTATATTTCAGCCTTCCTCTTCCTATTTGATTCTCATATTTAATAAATCGGTTTTATCATTCTTCAGGGAAAAATTACATTTTTATGAAGCTTTTATACTCGCAAAAATTGAGAGCAAATCTAATAATAACCGTTGATGAAGACAACGTTATCTATCGTACTTAATCTAATTTACAATGTATAAAAATAAGAAGAATAAACCTCTTTATGCGAACACGGAAAAATAGCGAAGGAAATAAATCAGTCCCTAAAGCATCTCAGAAAACGAATAAAGTTCAAAGCATAGGACTATCCCAATCCTCGGTTCTTTCCAACGCATCATTATTTTCATCTTCCAGCATAGGCTTTTTTTGTGGACCTTCCTTTCTATAAACCACTGCCACAACTATACCGGCCAATGCACCCCAAAAATGGGCTTCCCAGGAATATTCAACCTGCCATTCCATAGGGAAAAGGCCCCAAAACAAACCACCATATAAAAAGGTCACCAACATCGAAACAGCAATCAAAGGAACATAGTTTCGGATTATACCGCTAAGAAAAAGAAAGGACGCAATTCCATAAACTAAGCCGCTGGCACCAATATGCCAAGCATCCCTAGCACCAAACCAAAGCCAAACTCCGGCAAGCAAATAAATCCAAATAAACACCTTAAAGGCTATATCCCTATACACATAAAACAGAACACTTCCCAACACAAGGAATGGTCCTGCATTCGCAATAAAATGAGCCCAATCGGCATGAATGAAAGGGGCGGTAATAATGCCAACTAGGCCTTCAACAGATAACGGTTTAACGCCCAAAAAAAACCAATGGCCATTTTCCAATGTTTCCACCAAACGAACCGTAAACATTAGAAAAAGGATAAACAATGGAAATACAGTGCTGTATATTATTCTTTTTCTTTCGGTTTTAAGACGGTTATCCATAGACTCATTTGGGTGGATTGGAGGGATTTTAATTCATTGTTGCGAATAAAATGGGTTTCTTAAATAAGTGAAATTGGCCAGACATTCATATTCCTTTCAGTTGACCTTTTGTAATAAATACTTCAGCTCTCTAACAAACCCCATAATATCAGACTCAGTGGTATCAAAGGAAGTCATCCATCGCACTTCATTGCGTACTTCATCCCATATGTAAAAGAAATATTTTTTTTGCAAAGGTTCTGTTATAAATGAAGGAATAATGGCAAATACACTATTTGCCTGAACTTTTTGAGTAATTTGCACTCCTTCGATCTGCTCCAACTCGTGAGCTAACAATTGCGCCATCCTATTAGCATGTTCGGCATTTTTGCGCCAAAGTTCATCTTTTAAATAAACCTCAAACTGGGCGGATATAAATCTCATTTTCGAATGCAGCTGGGTAGTCTGTTTCCGGATATATTTAGCATAATGAGCAAAATCAGGATTTAAAAACACCACAGCCTCTCCTAACATAAGTCCGTTCTTGGTTCCTCCGAAGGAGAGTACATCCACCCCAACATCAGTCGTAATTTCCTTAAAACTACAACCAAGTGCTGCAGCCGCATTAGAAATTCTAGCTCCATCCAAATGTAAATAAAGGCCCCTGCTATGAACAAAATCAGAAAGATCTCTTAACTCTTGAGGTGTATATAATGTACCTAATTCCGTAACTTGTGTTACAGAGACGACCCCTGGCTGTGCGTGATGCTCAAATCCGAATCCATGTAAATGTTTTTCTATAAGTTGGGGGGTCAATTTTCCATCAGGTGTTTCCAATGTCAACAATTTACATCCCGTATGTTTCTCCGGCGCTCCGCATTCATCCACATGAATGTGCGCCGTATCAGCACAAATAATTGAATTAAATGGTTGCGTCATGGCTTGAAGAGCGATAACATTGGCTCCGGTCCCATTGTAAACAAAAAAAACTTTGGCATCCCCACCGAAAATTTCTTGAAACCGCTTCTCAGTTCGAGCTGTAACCTCATCACCTCCATAACCTATCGCATGCTCCTGATTAACCTCAAATAAAGCTCTCATCACCTCGGGGTGAACACCCGAGTTGTTATCACTTGCAAATCCTTTCATCCTTATAAAATTGGTTTAATTCATTGGTCTGATGGAACTCGCATGACCATTTGTTTTAAACAGGTTCTTTTGTGACAATCTCAAATTGCCATGCTCGTTTCATCCGATTTTACATAACTTCTCTAAATCATTTTTTAAATGATAGATGGAACCAAAATTGTCATTACTCTAAATAAAACATTAATGATCTAACAATGATATTTTAGATCTCTCACCAACTATTCATATCCACGCTAAATTCACCATTCAATCGTTCAACAAAACACTGAACCAGACCTATCTTCTGGCATGAAACACCAATAACGGAGTCGTTGAATGAAACAACATTTTCTTTCCCAATCCCATGTTAAACATTCTGAAAAAAATGTTACGGCGTCGAGTGGTCAGGCTTATTACATCAATATGTTTGGACCGCACATAATTTTCAATTCCGACTTCAAAATCTTCATGCTGAATAATATCAAAATCAATATGAGTGTTTGGAAATTTTTCGGCCACATACTTTTTAAGACCTTCCATTTTTAGCTGATTCCATTTCCCGGAGGGTTTTTCACATACATGGGCAAAAGTAATAGAAACAGCCAAAGGTTTGACCAACTTTTCCAGTTTATCAAGGGCAACAAAATCGGATTCCTCAAAATTGGTAGCATAGAGGACTTTTTTCAAATTACTTATTCCGTCATATTTAAAATCTTCCGGAACAGCAAAGACAGGCACCCTTGCCCCTTCCATTACTTCAGCAGTAACAGAGCCAATCAAATCGGATGCTTTACGATCCTTTCCCCTGGTTCCCATTACAATCACGGTGGGTTCATATTCATCACTAAATCGGATTATTTCATCTTCTGCGACACCACGAAGCAATTTACTTCGGATGCTCACCCTTTCAAGCCTCTTCTTTATCTTTTGTGCTTTCATGCGGGCCAGAAATTCTTTCATGTCTTCTTTAGCTTTCGCCTCCAAGTCTACCATCATCTCATCCACGCTGGTATCATAAACGTAGGCATCGGCAAAGGGAAGCGTATTGATTACCGGGTTATAGAACACATGCAAGACCATTAGCTCTGCGTCCAACTGGGCGGCCCAGTCCAATGCCATTTCTGCCGCTTTAGAGGAGTAATCACTGTAGTCAACGGGCAATAATATTCTGGCTTTTGGTGGACGACCACGTTTTTTCTCTTCAGCCTTCAAGAGCTCGGGCTTTTCAACTTCCTCCATGATTTGTACAGCTTTTTCAAGGTCTCGTTCCCGAATTCGTATCTTAACACCATCTGAAATCACAGCTTGGATCTGATTCAAATTCTCTAAAAAACATTCAATACCCTCACTTTCAAGCAAAGAACGTATAATTTCCGCATGCTCATAAGTACGCGTTGCCAACGTTATTATTTTTTCCTCTTTCATAGCTGTAATATTTTAGGGTTTGCAATTTTTAAGTTACGGAAAAAAACCGAATCAAAAAACGATACTTATCTTAAAACAATGAGTTCTCTACATTCATCCTCATCATGAATCGAAAAACTGGGCATTTTTTAGAACTCACCCTCTTCCCTTCCTCGACTTTTTCATCCCCCAATTCAAAAATTATCAATAACATAGCCTAAAAAACTACCAACCTCATTGCTAAGATGACACTATCTGCTGCAAAAAAATCCTCTCAACTTCGGAAACATCAATCTTTATCCTCGGCAAAAAACATCAAACCACATCTAACCTCGAAACATCAAACACACCTTTAATCGTTTTAATCTTTCTCATCAACAAATTTAGAGAATGCTTGTTACCAACGAAAACAGACAACGTCCCTTCAAACACCCCATCGTGAGACTCCACATTAATAGATCGGATTTTAAGCCCCATCTCTTTTGATACAACCTGTGTAATATTGGTCACAATTCCGATGTTATCTTCACCTGTAATTTTCAGCGACGCCAAATAAGATCCACCAACCTCATTGGTCCATCTGGCTGGAACAATTCGATAGCCATATTTTTTCCGCATATCAGGTGCATTGGGACAATTGGTTCGATGAATTCGAATACCGCCCCCCACCGATACAAACCCAAAAATATCATCTCCCAGGATAGGGTTACAGCACTTGGCCAATTGAAAATTGACATTGCTTAAATCTTTGTCGATCAGAAGTACATCATGGGCATTATACTCCTCTCTATCCACTACCGGCACAAAATTTTCAGCGCTGCGAAGAGCCTGCTGCCCATCTACCTGATCTTTCTCTTTCTGACGGTCTTTTAGAATGTACTCCTTAATATCTCCGGCATCCAGCTTATCTTTTGCGATATCACAAAAAAAGTCGTGTACCGTTTTATACTTAAATTGCTTTACCAATTGCCCTGTCAATTGATCAGTCAACTCAAGTTTCCAGTTTTTCAATCGACGCACCAGCATTTCCCGCCCTAATTCAGCTTCCTTAAACTCAATGTCACGGAGCGCCTGTTTTAGTTTAGTTCGGGCTCGTGAGGTGGAAACGATATTCAGCCAGTCCTGCTTGGGTTCTTGATTGGAGGAAGTTAGAACTTCAATTTGATCCCCATTTTGCAGTTGGTATTTCAAAGGAACATTCTTTTGATTAACTTTTGCCCCCACGCATTTTTTCCCGATTTCAGAATGAACGTCGAAGGCAAAATCCAACACAGTAGCTCCTTTGGGAAGACGACGAAGATCCCCCTTGGGGGTAAAAACAAATACCTCTTCATCGTATAGATTTAATTTGAAGTCATCAATAAAATCAGACACATTGGCTTCAGGATTTTCTAGGATTTCCCGCACATTGGTCAACCATTGATCCAATCCTCTTTCGCTCCTGATTCCTTTGTATCGCCAGTGCGCCGCCAGTCCTTTTTCAGCTATTTCGTCCATTCTTTTCGTTCGAATCTGAACCTCCACCCACTTATGGTTAGGGCCCAGCACGGTGGTATGCAGCGATTCATACCCGTTACTTTTAGGAACCGACAACCAGTCACGCAACCGACTGGGGTTAGGCTGATATTTATCCGTAACGATGGAATAGACTTTCCAGCATTCCGCCTTTTCATGCTTAGGCTCGGTATCAATAATAACCCGAATGGCAAAAAGATCATAAACTTGCTCAAATTCCACATTCTGCTTACGCATTTTGTTATAGATGGAATTAATGGTCTTGGTACGTCCTTTAATATCACATTTTAGTCCCTGATCGGCCAACTCTTCTTTAAGGGGGGCTATAAACTCTTTAATATAGCGATCTCTTGCCCGCTTTGTTTCATTCAGCTTTTTGGCAATGAATTTATACATGTCCCTGTTAGTATATTTCATTACCAGGTCTTCCATTTCCGATTTAATATTGTAGAGCCCTAATCGGTGTGCCATTGGAGCATACAAATATGACACTTCGGAGGAAATGTTAATCTGGCTTTCCCGGTCATATCTTTCAAGGGTACGCATGGTTCGCAAACGATCCGCAATAATAATCAGGATCACCCGCACATCCTGAGCAAATGTCAGAAGTAATTTTCGAAAATTTTCGGATCGAATGGCTGGATTGCGGTTGTATAGCTCTGCTACTTTAGACAACCCTTCCATAATCATAAAAACATGATTTCCAAACCTATTTTGAATCTCTTCCAGGGTCATTTCTCCGTTTCGCAAAACATCATAAAGCAGGGAACAAATAAGCGCTGTTCGGCCCAGTCCAATTTCTTCCACCACAATTCGGGCGATATCCAAAGAGTGCAATAAAGCCGGCGTCCCTGAAACCCGTCTAATATTTTTCCCTTTCCGAAGAGATATATCAATGGCCTCACGAATCATCCGCACCTCATCCGGTTTGACAATACCTTCTGATGCCTTCAATAATTTTTTGTAACTATCTAGTATTTCCTTCCTTTCCTGAGAAGTAACAGGTTTGTTCAGATCTGACATAATAAATTCTTCTTTTCTTTTGATTGGTAAAGATAGGATAATCTGTCAAGCTATTACCTGAAATAATGTTAAGATCATAGCTTGACACTTATCTCCTGTTACCGGCAATTCTAGGCTCATTGAAAAGTCAACATTTTATCTTTCTCTTTTAAATTACTTTTAATGGCCCCATACCTTTTTTGTCACGGGCTTAGATTACCCATAAAAAATACGTGACTATCTTCAAAGCAATTCACTGTTAACCTATTTTCCGGACTTTACATGCAAGTTTTGCTCCACTTTCAAAGAGCCACAGAAAAACTTTTCCTGATTATCATGATCTAAAAATTATTAAGACAAAAAAATATCTGCTCTGTTGACTTCCATTCTCTATTAATTTTTCCCGGCTTTCAATAGGATATGGCCCAATAATTGTTTTAAAGAATCTGCCATCGTTGATGGTTTGACATTTCACGGATTTTTTCTTACTTTTAAATAATCGAATTTTAAACCTTAAAAACCAATAAAATATGAAAAGTACAGGTTCTTTCTTAGGCGGCTTAATTTTAGGTGCTGCAGTTGGTGCAGCCCTTGCTTTGCTATATGCTCCTCAAACGGGAGAAGACACTCGGCGTCAAATTAAAGATAAAATTGATGATCTCGAAAAAGAGTTGGATCAAATGCGGACGAAGCTTAAAGAAAAAGGTGGTGAAATGAAGGATGAAGCCCGCAAAAGAATTCAAGAACTAGAAAAACGGATCGAAAAGCTAATGGATGAATACAAAAAAACACCCGAAAGTGCCTCTTAATGATCATACGATCACACAAGACACCGTCTAAAAAGTCTATTTAAAAGGGTTTTATTGGTTTAGCCTATTATAGCAAACACATCAATAAAACCCGATTTAATAATTAGGAAACTTTTTAGACCTATTTTTGTGCGAAATAATCTTTGGCAAAATCATATCTCACCAAGCAGTCGAAACCGCTGAAATAGTTGACGAACTCATTGTCCGGTGGTAGCTAGCTTCTCGTTTGTGCACCAACATCCGGCATACCGCCTGTTTTTGTAATTATGAGAAGGTTCAATAAAACAAAGCACTCCGGTCAGCCTTGCCGGTTAATGACCTTTCATGCTAAAGGTGAGAGATATTTACTGATCTTAACATTAATATAATGAAGGAAAATATCACGCGCGACCTGGAAGAGCTTAAAAAAGAAGTAGAAGAATATGTTCAGGTGCGCATCGACCTGACGAAACTTCACATCGCGGGAGAATTGTCCAGGTTTTTTTCAGGTATAATGGCAAAAACCGTCTTGCTCTACCTTTTTTTCTTTGTGTTCATGTTTTTCTCCTTAGCTGTGGCGGTTTTAGTAGGCAACCAATTAGGATCCTATGCACTGGGTTTTTCCCTCACCGCTCTTTTTTTCCTGGTGGTAGCAATAATCTTTTGGTTTTTACGCAAAAAAATTATTGAGCGTCATGTTGTTAAACGCTTTATTGAGTTAATGTTTCCAAAATTTGATCATAATGAAGAATAATATGGAAAGAAGAAAAAGCGATTATCGTCACATAAATAGTTATAGTGATTTATGCCGTGAAAAAATGCATCTCTCCTACCGTGCTCAATATAGCGAAAAACAGCTTCACATAAAGCTTCTGGAATTGGGTTATAATCTTCATCCGGCCCGTTTGGTTCCTTCTTTACTGTCGGAATGGGGCCGGCCAATGATTACGGAACTGCTCAATCGGATAAAAGGATATTTCTTTGGTTCATCCAGAAAAAGACACCGCAAAAATCCTCACCCTCGGAATGATTAAAATAAGTATTTCACCCTCCTCACAAAATAACACCCTATTTCTAAAGTATCGTTTGGAGATTTCACCTCCATAATATTTAAGAAGGCCTCTAATAAGGTAATTTCCCGCTCCCATCTTTTTTAAGTGAGAACTAATTCGTCACTACATATTTTCGGCAAAAAGACTAAATTTGCTGCCAACATCCCATATTTTTCAACCGAAAACCATACACTTATGGACAAGGCGGCTGCCCAAAAAAGGATCGAACAGCTAAGAGAAGAACTCAACCATCACAATTACAAATACTACATTGAGAACCAACCCGAGATATCGGATCAGGAGTTCGACTTAAAAATGAAGGAATTGACCGATCTGGAATCTCAATTTCCCGAATTTGCCGACCCTGGTAGTCCTACAATGCGGGTGGGGAGTGATCTGTCCGAAGAATTTGAACAGGTACAACATAAATACCCGATGTTATCATTGGGGAATACATACTCAGAAGAAGAACTTAGGGATTTTCACAACAGGTTGGTCAAACTGGCAGGAAGTAATTTCAGTTATGTTTGTGAACTGAAATATGACGGTACATCTATTAGCCTGACTTATATCAACGGCTTGTTACACCGAGCTGTCACGCGCGGTGACGGATCGGTGGGAGATGATGTCACCAGGAATGTGCGAACCATACGCTCTGTACCTCTCAAGCTCCATGGTGATTACCCGTCCGAATTTGAAATACGCGGTGAGATTTTTCTGCCCATAGAAGGTTTTGAAAGGCTAAATCGAGAAAGAGAAAAGAACGGGGAACCACCTTTTGCCAATCCACGCAATGCCGCAGCAGGTTCATTAAAGCTGCAAAGCAGTGCCCTCGTAGCCAAGAGACCACTCGACTGCTTTCTTTATTACATGTTGGGTGATAAACTGCCGACCAATAGTCACTATGAAAACCTGATGAAAGCTAAGTCATGGGGACTTAAAATTTCTCCCCACATGAAAATTTGCCAATCCATTGAAGAAGTCTTTGAATTTATAAGATACTGGGATGCAGCCCGTCACAACCTGCCTTTCGAAATTGACGGCGCCGTAATCAAAGTAGATGAAATTTCGCTACAAAATCAATTGGGAAATACAGCCAAATCGCCCAGATGGGCCATCGCCTACAAATTCAAAGCCGAACAAGCACAAACGCGGTTGTTGTCGGTAGACTTCCAGGTAGGACGAACCGGTGCAGTTACTCCCGTTGCCAATCTGGAGCCGGTACAACTGGCCGGTACAGTGGTGAAGCGTGCCTCTCTCCATAACGCCGATATTATTTCTGATTTGGGCTTGCACATCAACGATATGGTAACTGTCGAAAAAGGAGGTGAAATTATTCCTAAAATAACGGGAGTAATCTTAGAACAACGCCTCCCTCAAAGTGAAGCTGTGGAATTCGTAAAAAATTGTCCTGCCTGCGACTCCCCCCTGATGCGGGTCGAAGGAGAAGCAGCCCACTATTGTCCCAACTCAGCCAATTGTCCTCCTCAGATTAAAGGGAAACTGGAACACTTTATTTCCCGGCGAGCAATGAATATTGATGGGCTGGGTAGCGAAACCATTAATTTGCTATTCAATCAAAATCTGGTCAAAACCATTTCCGATCTTTATCGGCTTCGGCCATCTCAATTGATTCATCTGGATCGATTGGGTGAAAAATCAGCTCGCAACATCATTAACAGCATTGAAGAATCCAAACTAGTGCCCTGGCCACGGGTGCTATATGCTTTGGGTATCCGTTTTGTGGGCGAAACCGTTGCCAAAAAACTGGCCAAAGCATTCACCTCAGTTGACCAGCTGGCATCGGCTACGGAAGAGGAATTGGTAGCGGTGGACGAAATCGGTGAAAAAATTGCAGAAAGTATTATCGCCTTCTTTAAATCGGAGTCCAACAAAAAATTGGTTGACGAATTAAAACAATTTGGTCTTAAACTTGAAGGAACAGAAGAGACAACCGCTTTATCAAAAAAGCTAGAAGACAAAACCCTTGTAATCAGTGGTACTTTTTCGAAATATTCGAGGGATGAACTGAAACAATTGATTGAAGCCCACGGTGGTAAAAATGCAACATCGGTAACGGGAAAAACAGATTTCCTGGTGGCCGGGGAAAAGATTGGACCATCCAAGTTGGAAAAAGCAAAATCACTGGGAATAACCATTTTAACTGAAGAACAATTTCTTGGACTTATTGAAAAATAAATTCTTGTGATACTATTTAAAAAACAAAGAGAAACCGTTGGAAATTTCCTAATAAGGAAAAATACAAAGAAAGATCATCGCATTGTTCAATTGAAAAAGATCCGGGACTGGAAAAAGGTCGGCATATTTTTTGATGCTTCTTCCAATCAATGCAGAAAAACGATTAAGGAGTTTATTAGAAAAATACAATCAGAGGGAAAACAAGTTCAGGCAGTTGGATACATCGAAACTAAGAAGCCGGAAGAAAATTTAATCAGTGATAAAACAATCTATTATTCATCACTTTTAGATTTTTCCTTTTTTTTCCTTCCCAAAAAAGAGGAGATTGTATCGTTTATTTCGGACAAGCCTGATGTGCTTTTGGTACTTACCACAAACAACAGTTTTCCGGCATCTGCGATAGTAAAACTCTCCAAGGCCGGTTTAAAAGTGGGATTTTCAGGCATCTTCGATAACGATCTGGATATCACTTTTGAATTATCGAATCCCACCCCAGATATGCTGATCGAACAAATTGAACATTACTTGGGACAATAAAATGATGATAAATCTTAATAAACATCATAAGAATTGTTTAAATTGAGAAACGGACTTAAACTTGACAAATATGAAAACTTCAATTTATCTCTTTTCACTGTTGGCCATAATAGCCATGTTGCAAAGCTGTTCCACCAGAAAGGTTGAGCGAATTGATACGGAAGAAATCATCGATTTAAGCGGACGATGGAACGACACCGATTCCAGAATGGTGGCCAAGGCTATGGTAGAACAGGTTTTAGATGCCAATTGGTTACAAAACTTTCAGGAAAATCATGCAGGAAAAAAACCGGTTGTGATTGTCGGGCTGGTTTACAACAAATCGCACGAGCACATTGAAGCCGCAACTTTTATCAAAGATGTAGAAAGAGCATTTATCAACTCGGGTAAAGTTCGTCTAGTGCAAGCCGGCGACAAAAGAGAAGAGCTTCGCAAAGAACGTGCAGCGCAGCAAGAATTTGCTTCTCCAGCAACAATGAAAGCATGGGGAAAAGAGTTAGGTGCCGACTTTATTTTGAATGGCGATATCTCCTCAACGGTTGATACTTACAAAAAAGAAAGAGTCAATTACTATCAGGTTAACCTCGAACTCACGGACATTGAAACCAGTGAAATAGTTTGGATTGGTGATAAAAAAATCAGGAAATACATCAAAAACTAACATACCGAATAGCTCTAAGGTATTCCGCTATCCCACCTTGCCAATGTTTTCGGCAGATCATGACAATACAATTTCCAACACGGTGGTGTCGTCATTGATACCTACGATGTACCAATATCCTGTTTTATCTAAAATCTGCTGATGCGCATTGGTTTTATGGGTGACCTCCGGCCACAAGCCGTGAAAACATCGTACTGTTATTTTTTATAATATAACACTTTCATAAACCGCTCTCCCATATGAATCGTTATCTGAAGGTTATATCAACGATCGCGCTAGTAGCCATCATTGCTGCTTGCGCTACTTTCTATCAGAAAACCTATCAGATACAAGAAAACATTGCCAAAGGACAATTTGACAAGGCTGATAAACTACTGGAAAAAGATACCAAATGGGCCCAAAACAACAACCGGGTTCTCTACTTTATGAATCGAGGGGTAGTGGCTTACATGATGGGAGAATATGGCAAAAGCATCAACTATTTCAATCAGGCCGACTATTACATTGAAGACTATTCCAAACAATTTGGCTGGGAAGCATTGTCACTGGTCTCCAACCCCATGGTAAAACCCTACCGGCCTGAAGATTTTGAAGTCATCATGATCCACTTTTACAAAGCACTCAACTTTATTGCTTTAAACGATTTGGAGGGAGCACTGGTGGAAGCGCGTCGCATCAATATTCGGCTGCAGCAACTGAATGATAAATATAAAGATTATAAAAATAAATATCAGCGGGATGCGTTTGCTCATAATCTTATGGGCATGATCTTCGAAGCTGCCAAAGACTACAATAATGCCTTCATTGCATACAGAAACGCTTTCGAAGTTTATGAAGGGGATTATTCCGAGTTATTTGGATTAAGTGTCCCTCAACAGTTAAAAAAAGATCTTTTGCGAACAGCAAAGTTATCCGGTTTTCCTGAAGAGGTGACTCGCTTTGAAAATCTGTTCGACATGAAAACCCCGGAAGTGCATAAGAATGACGAAGGACAGTTGTTACTTTTCTGGCTCAACGGTATGGGACCTGTCAAATCGGAATGGTACATCACAGTTACCAATTTCGGATTTAATAATGGTCTTGTGGCACTGGGAAATCCAGAGCTGGGACTCAATTTTGCCTACCAGGCATCGGCACTCTCTCCTCGCGAAAGAGCGGCTTTCAAGAATCTCTCCTTTTTCAGTGTTGCCTTTCCCAAATATGTGGAACGCTCCCCTGTTTTTCGGTCAGGAAAAGCAATGGTGAAGGATACAATTTTTACGTTCGAAATAGCCGAAGACATCAACAAAATAGCCTTTCAATGTCTTCATGACCGCATGTTTCGCGAATTGGGCAATGCGCTGCTTAGGGTCGCCACAAAAAAAGCATTGGAAAAAGCTGTTAATAACGAAAATGAAAACCTTGGCACCATCGTTAGTATTATCAACACCCTTACCGAACGTGCAGATACACGCAACTGGCAATCCCTGCCCTATTCAATTTCTTATACACGTATTTATCTGCCTGAAGGTCAGCATACCATCAACCTGAATTTTGCAGGCGAGTATGTCAATAACAACACCATTGATGTAAACATCAAAGCAGGACAAACTACTTTTTATACTTTTCATACTATGAGTAGTAAGACAATGAATTAAGTCTTTTTTGATATAAAGCAATAAATACTCTTATCGACCGAAATCTAATTTAGGACAAAAAAATCTGCATAAACCCCTTAATGCTTATCATAAACCTCTTAATGCCTCTCATAAACCCCTTAAGGCCTCTCATAAACCCCTTAAGGCCTCTCATAAACCCCTTAAGGCTCCGCATAAACCTCTTAATGTTTCGCATAAACCCCTCAAAGCTTATCATAAACCTCTTAATGCCTCTCATAAACTCCTTAATGCTGCGCATAAACCTCTTAATGCTTATCATAAACCCCTTAATGCTTCGCATAAGAGCATTCACGAAACTGTGCCCCAAATAAAAGGACACAGTTTGATGAACATTTCCGGCAAAAGAACTTAATTGGCGGACATTCGTATCACCATTGCCATAATATCCTGTTCATTGGGTATTGCTGGATTTTTTAATCAGCCACATCACTGTTCAACAAAAACCTTCCCCACAAAAATCTTTCCCTCATCATTTATCAATCTAATAAAATACAATCCATTCATTAAATCCGGCACTTTAATTTTTCTTTCTTCGGCCGTAAAAACTCCCTGAGAAATGAATTGACCGTTTTGCGCGAAAATTTGCCATTTTCCGTTTTGGTGATTATCCAATTCAAAATATATATAGTTTTTAACAGGGTTAGGCCATAGCTTTAAACTACTAATTTTTAGCGTATTTGGAACAAAATCAGGAATATCAGTAAAAAATCCCGGGGGTGCTAATTGGATGTCGCCTAATTCAAAACTCCCTTCACCTTTTTGCCCGGTAATTCCATAATTAACATATAGACGAACTTCCACAATTTCCGCCATATTCCAGGTCGAAACACTGCCTTCAAAAGTGTGCTGATAGATATGATATTCCTGGTCGTCAACTACTGAAGTTACCTTAAACAAGTCGGATGTATTGACTTTACCGTTACGGTCTACAAAATCGAACCTCAATACATTCGGTACATCCCCATCCAACACTTTCAGATTGACTCTTGCTGTTCTATAATCCTCCAGATTAACAATATAATTTAGAGATAAAGAGATGTACGGGTTTTCCAAAGGATTGACGATGGAATAACTAACCTTAACCCCTTTTTGAGAAGGTTCCAAAAAAAAGCTATTTCCCCCACTTTGCTCAGGGACTATCCAGGCAGGTGTAATATCATCGTTTAATGCGGCCAAAACCAATGGCGCTTCTTCAGGAACAAGATAAAGATTGACGGATAAAGGACTGGCTGTTTTTTCTTCACAATCAGAAATCATTTTACATTGCACTATTCCACTTTCACTTCCCCACTCTACCGTAACTTCATTGGAATTTTCATCTGAAATAACCTGAACATCCCGGGGGAAAGACCATTGATAAGCAACTCCACTAATTGGGGTCACTGAGAAAGTTACCTCTTCACCCGGTTGTACCTTATCGGGTCCTTTTACAGATAAATCAGGCAATGTCGATTGATATACCCTAACATAATCAATTTCCATAACGGCCTCGGTAAGGTCAGGGTCAATACCTTGAGCACCTCCCCAATTTCCGCCAATGGCTATGTTCAAAATCAAAAAGAATGGTTGGTCAAAAGGCCATTCCTTATAAGAAATATGAGGATTAGAAAAAGAAAAAAATTCCACCCCATCAACGAACCATGTGATTTTTTCAGGTGTCCATTGAATGCTATAGGTATGAAATTGGAGATGTGCATCTTCCACCTCTATGGAACCAGTTTTTTGTGTGCCCAAAATGTGATTATATGCTTCGGTATGAATAGAACCATGAATCATTCCCAGATCATATCCCACATGTTCCATAATATCGATTTCGCCACTATTGGGCCAGCCACCATATACTGAATTCTGAGGCATCATCCAGATGGCAGGCCAGGTTCCCACCCCCTGCGGAAGCTTTGCCCTTACTTCAATGGTTCCGTATTTCCATGAAGCTTTCCCGGCAGTTACCAATCGTGCCGAAGTCCATGCTCCGGAAGGAGATTTTCTGGCATGAATTTTTAATGTCCCGTTACTCACATAAGAATTTTCAAGGCTGTTCGTGTAAGTTTGCAATTCGTTATTTCCCCAGCCTCCCCCGCCAGTTTCATAGTTCCAATAATCGGATTTTGGCACGCCTTGATAATCGAATTCATCAGAAAAAACCAAATAGGAGCATTCCTGTGCCATAACAATGGTATTAACACCGGTAATGTGAGAGAACCATACTGCAAACACAAACATGCCGAAAAACCTATGACTTATGGGAAACGGAACTTTTGTATTCATTGCTGTGTTTTTTAATATTTATACGGTAAAGAAAAAAATGGGTCGTCATCAATATTATTGATAGACACGCACATAATCAACCTTCATCTCAACCGGAAAAATGTCATCATCGACACCGTGCAAACCGCCCCAATTACCACCCACGGCAACATTCAACAACAGATGAAAGCGTTTGTCAAACGGCCATTCCTCGGGGCCATTCCCGCTGTTATGAAAGGTAAAAACTTTCTCATCATCAATAAAAAAATCAATCTTCTTAGCGTCCCATTCAATGGCATAGAGATGAAACCCATTTTCACTATCGGAAACATAGGTGGCTTTTCCCACCTGCGTTCCCAAAGTATGATTAAAAGCCTTAGTATGAACGGTCGTATAGATGGAATCGGGTTCATATCCCACATGTTCCATAATGTCGATTTCGCCACTTGCAGGCCATCCGCCATATACCCAGTCGGTAGGCAACATCCAGATAGCGGGCCAGATTCCGCGTCCACCCGGTAACTGCGCCCTCACCTCCATCCTTCCGTACAGCCAATCACCTTTCTCTTTGGTAGTAAGTCGAGCCGAAGTGTATTTAAAATTGCCCCAAGACTCCTTATTCGCTTTCAATATTAAATAGTCACCATCCACCCAGGCGTTTTCTTTCCTGGCAACTGTATAACATTGAAGTTCATTATTCCCCCAGCCATAGGAATTGCCAATGGTATCGTAATTCCATTTCATGTCATCGGGCAATCCTATGTAGTCAAATTCATCGCTCCAAATCAGTTTTGAATACTTGTTGTTTTGTTCAGAACATGAAACGACCAACACACCAAGAAAGAGAAAATAAAGAGAGACACTTTTCCCAAAAAAATTCATATTGCAAATTGTTTGATGATACTATTACGTTAATCTGTATTTTTTAAGTTAACCCCGGGCAGCAGGATTTTCCTATCACCCGGGGTTCATTGAAATTCAGGTTATATCCTATTCATTTATTATCCTTATTCCTAATTCCAAAATTTATTCACCAATGCCTAACCACCCTAACTAAAAGCCATAGACATAACACTATAAACTAGCGCCTAAATCCTATCGACTATTCCTTAATAGGCTTCCCTATTCCAACCAAAACTCAGACTGTAAACCTTCGGCAGCATTGGGGGCGATCCACACATGAAATTCACCAGGTTCTACGACATAATTCCCATCAGGGAGATAAAAGCCCAATTCATCGGTTTTTAATTCGAAGGTCACGGTTTTACTTTCACCCGGTTTTAGAGTTACGCGCCGGAAGTCTTTCAGTTCTTTGACAGGACGGGTGTAAGAACCCACCAAATCGCGGGTGTACAGTTGTACAATTTCCGTACCCTGCACCTTACCGGTATTGGTGATTGTGGCAAACACTTTTAAGACATCACCCATCTTAATTTTATCGGAAGAAAGGGAAATATCCGAATACTCAAATGTTGTGTAGGACAAGCCGTACCCAAAAGGATACAAGGGTGTGAACCCATAATCCAAGGTATGGTTGGTATTTCCCAAAGAATGCTGAACGGCCTTGACGGGTATGTCATCAATATGGGTCCAGGAAGAAGAATCGGCCGGTCTTCCCGACATTTTATGAGCATAATAGATAGGCGCCTGTCCTTCACCTTTTGGGAAGGTAACGGGCAGTTTTCCCGAAGGAACACTTTCCCCAAAAATCAGGTTAACCAAAGCAGGGCCGGCCATGGTTCCCGGATGCCAGGCATAGAGAATGGCACCGGCCAGATGTTGAGTCTTATAGAGCCCTCCCGGACGTCCCGACATCACAACCATAACCACCGGTTTTCCTTTTGAAGCGGCCAGTTGCAACAATTGGTTCTGAGCCCCTACGAAATCGAGTTCTGCCAATGATTTGGCTTCGCCGGAAAGGATGGCTTCTTCGCCAACCACAGCAACCACAACATCCGATTTGGCAATGGCTTTTTCCACCTCGGCAAATCCTTTAGTCGACTTGTCACGAGTATATTTCAGCCCCTCTGCAAAGAAAGTGTTTGACTCGCCATTGTATTCGTAGAAGGCTTCCAATACACTTTTAGAATCATTTTCATTTCCGTCGAAGATCCAAGTACCCAGTTGTTCGTAGGGCTGATCGACCATTGGGCCTATCAGGGCCACTTTGGTACCTTTTTTCAGTGGCAATAGGTCATTGTTATTTTTTAACAACACCATACTCTCTTCGGCCAGTTTGCGAGCTACCGTCAAATGTTGTGGATGCACCAATACAGAATCAGCCAAGGACTCATCCACATAGGGATGATCGAATAACCCAAGACGGAACTTCACCCGCAAAATGCGTTTCACGGCATCATCGATCCATTCCATGGTAATTTTACCTTCCTCCAGCAGCTCTTGGAGATGATTAGCGTAAGTACGGCTGGCCATCTCCATATCCACTCCGGCGGATAGTCCCAGTTGGGCAGCATGTTTCTCATCGGCGGCGTAGCCATGGGCCATCATTTCCTGGATGGAGGCCCAGTCACTCACCACAAAGCCGTCAAATCCCAAATCTTGTTTGAGGATTCCTCTCACATTACGCTGATGGCCACTGGCCGGTATCCCGTTTATATCATTAAAGGCGGTCATCACCGTCGCCACACCGGCATCCACCGCAGCTCTAAAAGAGGGAAGATAAACGTTGTAGAGATAAATATCAGGAATAATGGTCGTGTTGTAATCCCTTCCACCCTCAGCGGCACCGTAGCCTATATAGTGTTTTGCACAGGCAGCGATGGTCATGGGATCGGACAAATCCTCACCCTGAAATCCTTGCACCATAGCTCTTGCTACCATGGCGTTGATCAGCGGGTCTTCACCTCCGCTTTCTGCAATGCGTCCCCATCGCGGGTCACGACTCACATCAATCATAGGGGCAAAAGTCCAGTTAATTCCTTCCGAAGCGGCCTCTTTAGCCGCTATGGCTGCCGCCTCTTTTACCAGCTCTTCATTCCACGAAGCTGCCATCCCCAAAGGAATGGGGAAAATGGTCCGATAACCGTGAATGACATCGCGACCAATCATCAAAGGGATTCCCAGACGGCTCTCTTCCACCGCCACCTTTTGAATGGCATTCACCTTTTCGGCACCGATCAAATTCAGTAAAGAACCAAGCTGTCCATTTCTAACCGCTTCTTTAACCTCCTCTTCAGAACCAAACACACCCGGATCGACCTGACACATTTGGCCGATTTTTTCTTCCAGTGTCATCTTTGAAACAAGTTCCTGAATTTTTTTTTCCATTACTACGGAGGATTTTGGATTTTCATGGTTGGAGGAACACCCACCCCAAACAAAGGGGAACAGAAAAACGAAAAATAGCAATCCCTTAATCTTCATACAAATTTATTTAAATCTTTAATTCACAAACCTTTTCCTTCTCTTAAAAAAGAAAAAGGGGGTGGAGTTTTCCCCACCACCCATATTGACGCATAGGTTTTATAGTCGTGCAGATTTGATTCCCTCCACATGAGGTCCTGCCAGTTCATCGAAATAAAACTGATAAGTTCCTTCTCCGATGCCGGGGTTACACATGATGCGAACAACGTTATAATAGCCATTATTGTAATCGGAATTAGTAACGTCTGGAGTACCATCAGCGGCAGCTGCCCCTGCAAAGTTGAACTCGGCCATTTCCCAGGTATTACTGTTTTGAATGATATATCTCAGCTCAACACCAGTGGTCCAGGCATTACCGCCAAGATCTGTATTTTCCAACTTCAAAAGAATTTCCTGACCAGCTTCACCGTACACCTTGATTTTAAAAATACTCAGATTTCTTAAATCAAAACGGTATCCTGCAGGAAGTTCCATGTAAGCATTGGCCCAAGGTTGATCCGTTTTGGAATACATAGCCACCATCGCCGACTTATTGGGATAGATCCTCTCAGGATTATTTACCACTGTAACACTACAATCCTGGCCTACGACAGGGAATGTCATTATTTCGCTAAAATCGTTGTAAACCACCATTTCATTGAGGAGGAAAGGCTCATAATCAGGATGATTCTGTTCCACCACAATGGTGGTGGCAGACGTCAATGTTTCATTGGTCGCAACAACAAAAACAGTAACGGCATAGGGTGCCGCCCGCATATAGGTTTCAGTAAGAGGTTGGGAATAGTCCGTTGTTTCAAGGACAGTTCCGTTTCCGAAGTCCACGATAACCTTACTGATGTTAATCCCTTCTGGGATTACAACATCCTTTATCCCAACGGAATATTCGTTAGTATTCCCTGTTTCCGTAACATTTACCGCATATTCTACCTGAGGTTTAACATACCCTTGGGGAATAAACTGCAGATGCCAAGCATTGCCATCACCTCCCGTTGCAACTAATTCCAACTTATTTTCTTCCAGTGTCAGAACCTTATATCTATTACCAACAGCACCCACATCAAAAATGGGGAACACAGGTCCTTCAGAGGAAGTTAACGTCAGATACCAGTCTCCGTCTTCAGTTTCTTCGAGCGACCAGGAGGCTGATCCGGGCGTATAATCAACTTTCCAATCGCCTTCACGTTCTTCCTGATTCGTATAGGCAGGATCATCTTTCTGAAAACTCTTCACATAACTTTCTCCATGGTTTTCATAGATGAAATCAAACCCAACCAATTTAAACGTCATATTATCATCGTACAAAACACCAACAGACTGTTTTTCCAGCGCAGCTGCAGCCCACCATTCCAAACCGTCAGATTCGGCAGGACCAACCCCTATATGTCCTGCGGCCAGGCTATCCAACACCCATGTTTTTCCCTCCAGAGCATCTACCCCTCCTGAGAGGAGCGTCATTTCCTCACTCTCAAGAAAAGCATAATCAGTCTCTTCAGTTTTAAGCACCTTGGTAACAGAAGTTGAACCTCCTTCCGTCACAAGCGTCATGGTGATTTCATGCTCACCCGGCAAAGGAAATTTTTGGGTTACTTTTTCTCCAACCTTACGGGATCCTGCAAGGTCCCATGAAGCGACTCCCGTAACAGAAGAAGTATTCTCGAAAATATAGTTAAACTCATCCTCAATATCTTGAGTGATGGAAAAATCCACCTGAGTTTCATCCGGTGCATTGCCAATGTCCGGGACATCATCTTCCTGCGGATCGCAGGATACAAACAGTAAAGATGTCAATACGAATATTAATCCCAGTTTATACATAAATTTCATCCAATTAATTTTTTAAGTTAATTTAAAAAGCCCCTTATGATAGAAGTACAACCAAATTAAGCATACAGCAAAAAGCACCTTTTAATATCCGGGGTTTTGCTGAAGTTTATATTCTCCCTCTGTCCGGTCAATTTCTGACTGTGGAATGGGTAAATATTTTTTATAGGGCTCCCATGTACGGACAGACGAATATTCCGGTAAATTTTCAGTTAAAATATCGGTATCACCCCAACGAACCAAATCCCAGAAGCGCATTCCCTCTCCAACAAATTCACGTCGACGTTCCAGTTTTATATTCTCTTCGGTGGCCGGGATGGACACAAAATTACCGTTCAAAGCACGTTTCCTTACTTCATCCAGGCACCACTGGGCAGTAATACCACTAGTGGGCGATACACCATTCATAGCGATCAGTTCTGCGGCATTCAACAATGTTTCAGCATAACGAAAGATGCGAAGATTATTCTCATAGTTCAAATCAACGGTATATGGCGCATCGTTATAATCCTGGCGAGCAGCATATTTAGCCAAAAACAACCCCGTATTCTGGAATCGTTCGGTATAAGTACCGGCCTCAAATTGGTTTATTGAAGCAGCCAATCGCTCATCACCTGTTTCAAAGATTCCAACAACATTGGGACGGACGGGGCCAAACCCCCAGCCTCCTATAAAGGAAGATTCACCACTCAAAAGATCAGTTCCTTTCAATTCATTGGGAGATATAAATGCTGGAAGGTTAGTTCCGTACCCTTGCCATGCAGCCCCCCAATCTTTCCCTTCGGGCAAATGATTTACTTCAAATATGGACTCATCACAAAATTCACCTTCACGCGGCCAAATAGAAGCATAATTATCCACCAGCTGATACTCACCACTGTTAATAATCTCCGCCATATCTCCCAGCACCTCAGCATATCTAGATTCATCCTTTTGATACATAACCACTCTGGCTTTCAACATCATGGCGGCGGCACGTGTAATTCTTCCATCATCCTCGGGCCCAACACTCATAGGCAATTTTTCTCCATCAATTGCATAATCCAAATCTTGAAGCAATTCGCCATAGATTTGATCCGCTGTATATTGTGATGCCATGTAGGGAGCCTCCAAATCTTCTTCAAAATAGGGAATATTGCCCCAGAATTTCCAAAGCCAGTGTACGAAATAAGCTCGAAGAAAATGAGCTTCAGCACTCAGTCGGTTTAAGTCATCTTCATTTACATCTACCGCGTTTTCGCAAGCAATAATGGCATTGTTGGCCCGGCTCAGGCCGCTGTAATAGATATTCCACAATCCAGCGGGCAATTCCAGGGCAGTAGCGTCCAGCTGAGAAAGTCGGTACAACTGAGACTGGTCGCCTGCATCACCGCCACCTTTAAAAATGTCGTCCGAACGCAAATCAGACATTAAAACAATACTATTGTACTGATAATCGGCATAACTATCAAAAAGAAGGATCTGGTAGGCCGAAGCCACATTGGACTCAATGGCTCCCAGCGTAGCCTCACCACCAGCTTCCTGTGAAGCGGTTGGGTAAGCGGTCAAGAAGTCTTCTCCACATGAGGTAAACCCAATAAATGCGACAAAAGCAATTATTTTGAAATATTTGATCATAGCTGTACTCTTTAATTATTAGAATGAAATATTAGCACCAACAGAAATGGTACGTGCCTGAGGATAAATACCACGATCGATACCAATTGTTGTATAACCACCCGATGCTATTTCAGGATCAAATCCGTCGTAATCGGTAAAAGTGAGGAGATTTTCGGCAGAGACATAAACTCTTAAACGATCAATGGCGGCAACTCTCAACAAGTTTTTGGGCAGAGTAAAACCCAATTGAATATTTTTTAAACGAACATACGATCCGTCTTTGATATATAACTCGGAAGATCTCCAGTTACCATTGGGATTTTTACGGGTAACCCTAGGAATCCAATTAGAGGTACCTTCTCCGATCCATCTCTCCAGAATCCAGGATGGACGATTCATAGCAGGAATATCGCCTCTTTGGGAATAGTCAAAAATGTCATTTCCGTAACTTCCCTGGAAAAACATGGAAAGGTCGAAATTTTTCCATTCTGCATTAAAATTTATACCAAATGTCCAGTCGGGCATGCCCTTCCCTATTTTGGTACGGTCGGCATCGGTAATCTTCCCATCAGGTACGGGGTTACCATTCTCATCAAAAGCGCCGGCAATATCAAGGAACCTTACATCCCCTGGTTTGGCATTTTGTTCATAAGTTTCGTTATACTCTGTGGCTTCGGCCTCATTTTGCAAAATACCTCCAACCTTATAACCATAGAAGAATGGGAACACTTCACCATTCATCCCTTTAACAAAGTCACCAACACCGGCAGCACCGGCACTTTCATAAATCTGTTCGCCAGATTCATTTCCCATATCAATCAGTTTATTCTTCAGATAAGAAGCATTCCCGCCGATGGTATATTTAAAATCACCAATATTACCGTTGTAGGTCATATCAAATTCGAGCCCGCTGTTTTCCATCTTACCCGCATTAGCCAATGGCGCTCCTTTGCCCACATAGGCAGGGATTGGTTGTTCCATCAACATACCGCTTGTGGTCTTTTTGAAATAGTCGAAACCAAAGATTAAAGAACCCTTGAAAAATCTTGAGTCAAAACCGATATCGATTTGCTCTGACTCTTCCCACTTCAAATCGGGATTAGAGATTCTCGAAGGACTGGCTCCGTATTGCATGGTAGAATAATCGCCCGAACCAAAATAGTAGTTTTGGTTACCGTCCATCAAGGAGGTATAGGCAAAGTTTCCTATCCTTTCGTTTCCGTTTTTACCCCAACTGGCGCGCAATTTAAGGTAAGAAAACCACTCGGGACGACCATCCATGAAACCTTCATTGGTCAGATTCCATCCAACGGAGAAAGAAGGAAATACTGCCCATTTATTATTTGGCCCAAAATGTGAAGAACCATCCCTACGCACCGTTGCCTGGAACATATATTTCTCATTGAAATTATAATCGATCCTTCCAAAATAGGATGCCAAGGTCTCGGATGAAAAGCCTCCTGTTCCTCCTGACACACGTTCATCATCTCTGTCAGCAATAGCATAATCGATAACAGCTTTGTCAGGATCGTTTTCCAATAGATCGTAATCATCTCCATACAATTGACGAAGTTTATATTCCTGAGCTGATTGTCCAAGCAATACCGTAAGATTGTGGATACCGTCAAAGCTTTTGCTATACGTTAGCGTGTTCTCTATCTGCCATTTGAAACCACGGTGCATGTTGGAATAAACATGACTCCGGGTATAATCTTTTCCCTGAGTGGCCAAAAAATGTTGGAAAGTATAACCGTCATTTCCCCAGAATGCGAGATCTACACCATAACTCGATTTAAATTTCAGGCCGTTCATTATATCCAGCTCACCCCAGAAGGTAGAGACAAACTTATCAGAGTTACCTTGGCTACCGGTAGGAGCATCCAGCATGGCAACGGGGTTGGCTATTTCCTGGAAGCCGGATGGAGGAATGGAATAAACCCTTCCCTCATCATCTGTTACAGCGGTTGGATGATCGGCCAGCACTTGATCAGGATCAGTGGCATATACCGGAATGATAGGGTTAAATGCCAGAGCACTCCCCAACACCGAACCATATTCTGTATTCGTTTCAATGCCAGACGATTTAATTCGCGAATAACCTGCATTAACGCCTACCTTTAGATTATTTAGAAAAAGTCGGTCTGAATGAAATACATTGTAGGTATTGTTGGCCCGAATACTGTAACGATCATAATTGGAACGACCGTAGTCGCCGCCAACAATTCCATCTTGACTAAAATAACCAAATGAAACAAAATATGTAGCAACATCACTCCCTCCACTAATACTTATCTGGTGATTCTGAACAGGAGCATCATAATTAAAAGTTTCATCCTGCCAATCGGTACCAGCACCGGCATTGGCAATCTCTTCGGCTGAATACATGGGTGCATTTCCATCGTTGAGCAAAGATTCATTCATTATTACCATATATTCACGGGCATTAAGCACAGATCGTTTTTTCCATGGATTTTGCCAACCATAAGAAAAGTCATAATTGATACGAGCATCACCGGATTTCCCGGATTTTGTAGTCACCAATATAACGCCGTTGGCAGCACGAGCACCGTAAACGGCAGCTGAGGCAGCGTCTTTTAACACTTCAACCGATTCTATATCGGTGGGGTTGAGAAAATCGATTCCACCATCTACCGCCATTCCATCTACAATAAAAAGAGGTTCACTATTGTTAATGGTTCCTACCCCTCGGATTCTGACCTTCGAATCGGACCCCGGTTGTCCAGAGCTCTGTGTAATCTGTACGCCTGAGACCTTCCCTTTGAGAACATTTTCAATCCTCGATGGGGTTGTTTTTTCCAGATCTTCAGAAGAAACACTGCTTATAGCAGCCGTTACCACACTTTTCTTCTGAACACCGTACCCAACTACCACCACTTCCTCCAGGCCAGTTACCTCTTCTTCCATCACCACATTAACAATAGATTGATTAGCAACAACTTCAACAGGGGTCATCCCAATAAAAGTGAACACCATCGTAGCACCTTCAGGAAGTGTCAGTGAATAACTACCTTCCACATTTGATATGGTTCCATTGGTTGTTCCCTTTTGAACAATACTAACCCCCGGGATAGGACTCCCATCTGAAGCAAAGGTTACCCTACCTGTGACGGTAATTTCCTGTGCAAACAACAATGTTGTCCACATCAATAAAAAAATAGTTCCTATGGTTTTTCTCATAACAAAACTGATTTGGAAATTAAAATATGCCCCAAAAATATGCTACAAATGTTAATCATTGCTAATATTACACCACACAAAAAACTCATATTTCTACTTTTTCAAACTCATAAAAAACTCACACCATAAACTCTTGTAACCTCTATTTCAATTTTTTGCATTTTTAAAAAACAATATTTTGTCATTTTCATAAACTCACTTCCATTTTTTTAGCAAATCAAATCAATAACATTAAATAACACTTCACTTAAAAAGTTGGCATAAGTCATTCGGGCGCATGCGCCACCCAGAATGGTGAAAACAAGATAATGCATCCACCTATTTGTATATCTACACCCTTCGCATAATTCCGGAGCAAACAAGTTTTTCTCAACAGATCAATTTCAAGACAATGTCGGCCACTTGGCAAAGTTCTTCCTAAACTGGATCGTGGTATTGTGTTTATCTCCATTATTTCAAAATAATAATTAGCGTCAGCCACATAATTATTATTTACAAACAGATATCTTTTTCATACCTTGAACAAAAATTGTAAGGCCATGATTATAAGAATTTCTGACTTTGATCGGAATCTTAACCTTTTCGGTCATTCTGCGATTATTATTTAACAATTCAATAATTCATAAAAGTGTAACCATAATTTAAAGGCAATGGAAAACATTAAGAACTGGTTCAGCAATCCTGAACAAATCATGCAATTTGTCATCAAGTACGGTGGTCAACTGCTTGTGGCCATTATTACATTAATTATCGGTCTGTGGATCATCTCTCTGTTAATAAAAGGCATGAAGAGATTATTTCGGACACGGGATATGGATCCCGGCCTTCAATCGTTCCTTTTAAGTGTGAGTAGTATTGCGCTTAAAATAATGCTTATCATTAGTGTTATATCGATGCTTGGCGTACAAATGACCTCCTTTATTGCGGTATTAGGTGCTGCCGGTCTGGCCATCGGTATGGCTCTTAGCGGTTCCCTACAAAACTTTGCCGGAGGAGTAATGATTCTGATGTTCAAACCCTTTAAAGTGGGAGATTATATTACAGCTCAAGGTGAATCGGGTACCGTAAATGAGATCCAGATCTTCCATACGATCTTAAAAACCCCCGACAATAAAACCATCATACTCCCCAACGGCCCCCTGTCAACGGGCTCACTAGTCAATTACTCCAAAGAACCGCAGCGTAGGGTTGACTTCACCTTCGGCATTGGGTATAACGATGACATCGACAAAGCAAAAAATCTGATATTAAGCATCATTGAAAAAGACTCCCGAATACTGAAGGAGCCGGCTCCATTCATCGGTGTAATAAACCTGGGTGACAGTTCGGTTGATCTTGTGGTAAGAGTTTGGGCAGAAGCATCCAACTACTGGGGCATCTTCTTTGATCTTCAGGAAACGGTTAAAAAAGAATTTGATCGACAGGGAATATCCATTCCTTATCCACAAACAGACGTACATCTGTATCAATCAAAATAATTCTTAACAGAGGGAGAGACATAGAATTTTGGTATACGTCTCCCCTCTTTTCTCTCCACTATTAGTTTTTTTACCATTGAAATGAGCATGACGATGTAGGACTGTCACAAAAAAATGAATACATTCCTCTGTTATGCGAGTTCCTTTCGACCAACAACTTAAATCCATCAACAACTTAAATTATTACTGTACGCATGAAAAACCTCATCGTAATCCTATCAGCCATCACGATCATTAGTTTTCCGGCCTTTTCCCAATCCGAAACCGACACCATCCGACACTGGAAATCCGGAGGTAGTAGTGCCTTCACCTTTTCTCAGGTTTCACTCACAAACTGGTCGGCAGGTGGCGAAAATTCGGTCTCAGGGACCTTCCTGTTCAACACCTTTATGAATTATAAAAAAGGTAAAATAGCATGGGAAAATACCCTCGATATTGGCTATGGGCTAACCAAACAAGGCTCGGAGAATATGATAAAAACAGAAGACCGTTTACAATTGGTTTCCAAATATGGATATCAAGCCTCCCAATATTGGTACTATACCGCTCTGGCCGATTTTAAAACTCAACTGGGGACAGGATATAAAGATCCACCTGAAAACAGTATCCTCACATCCAAGTTTCTAGCACCGGCCTACTTGTTGCTTTCTTTAGGAATGGATTACAAGCCCAGCGAAAACTTTTCGCTCTATCTCTCCCCGCTGACCAGTAAATGGACCATTGTTAACGATGAAGAACTCTCACAACAAGGTGCTTTCGGTGTAGATCCGGGAAAGAAAATACGTACCGAATTCGGGGCCTCCATCAAATCTATTCTAAAAAAGGAGAACATCATTGAAAACGTTGATTTCATGACCCGTTTGGATCTTTTTTCCAATTATACCAACAACCCTCTAAACATCGACGTGGAATGGGAAACAAAATTCGATTTCCGCGTAAACAGTTTTCTCTCGGCAAATCTGGGTACAACATTACTGTATGATGACGATATTAAATACATTAGCGACGAAGGCGTGGAACGAGGGGCGCGTATTCAGTTTAAACAATTATTTGGCTTTGGAATAAATTTCAAATTTTAATGGGCTAAAGGATATCGTAAATTTTTCCCATTTTTGAGGTCCGGTTTTATCATTTACGGACTCATTCATGAACAATACGCAAGCCACAACAAATCAACGAGTTTTTCCGGCGGAATGGGAACCTCAGGATGCCATTCTGCTAGCCTGGCCCCATAAAAACACCGATTGGGTGAATAACCTGGACGAAACGCGTCGCTGTTTCCGCCAAATAATCGATGCCATTACCAGATTTCAAGATGTCATTTTAATAGTGGACAATCAGGACGAATCATTTTCCTTAACCGCATTCCGCACCCCTAACCGCATTCATCCTTTGCTCATTCCTTTTAATGATACCTGGGCACGAGACTTTGGGCCATTACTGATTTCCGAGAGTAGTCAATACCAAGCCCTCGACTTCAAATTTAACGGCTGGGGCCTAAAGTTCCCTGCGAATAAAGATAACCTCATCAACAGGCAACTCTTTGATCAAGATCTGTTCGCAAAGGGCATAACTTATGTAAATCATCTCAATTTCGTATTGGAAGGTGGAAGCGTGGAATCCAACGGAAAAGGAACCATACTTACCACTTCTGAGTGCTTGCTCTCCCCCAATCGAAACGGTGCTTCTTCAAAAAATGAAATAGAAGCAACCTTAAAGCACACCCTGGGGGCTGAAAACATCCTTTGGCTGGATCACGGTTTTTTGGCAGGTGATGATACTGACAGTCATATTGATACTCTGGCCAGATTTTGCAATTTTGACACCATTGCATATATTAAATCGGATAATCCTAATGATGAACATTTTGAGGCACTGAGCCAAATGGAAAAACAGCTTCAAGCATTCAGAACAACTAAGGGCGATCCGTTCAACCTGATTCCTCTCCCCATGGCCGATCCGGTTTATGATGACGATCATAATCGACTTCCCGCCACTTATGCCAATTTTCTGATCATCAACCAGGCGGTTTTACTTCCCTTTTATGGCAGTCAGAAAGACCAAAGGGCGAAGGAAATTCTGCAAGAGGTTTTCTCTGATCGCGAAATCATCGGCATTGATTGCCGGCCACTGATTCAACAGCACGGATCATTGCACTGCGTAACCATGCAATTGCCTCAAGGTGTCATAAATAGAAAAATAGTTGATCCCATTCATCATTAATCAATGTGTTATGCTTAAAACAGGACTCATTCAGCAAAGCAATACATCAAATATCGAAGACAATATTCAACGCTTGGAAAAAAGCATCCGGGAGCTCGCCGGAAAAGGGGCACAACTAATTGTTTTGCAGGAACTGCACAACAGTCTTTATTTCTGCCAAACGGAAGACACCGAAACATTTGACCTGGCGGAAACTATTCCCGGTCCCTCCACCGACCGTTTTGGAAAACTGGCAGCCGAATTAGGTGTGGTTCTGGTAACATCCCTCTTCGAAAAACGCGCCCCGGGCCTCTATCATAACACAGCGGTAGTACTGGAAAGCGACGGCACTGTGGTGGGAATATATCGAAAGATGCATATTCCGGACGATCCTGCTTATTACGAAAAATTTTACTTTACCCCGGGCGACCTGGATTTTAACCCCATAGATACCAGTGTTGGGAGATTGGGCGTTTTGGTATGCTGGGATCAATGGTTTCCCGAAGCAGCAAGGCTTATGGCATTACGTGGCGCCGACCTGCTTATCTATCCCACCGCCATTGGTTGGGAGTCAACCGATAGTCCGGAAGAAAAAGCACGTCAAAAAGATGCCTGGACAATCTCACAACGTGGCCATGCCGTGGCTAATGGTCTGCCTGTAATATCTGTTAACCGGGTAGGCTTTGAAGCCGATCCTTCAGGGATGACAAAAGGAATACAGTTTTGGGGAAACAGTTTTGTTGCAGGACCACAAGGAGAAATTGTGACTGAAGCGCCTACCGATAGCGAAAGGAATCTTATTATTGACATCGACCTGGAACGATCGGAAAAGGTGCGACGCATCTGGCCATTTTTTAGAGATCGTAGAATCGATGCTTATCAGGGATTAACCAAAAGATTCCTGGACTAAACAAAACTTTTTGAAACCGACGAGGATATTAACGCGTAAAAACACGGAACAGAAAAGAACAGCGTGCAAATATTCAGAATGACTGACGATCATTACGTGCTGTGTTTATAATCAACAATTAATAAGCCGAACAATTCGACACTAAAACTTCATATAGTCCAGAAAGAAAATTTAAATCACACATTATGAAGATAAATCAAACTTTGAGAGGCAACACTTGCAAACAGCCTCTTCCTTTTATTCATCTGTTTTCGACTTTGTGTATTGGAATCTTAATGTTATCCTTCCTTAGTTTTGGATGTTCCGGCCCCAAAGTTGAAAAACAATCCCAATGGGTAGGCACCTGGAGCACTTCACCACAGTTGGTCGAACCTCATAACATGCCTCCTGATCCCGGACTAGCCAATAATTCCCTAAGACAAAAAGTGCGTGTATCCATTGGCGGGGATACCCTAAGAGTAAAATTTTCCAATAAGTTCAGCAGCAAACCCGTCACATTGAAAAAAGTACAAATTGCTACCTCTATCGACGGTAGTAGCATTGACACAGCTTCCATAAAAGAGCTAACCTTTTCCGGCCTTTCAGAGGTGACCATGCAGCCCGACTCAGCCATTTATTCCGATCCCGTGGCGTTTGATTTAAAACCCAGAATGGATTTGGCCATTACAATTTACTTTGGACAAACATCACCAGACGTTACCGGACATCCTGGATCACGAACCACATCCTACCTGATGGAAGGCAACCATGTGTCGGATGCTAAATTCACCGGCCCGGAAACGGACCACTGGTACGTAATCAATACCATTGAAGTGAAAGCGCCACAAAATAGTGCCGCCGTAGTAACATTGGGTAATTCCATCACCGATGGTCGTGGTTCGGGCACCAACAAACAGAATCGATGGCCGGATATATTGTCCGAACAATTGCTGACAAATCCCCAAACTCAACATATTTCGGTATTAAATCAGGGCATTGGAGGCAACTGCGTTCTACGCCAATGTTTGGGGCCATCCGCACTCGATCGCTTTGACCGTGACGTACTCAAACAAAATGGGGTGAAATGGCTCATCATTCTTGAAGGTGTCAACGATCTGGGACAGACTCCCGATAGTGCTGCCGCAGCCCAAACAGCTAACAATCTGGTTGCCGCCTATCAACAAATGATTCAAATGGCTCACGAACATGATATTCTGGTTTATGGAGGTACCATCACGCCTTTTGGAAAATCGTTTTACCATACCGATTTCAGGGAAGCCGCCCGAAAAACCGTAAACGATTGGATTCGTAACAGTGGCCAATTCGATGCCGTTATTGATTTTGATAAAGCCATTCGAAATCCGCAAGACCCTTCGGCCATTAATGAAGACCTCCATGATGGGGACTATTTGCATCCCAATGAAAAAGGACATGAAGTCATGGGGAAAGCCGTAAAACCGGAATTATTTTATTAAAGCATCATCCTACATAGTATGGCGCATAGTAAACCCGAGAAGAAAAACGAGGTGGCTCTATGCGCCATTCTTTTTAGCTTTTTGTTTTTTCGTCATCTATTACAAAAGGCAAAACTTTCTTCAGGGAGATTCCCTGAGGTGAAACTTCTGCTTGTACGGGAAAAACCTCTACTCCCTTATCTACAGCTCTTTTTAGTGCTTCGGCATAGGCCGGATCGATGTTTTGGGCAGGCGCAAACACCTCCACATCCATACGCTGAATAATATAAAGCATCACGGCACGGTAGCCTTCCTCTTTCAGCCGGATTAACGTCTCCAGATGTTTGAGCCCCCGTGTGGTCACAGCATCCGGAAACAAAGCGTAACGTCCCTCTTTAAGTGTTACATTTTTCACTTCCACAAAACAGGTTTCTGCATCATTTTCGGCCATAACATCCAAACGGCTGTCTTGAATTTTAACCTCCGGGACAACTTTGGTATATCCTTCCAGCCCGGGAATGGAGCCACTGCGCAATGCCTCTACCGCCAATTTATTGGGATGGCCTGTATGAATGCCGACCCAGTTGCCGTTAATACGGATCATCTCCCACGTATATTTGGTCTTGCGTTTAGGATCATCTACCGGCGAAAGGTAAACCTCGGCCCCTTCTTCCAGACAACTTTTCATCGACCCGCTGTTGGTGCAGTGCGCCAATACCTGCGTGCCGTCATCCAACTCAACATCTGTAAGAAAACGTTTATATCTCCGAATCAATCGTCCATGCACCAATTCTTTGTCAAATACCATATTCTATTCTTGTAATATATACGAAATTCCCTCTCCTCTTTCTTCGACATCAAGCATTCCTTCCGCTATTTTAAACTTTTTAACCGGCTTCTATTGGAATTGAGCCGAATAATTCAATTCTTTGCATCCTAAGATTCATCATTATGAAATGTCGTCCCGGTTGCGGAGCGTGTTGCATTGCTCCATCCATTTCGTCCCCTATTCCCGGCATGCCTAATGGCAAACCTGCAGGCGTACCTTGTATTCATCTCACCGATGATTTTCAGTGCGCCATCTTCCATTCTCCGGATCGTCCGGCCGTATGCGCCGGTTTTATGCCCGAAGAAATCATTTGCGGGAAAGACCGACTGGATGCCCTAAAGATTCTAGCTGAATTAGAGTAAGAAAAATAGGATCAATTTTAGACCTTTAAATTTCCTCTACTGATCCTCCAAATGTTTCTTTAATACCTACTTTTTGCGGGTCACCGGTATACTCCACGGTAGCTCCTGTGGAAGCTTTAGCATCCAACATTTGGGTTACGTTTACCGTTACAATTGCGCCTGTATTGGCCGACACATAGGCTTTCTCTGACTCCAACCCTTCTCCCTGAAACTTACCACCTGTGGAGGCCTTCACTTCCGTGGTTTTAGCATATCCTTCCACGGCTATTCGGGCTGCAGAAACCGTAGCTTCCAATGCATCTACTTCCACATTCAAATTAATGACCCCATCCAACCCGGCATCGAGAGTAAGCAGTTTGGCCGACAGAACACCCTCATTATCGACATTACCACCCGATCCCACAGAGATGGAACGAATATCAGTATAGGTGAGGTAAACCTGAACCGTTACATCCTGATATACCTTGGTTCGCATTTTAACGGTCAGCTCGTTTTGGTCGTTCTCTACGATTACATCCGAAGTAGGCGCATTAATGATATTAATTTCCGCCTTTGGCTCGTCGCCTTTTATAAGAGTCACATTGATGCCTTTGGTAACCCTTAGCTTATTGAAATTTTTTATGACTCTTGTCTCTTTGACAATATTCTCCTGTTCTTCCCGGGCGGCCAAAGAAAATGCAAATGATAGAGACAATAGAAAAACAAATATTCGTTTCATGTTCAAAGAAATTAGTATTTATAATAATTATCTGATTACCAAAACTCATTTTATCATTGGCATTGAAGACCTGATAAAGCCTCATAACACAAAAAGAAGAGACTAGTCACAACCAATGATACCAACGTAAATTTGTTGGATTCATTTTATCCATCAAAAATAATACCTAATATTTTGTAAGGGATAAAAGGATCCAATATTTGAGGAGCGGGGTATGTGTCTTATCCTAGCCCCGGAGCTTGCTCCCGCTATGTCGTCGCGCCACAGCGCTTATTTAATGAGATAAAAAAAGTTTATAGTTCTAAGCTCTTTGTGATTATTAATCTCTTCAAGCACCATTCCCTCCAAATCCCCTATGGGAAATGGTTTAACTATTGAATAAACCGAACTTCTCCTCCCCCATGCTCCAATTAGCATATTCACCCTTCCTGCCTCTTTTTCTCGCCCACCATTTCACCTTTATACCATTTCACCTTTCAATTATTTTTAACTGAATAGATCTCTAATTTGCTCAGAATCCATTTGACTCAAAGGATTGGTCGAATTGACAAAAGCGTCGGCCAGTCGGTTTTTCTTTTCCTGCAGCTGTGCAATTTTTTCTTCAATGGTTTCGCTTGAAATAAAACGGTATACAAAGACATTGCGAGTCTGTCCGATTCGATGGGCACGATTGATGGCCTGCGCCTCCGCCTTTGGATTCCACCAGGGGTTAAGCATAAAAACATAATCGGCTTTTACAAGATTCAGTCCTACCCCACCGGCTTTCAGCGAGATCAGGAAGATTTTAATATTATCATTGCGATTAAATTCATCAATCACTTTATCGCGATGCGAGGTCTGTCCGATCAATTTGGCATATCCTATTTTGCGACTAACCAGTTCTGCTTCCAGCAATTCAAGATCTTTCACAAAAGAACTAAATACCAACACATAATGGTTTTCGGAAATAATATTTTCGAGAGACTCCACCATCTGTTCAAATTTCCCCGATCCCCCCCGGTAATCCTCCAATAACATAGAAGGATGGTTGGCCAGCTGGCGCAGCCGCGTCAGTGCTTTAAGGGCAATAAAGGCCTGCTCGCCTTGCGGACGGCTGTCTATCGCTTCCAGAACCTTATTGCGCACACCCGATTTTTCACGTTCATAGATTTCTCTTTGCTCGGCTGTCATATCACAATAGACCACTTGCTCCATGATGGGCGGAAGATCCTTAGCAACCATCTCTTTGGTACGACGAAGAAGAAACGGACTAATCATCTTCTGCAGATGTTCCGATTTAGATTCATCCTCCTGACGTGTAATAGGAATCTCATAGTACTTTTTAAAAAAATTCAGAGACTTTAGTAACCCTTCGTTCACAATATTCATCTGCGCCCAAAGGTCGGTCAGTGAGTTTTCGATGGGGGTACCCGTCAAGGCCAGAAAATGACCGGCATTGATCCGGTTTACGGCCTGATATCCTTTGGAGGAGGGATTCTTAACATTCTGACTCTCATCAAGAATCAGATATTCCCACTGGGCTTTTTCGAGGATATCCACATCATTGCGCAAAATACCATAGGTGGTTATTACCACGTGGTAGTGTCGTAATATTTTCCACAAATCTTTCGACCGCGCACGATCTGCCCCAGTGTAAACATAGACTTTCAACGACGGTGCAAAGCGTTTTATCTCATTGTTCCAGTTGTGCACAAGGGAAGTGGGCATAACAATGAGAGAAGGTGAAACCCCTGACCGGTTAAATCCCTCCAGATGGGACGAGAACAATGATAATTGCCCTTCTTGCACTACTTTATCACCCTCGGCTGAAGAGAAGTAAATATTCTGCAACAGTGCGATGGTCTGTAAAGTTTTTCCCAACCCCATGTCGTCGGCCAGGATTCCGCCAAATCTATTGTGTCGTAAAAAAAGCAACCATTGATATCCCTCAACCTGATAAGGTCGAAGCGTGGCATTCAACCCATCGGGCAATGGAACCGAATTAAACTCCCTGAGTTTAGGCAATTCAGGTGTTACTACGCCATCTGCATCTTCCGAATCCTCTTTTTGAAGTTCATCCAGCAAGTGGTAATAGTTTTTGGGAAGTAAAATCCTGTCGCCATCCGTTTTTCCAAAGTTGACCAAATCGTAATATTTGGCAAACCATGATTTGGGAATAATAAATACGGTGCCGTCGGGCAACAAAAAACGTCGATCCCCATTCAGAATATTTCTTCGAAACCGGGTAAAAGGAATTTTATGCGGAGGTATTTCAACAATACTATGAATATCAAACCAATCCAGATCATCTGTAGTTGTTTCGAAATAGGTGCTATAGGGTTCGGAAGAATACTTTTCCCCATCAAATTCCAGATCTAATTGAATTTTATGCTGCGCCAAAAGTTGTCGATGTTCTCTCACCCATTCCACCAGATTGGCCGGTCCTGAAAAAGAGAGAGCCTGATCTTTACGATCTGACAGATCATCAGGATGGGCAAACGAGATGTCATCAATCAATCTAAGTCCGTTATCGGTAAGCAGAGAAAAAACTCTTTTCTCCGTATCATAATCCCTCGGAAAACGACGAAACGTATATCTTCCCTGATCATTTAAAAAGTCAACGAAGACATCGGTTTTGCGATTGGGGGTTATCCAACGATTTCCGTAGTGAAACTTAAACCGAAGCACCGGCCGAAGCGATAAATCATTCTCCAACACCAATTTAACTTCGGGATGATCCGGAACAGTAGTGATTTCAAAACCCGACCCTTCTATCTCATAATCCTCAACAATATGTATAATGAACTTGCTCAAATAGGTTTCAATCGCCTTGGCACCATTAATATGCAGATATTCTTTCTCCCTGAAAGGATTAAGCTTGCCACTGTCGAACTTGTCGAAATAATAAAGTGTGTTACCGTTTTTCAACACGGCGGGTGAAGCGCAAATCACTTCCGGATTCTTTTTCGAAAGGGAAAACGGGTATTTCTCCTGCCTGAACTTCAACGAATAGGTCATCCGTTCGCCCTCTACATTCACGTAAAACAATGGCTGACAAGGGGTGGAAGCTATTTTCAGTCGGTCGCTACGATACACATTGCTGTATCCGGTCTGCTTAAAATAGGCCGGCACTTTAGAACCAGCCAACATTCGCACCAGACGGTACATCTTATTTTCAATCTCCGGACGAATTCTCTCCTCCAATATTTTTTGAGGAATATTGTTCTTAAAATCGCGCAGGTTACTTTCTCGGCTGAACTTCCTAAACAACTCTTTATCCGAAATGGTATACAACAGCTTAACCATCTCTTTTTCTTCATCAGAATAATTATCCGGATGTTTCTCCAGATGGTCCGGTGTCACATGTTCCAACAGCTCTATCGGCTGATTGGAATGAAAAACTGCATGATAAGGAATGGCTGTCAGGCCTATATTAAGACGATAAGTAAAAACAATGATTATTGAAGACATTTTAATACCGTTTGACATTCCCAAAATCAGCAAATATAACAAATTCACTAACCCGAAAAATTCATCTCTTTTGAACTCTTTGTGAAACTTTATTATTTAGAATTGTTCTACTTAAAAACAAACCCTTATTTTTGCATCTCTGTTTATGAGATGCATTTTGACTGAAAAGAGAGCGGCAAAAAGGAAAAAACAAAGACCAACAATTTGAAAAATGCTTCCCATAGACCGGTTTATAAAAAATATAAATAATCAAAGCGTAAGAACATGCAACATTTAATAATTAGTGCTCATCCTAATAAGAACAGCTTTAGCAATGCACTGGCAGAGGCACTTGCAGCCGACAGCCGAAACAACAATGCAAACCCGATGATTCGGAACCTTTATGAAATCGACTTTAACCCGATCCTAACCAATTCCGATCTGTCACAAATAAAAGATGGCCTTATTCCGCCCGACATTTCCCGTGAACAAAAACTATTGAAAGAGGCTGATCTTATCTCGATCGTTTACCCCCTATGGTGGGGCAGCTTTCCCGCTGTATTGAAAGGTTATTTTGACCGGGTACTGACCAACGGCTTTGCGTTTAAAATATCCACCGACGGACCCGAAGGATTGCTCAAGGGCAAGAAGATCGTTTTGCACACTTCCATGGGCAATTCGGTGGAAGAATATGAAAAAAAGGGGATTCTCGATGCCTTCCGGCAAATTCACGGCAACGAAGTTTTCGGTTTTTGTGGCATAGAGATAGTAGGCCACTTCTTTTATCCACGTATCTCCGACTCTTCCGAAGAAATGAAAAACAGATATATTGAAAAAGCCCTGGAAAACTACCAACCCATTTTTTCCAGTCAACAACAGATCCCTGTCAAAATGTAACGAACAGGATTTCTTCACCTACCGGTTCAATCTCATCACCGGTGGTGTCGTAATAATGACTGTACCCTCCAATCAATGTTTCTGAAGCCGATCGGTCAAACCGCATCGGCTTCTTCCTTTTTACATCCACAATCTCACTATGCCATAAATTGTCCTGTTTCCGGGATATTTTTCTATTTTTGAAAATCAGTTCAACAGAACAGAGAAGATGCTTTGTCCATTTTGTAATCGGATATATGCTTAAAGATTATTATACAACCATAAAACAACCGGTAGAAGGCCTCTATAAAGAAAAAGGAAGCAAATTTTTGGCCTATGGTTTCCCGGTTCAGTCGGAAGATGAAATCAGGAAACATGTCGATGACCTGAAAAAAAAATATCACGACGCCCGCCATCATTGCTATGCCTGGGAACTGGGCATTGATGGTAACAACTTCAGGATGAACGATGACGGGGAACCTTCGGGAACAGCCGGTAAACCCATTCTTGGTCAAATCCATTCCTTCGGGCTCACTAATATTCTGGTTGTGGTGGTGCGTTATTTCGGAGGCATTAAACTGGGAACCGGAGGCCTGATCCAGGCCTATAAAGCGGCAACAGCCGATGCCCTTGAAAAGGCTGAACGCATTCAATGTACGGTCAAAAAATCTTTTTCCATTCGATTTCCCTACGACTTGATGAATCAGGTTATGCGCGTTGTTAATGATGAGGAACTGATTATTAAAGCCCAAAAGTTCGAAGCCGATTGCAACATGACGCTTGCCGTCAGAGAATCAAAATTCGAATCCATCATAGATCGTTTCAGAAAAAGCTTTGGTGTAAAGGTAATTGAAGATCAATATCCATCGATCAAAACGTGATATGCCGCGAATGAAGAAACCAGGGTAAAATACGAACCATCATGAAAACGCTAACGACAATATTGACAACCATCGTCCTCTCTGCTCTTTTTTCAAAGGCAACGGCTCAGTCACCTCTTTACGAGAGCTTTGACATCACCCCCGATTCCGTCTTTATGGATTTGGCAGAAGGGCCTGCCGTAGCGCCCGATGGAACGCTTTACGCCGTCAATTACGGTCATCAGGGAACCATAGGCTATGTGAGGCCGGACGGCTCGCACGGACTATTGGTTGATTTACCGGAAGGCAGCATCGGCAACGGAATCCGCTTGTGGAACAATGAAACACTATTGGTGGCCGACTATACGGGGCACAACATATTGCAAATAGACATTAACACCAAAGCCATTTCAGTGCTGGCTCACAACCCACAAATGAGTCAACCCAACGATATTGCCATCAGCTCCAAAGGGGTCGTTTATGCCAGTGATCCCGACTGGAAAAACAATTCCGGAAGAATATGGATGACCAACCAAAGCGGGAAGCTTAAACTTATAATGCAAAACATGGGTACCGTAAACGGTATTGAATTGTCGCCCGATGAAAAATTGCTTTACGTCAATGAATCCAACCAGAGAAATATTTGGGTTTTCGACATTCTAGACGACGGAACGCTTGACAACAAACGCCTCCTCATCAAATTTGCTGACTACGGATTTGATGGCATGCGATGCGACGAACAGGGTAATCTGTATGTGGCCCGCTTCAATAAAGGAACGGTTGCCATTATATCGCCCAATGGCCAATTAATAAGAGAAGTTGTGCTGAAAGGCGATCGGCCTACCAACGTCGCATTTGGCGGAAAGGAGGGTAAAACCGTTTATGTTACCGTAGCCGACAGGGGAGCCATCGAAGCCTTCAGAACTGAATTCAGGGGAAGAGCTTACCTGCTTCAAGAATCATGGTCTCATCATTAAAAATGGGGGTAGGTAGCGTCCTAAATCGTCGTCCCTGAAAACGCTCATCCATACTGACCGAGGTAACAATAAGACGAATGATTTCTCGGTGAAACGAATCATTACACAAAGTTTCTCGGATTTTTAGACACTTCCTCTTCGATAATTACCAATACGCCCCACTTTGACGTCGATTTTTATATCATTCTCATAAGCCATAAACTTGCGCCCCTTCGAAGTCTGAACATTCGGGTTGAAGAAAAATTCAATCCAAAATCAAGCCGCAAAAGTAGCCATCAGACTTCTAGCGTCTTGCCTCCGGCATCGGTCTTCCGGCCTCCCATCCCCAAGCGCTTGCAGCTCGGCGTATATTCCTTTTCCTGCAAGCTACAGCGGCTCGGAAAATTTTCCGAAAACGTCCTGCACATTGCAGCAACTCAGAAAATTCTCTGAAAACGTCCTGCACGTTGCAGCGCCTCGGAAAATTCTCTGAAAACGTCCTGCACGCTGCAGCGCCTCGGAAAATTCTCTGAAAACGCCCTGCACGCTGCAGCGCCTCGGAAAATTCTCTGAAAACATCCTGCACGCTGCAGCAACTCGGAAAATTCTCTGAAAACATCCTGCACGCTGCAGCGCCTCGGAAAATTCTCTGAAAACATCCTGCACGCTGCAGCAACTCGGAAAATTTTCTGAAAACGTCCTGCACATTGCAGCGCCTCAAAAAAATTAACAGAAGAGAATCAGCATAGAATCTCCAACCACAAAATACTAAAGAAAAATAATCAGGACACAGTTTGATGAACACTCCCTGGAAAGAACGAAAAAACAAATCGGTATCACCGAGTCCTCTCAAAGCATTGTCAATTGGCTTACAATATCATTCCTGCCTCTGACTATTGACCTTCTTCCGGTAAGAAAGGTAGAGCCATACTGCCAAAACAAAGAAAGACAGGACCATCAATGCGCCAATCATATACATATTATCGGCGGACAAGTTTAATCCCAGCACCAAACTCCCCACCGAAATAATCCCTGCCATTAAAGAATAACCTGTTTCATTGTAAAACCAGCCGTAAGGAAAGAGATGTGCACCCGTAATAATGGCATAGGTCATCAAAAAGTAGTCGGGAATTCTGACCATGACGAAGATCAAAAAAGGAAAATAGAACAGCTGCGCTATATTCAGTCTTACTCCTAACGGATGCAAGGGATTGTCTTTAATCTTCCATTGCGTCTTTAAGAGTCGGGACAAACCATAAGCCAGGGGAAACATCAATCCGCTAACCATAAAAGTCAGGATACCTTTATAATAGCCCGACAAATTCATGGTCCAAACAAACGTAATGATTATCCAGAGTATCATTCCGGACACAATAAATTCCAGACCGTTTTTGGCTTTTAATGATAACTCCAGTCTAAAAGCGTCTTTAACTTCATTCATGGGGTTTATTCTGAATTTTGTGCCATCAGCTACGAACCCTTTTCAAAATTGTTAGAATTTAAAAATTTAACAGCTTCTGAAAGGTCCTCTGAAAGCGAAATATTAAAAAACCAACATAATAATCAATTAGAACGTCTACAAACTTTAGGTTTCACCTGGTTCCAAACATTTATAACACATCCCCTCCCGTATCACCACCATCTTGTATCGGGCCATCGATTCTATCTTCAGCTCCACTAATTACCATTCTTTTTTTTCAGTTCTTTTGGAAAAACGAACAATTCGGTGCGTCCGTTACCCGCTTTAATCTGGCTCCACTCCGAAGTCGAAAAGGCAAGGATGGCTGTTGCCGATGTGGGATAATCAAAAAAGTGATCCCCTGTCAGTTGAAAGGCTGTCAGGGCAATTTCAGGGTTGTGACCAACAACCATCACCGAGTCGAGGTCGCCGGCCAATCGAGTCACCTCCAAAAGAAATTGCTCCACAGTGTATCCACTATAGAGGAATGGTGCCTCAATGATGTCGGCTTCAGGGATGCTATAAGCACCGGCCATGATTCTGGCCGTCTGCAAAGCTCTGATGGCAGGACTGGAAATGATCAACTGTGGCACAATGCGTTTCCCAATCAGATGATCCGATATCAGCCGAACATCTTTGCCACCCCTTTTTTTCAGTTGTCGTTCAAAATCATTCTCTGCGTCGGTCAGGGGTTCAGCTTTTGCATGTCTGACTAAAATTAATCTTTTCATCTCACCTGAAGTTTAAATTCCCGATTAGGTAACAATAGTAACAGCTCATCCGCCCAAAGAAATTACTTCAATGAGGGAACCAGCGCGGCAATTTTCAGAATTACTTCCATCGCTTTTTCCAATGAAGGAATGGGGAGAAACTCAAAGCGTCCGTGAAAGTTATGTCCTCCTGCAAAAATATTGGGTGTGGGCAATCCCATAAAGGCCAGACGAGCACCATCCGTTCCGCCACGAATGGGCTTAATTTTTGGAACCACACCGGCCTCACGCATCGCCTTTTCTGCCAGATCGACAATATACATGACCGGCTCAATTTTTTCACGCATATTGTAATATTGATCTTTTATTTCCACTTGCATGGTGCCTTCACCGAATTCCTTATTCACCTTATTGACCAGGTGTTGCATCTCCTTTTTACGATCTTCAAACCGATCGCGTTTAAAGTCGCGGATCAAAAACTGCATTTCGGTTTTTTCCACATCCCCATTGAACGACATAAGATGATAAAATCCATCATAGCCATCAGAATGTTCCGGGGTCTCATGCCTGGGCAGCATCATAATTAATTGGTTGGCGATACGCATAGAGTTACGCATCTTTCCACGTGCATATCCCGGATGCACATTGCGCCCGTGGGTGGTAACTTTTGCCAGCGCAGCATTGAAGTTTTCAAATTCCAATTCTCCTATTTCTCCACCGTCGATGGTATAAGCAAAGTCGGCACCAAATTTTTTCACATCAAAGAGGTTGGCCCCTTCGCCAATTTCTTCATCGGGCGTAAAGCCGATCCTGATTTTACCATGCTTAATGTCCGGATGTTTCACCAAGTATTCCATGGCAGAAACAATAGCGGTAACGCCTGCTTTATCATCGGCCCCTAACAGAGTGGTTCCGTCGGTGGTAATGATGTCCTGTCCGATGTACTTTTTAAGTTCGGGAAATTCAGTGGGCTTTAAAACAATGTGATCTTGCTCATTCAGCACAATGTCGCCCCCGTCATACTCTTTCACAATCTTGGGCGACACATTTTTTCCGGAAAAATCGGGGCTGGTATCCACATGGGCTATAAATCCCACCACCGGCGTATCCTTTTCAATATTGGAAGGCAAGGTCGCCATGATGTAGCCGTTTTCATCCAGCTCCACCTCCTGAAGCCCAACCTCTTTGAGTTCTTCCGCAAGCTCTTTGGCAAAAATCATCTGTCCCGGCGTACTGGGCGTAAGTCCGGTATTAGGATCTGACTGCGTATCAAATTGCGTGTATTTTATAAAACGATCTGTTAATGAAGCCATAATTTTATTGGTTTAATCCTTTTATGAATGCAAGATAAAAAAAATTAAGATAGGCTACGCCGCAGCCCTCCATTAAATTGAAAAAACAGAACTATTACAAACGGGAAGGGCAAAAGCCTTCACGATAAAATATAAGAAAGGGTCTCCCGGCTAAGAGACCCTTTAATAAGCTATTTGGTTGAAAGGTATAAATGGTCGGATTAAAACATCAAAGGTCTTAACCCACTGATTTATACATAATCCCTCAACGCCTCTACCCGATTCATTGCAACAACAAAAATGGGGTGTGATGAATCAGCTCTATTAAACTGACAAACAGTAATCAGTAAGCTCTGGCAAACACCACTCTTTGACTGGAAGGTTTTCCGGTCACTATGCACTTTCCGGCCTCCTGTTCATTGTTGATGGGTATACAACGAATGGTAGCCTTGGTTTCCTGTTTGATTTTTTCTTCTGTTTCGGGCGTTCCATCCCAATGAGCGAGGATAAATCCACCCTTTTCATCCAACACCTTTTTAAACTCGTCGTAGGTATCTACTTTACGGGTGTTTTCACTTCTGAAGTTAAGGGCTCGCTGATATATTTCGGACTGAATCTCTTCCATCAGGTCAGAAATACGTTTTTCAACGCCATCCATGGGTACCACCTCTTTGGTGAGGGTATCGCGCCGGGCCAGCTCCACGGTACCGTTTTGCAAATCGCGGGGGCCAATGGCCAATCTGACGGGCACCCCCTGCAACTCATACTGGGCAAATTTCCATCCCGGTTTATGTTTATCATCGTCATCCACCTTAACCGAAATACCGAGTTGTTTTAACCCTGCAGCAATTTTATCTGCCTGTTCAACAATTTGTTTTAATTCTTCCTCTTTTCTATAAATAGGTACAATTACCACCTGAATGGGTGCCAATTTAGGCGGCAGCACCAATCCGTGATCGTCGGAATGCGACATGATCAAAGCGCCCATCAAGCGAGTGGATACCCCCCATGAGGTAGCCCAAACATATTCCTCTTTTCCTTCTTTGTTTTGATATTTCACATCAAAAACGCGCGCAAAATTCTGTCCCAAGAAATGAGAAGTTCCCGATTGCAGAGCCTTACCGTCCTGCATCAAAGCTTCAATGGTAAGGGTCTCTACGGCACCTGCAAACCGCTCACTGGCCGTTTTATAGCCCTGCAAAACGGGCATCGCCATGTAATTTTCGGCAAAATCGGCGTAAACCTTTAACATGGTTTCAGCCTCTTCAATAGCTTCCTCCCGCGTGGCATGGGCGGTATGCCCTTCCTGCCAGAGAAATTCGGCAGTCCGCAGAAAAAGACGGGTTCGCATCTCCCAGCGCACCACATTGGCCCACTGGTTGATTTTAATTGGGAGATCACGATAAGACTGAATCCAGTCACGATAGGTATTCCAAATAATGGTTTCAGAAGTCGGTCTTACGATATATTCTTCTTCCAGACGGGCATCCGGATCAACCACAACGCCCTTACCATCTGGATTATTCTTTAAGCGGTAGTGGGTAACTACGGCACACTCTTTGGCAAACCCCTCCACATGATCGGCTTCCCGGCTGAAAAACGACTTGGGAATAAACAAGGGGAAATAAGCATTTTGATGACCGGTTTCCTTAAACTTATCATCCAGGGTACGTTGAATTTTTTCCCAAATTGCGTAGCCATATGGTTTAATCACCATGCAACCACGAACGGCAGAATTCTCAGCAAGTCCCGCCTTAATCACCAAATCGTTGTACCATTGCGCATAATTCTCGCTTCTGGGGGTCAATACTTTTGCCATAATCTGAATTAATAGATATTTAGATATTAATTTTTTCTGGATTTATCAGGCTCCGGAGACTCAGAAGGTAGTTTAAATGCAGAAAACAGAGAATGCTCATTTTCAATCAAACCAGTTCAGGCTTTCCATCTGAAATTCCCCAAACGCTTAATAGGAAGACTCTGCAAAAGGAGTTCTTAACAAATCCTTTACAAAAGTCGGCACGAAAATAATAAAAATGAGTTAACTTTAAGCAATTCCGTAGCTAATTCCTCTTCAATCAGTCCTTCTTCCATTGGGAAAAATCGAAGTGCGGATCATCTTATGGAAGCAGAAACATGGAGGTTGGAAGCGACATGATTTTCAGCCAAAAACATTTTTTAACAGACTTCTCCAGAACTCAGTCTTTTGGTACGAATTTTGCTTGTTAACCAACTACGAAAACAACAGGAGGATGCCCCATGAAAAAGTTATTATTTATCACAACCGCAGCTGTTTTGCTGATAGTGGCAGGTGGATGCACTACCGGCCGAATGGCATCAACCGGAGTATATTATGACGATATTTATTATGCGCCGGATTTGACCAAGGATAATATGGAGAAGGCATTTGCCCCGGTGCCCTCGATCGCTCAGAAAGAACAAAAAGAGCAAAAGCAAGAAGAACGTCAACTGATTAATGCTTATGCAAGCAGTGACCTGGCTCGTGAACAAAGAGATACCAGAGATTTCTCACAAATACAGCAAAAGTATGCTTCCATTCTTGCCGATGAAGAAAATGAGGAAATAGATTCCTTAATATACTACAATGATGAGACCGGTTATTGGGTAGATGGATTTGACGGAAGCGAAATGGACCGAGATTATGCCGAAAGACTGATCCGATTCCATGGCCCTTTCACCCGGATTCCTTATTGGTCATCCCTGTATGATCAGTTTGTCTATTTTAATGATCCCGACTGGAACGTATATGTAGACGGGAATTATGCTTATGTATTTCCCACCTGGAGCAATCCATGGTATGACAGATATCGTTTCGATCGCTGGAGATCGCCCTGGAGCTTCTCATTTGGATATAGCTCATTCTGGGGAGATCCCTTCTATTCCGGCTATTTTGGTATGGGATGGTACGATCCCTTTTATAGTCCATTTTATTATGGATGGCCATATTATAGCAGACCTTATTATTCTTATTGGCACCATCCACATTATCGCAACGGATATTATGGCGGGACACATGCCAGTCGAAATGTTTACCGTGGTATAAAGCCATCCATGACCAGCAACACCAGGTATTATACTTCGCCCAGTAACACACTGAAGCGAGGCACCAACGAAGGAAGTCAGAGGGTTACCACTACACGTAGTGGAACCCGGATAATTCGCAACGCTGACGGTACAACCACCGTGGTTAATAGCAGCGGAAATACGCAGCGTGCCATTCGCGGATCTGCCGTGCTTAAATCCGGAAGCGGAAATACAAGTCAGGAACGTACCATTAGCCGATACCAGGGAAGTGGTGCCTCTACCGGGACTGTTCAAACCCGATCTCGAAGAAGCTCGACCCCTACTTACAGTCAGCCTGACAATGCGTCCAAACCATCGTATAACCGAACCGGCACATATACACGTCAGGTGAGAAGCAGTTCCACGAGTTCTCAATCGCTTAAGTCAGGTAGCACTACGCGAAGATCGGTTTCAACGCCTAGCAGAACCTACAATTATAATAGTGGCAGCAGCACACAACAGCGATCCAGTGTTCAGAGAAGCACTTATACACCGTCCCGAAGTTCATCTTCGTCATCCGGAAGCTATCGCAGTACCTCTTCTTCCAGTCGAAGCACCAGCTCTTACTCGGGAAGCAGCAGTACTTCATCCGGCAGCCGAAGCAGCAGTGGATCCAGCAGTGGGCAAACCATTCGCAGAGGACGAAGATAATATCCTGAAAATTGATAGCGTTTTTCATAATCTGAATTCCATGATTCCACCAAATCGGAATCATGGAATTATCAAACTTCTGAAACTATGTTCAATCATAAAGCTATTTTTTCCCTGTTTCTCTTTTCTCTGTTAACGTTTTCGGTAGCAGGGCAAAATGAGGATAATGCATTGAGTTATTCCTATCAACGCCCTACCGGCACAGCTCGTAGCATGGCCCTGGGAGGAGCAATGGGGGCGCTGGGAGGTGATTATTCAGCCATAGGCATCAATCCGGCCGGGATTGCCGTTTACCGAAGCAGTGAATTTTCTTTTACACCGTCACTGATCTATAACAATACCGAAAGCGACTATTATGGCACCTCCTCCAGCGATGACAAATTCAGCTTTCCCATCAACCATATTTCCTATGTGGGCACCTCGAGATTGATGCGGGAAACGGATGGACTCGTCAGTACCCACTTCGCCATAGGTTACAACAGGACCAACAATTATAACCGGAAGAGTTTTATACAACATGACGGGGTAGCTTCATCTCTGCTGTATATGTTTTCAGCCAATGCATCCGGCTTCACGCCTCAGGGCCTTGATAATTTCTACACGGGGATTGCTTATGATGCCTTTCTCCTAGAAAACCTACCGGGATATTCTAATGAATATATTCATGCCTATGAGTTTGTGAACGATGAAGGTTACGTGGAACTCGGTCCTGTTAACGGCCTCAACCAAAAGAAAATGATTACGGAAAAAGGCCATTCGGGTGTTTTTGATATTTCATTCGGTGCCAACTTTGGCAATAAGTTTTATGCCGGCGCCACCGTGGGCATTGCTTCGATCACCAACACAAAGGAATCTCAACATTACGAAAAAGCAGACGATGAGGTTTATAATGAATATATTGACTACCGAAGAAATAATGGTTTTGAGATCCTTGACGATTTCTATTTTAATGAATATGAAAAGACTACCGGGACCGGGATAAATTTGAAGGTGGGTGCAATTTATAAGCCCATTAACAGTCTTAGACTTGGAGCAGCATTTCATACCCCCACCTATTACGCTATGGATATGCAATATGATACCGAAGCCATATCCTATTTTTTTGATGCCGATAATTACGATATCCAGTCTGACCTTGGTAAGTCTTCGTTCAATTTTCGAACACCTTTAAAGGCCATAGGAAGCATAGCTTATATTTTCGGCACCCAAGGATTGATCTCATTCGATTATGAGTACACAGACTATTCTTCGATGAAGTATAAAAGCAAAAACAATGATGTTCGGGAAAAAGCTATTATGGAGACTTTAAACGAAACCATCACCAACACTTTCAAGGCCACTCATAATTTCAGAATTGGTGCCGAATACAGACTCGCTGAATTTTTGGCTTTACGGGGAGGGTATGCCTATTTCCAAAACCCTTATAAAGATGATTATCAAAATTCAGAAGGGAAACATTTTAACATCACAGGTGGATTAGGTTTCAGAGCTGGTAATATGACCATAGATGTGGCCTACCTCTACAATAAGGAGACCTATATTCACTCCTTGTACTATTCGCAAGAAATACCTAGTGACGTACAAAAACCTGCCGACATGACCTCTGTCGACCACCAGCTGGCCCTCACTCTGGGTTGGAGATTTTAAACAGATTGACGAAAAGATTTAAAAGCAGATCATTACAAATATCCGGCCGGACATCATCGCATAGTCCGGCCGGATTATTTTGTCCATTAAATACCCACTTCGGCATCCCAGATAAAAGCCCTCAATCCCTGCATTTCTGCTTTATCATTCAGGTGCTTCAGATGCGACATTAATTCCCCTGTTTTGTCATCATCTACAACCGTCAATATGGCCTCATTCAATGCCGGCCAGGTATGGGTTCCCAGATGGGGTTCACCCTTTTCGGATCCACGCCCCTGCACCTGAGGCCATCGCGAATAACCACGGATATTCAGCTTATTGAGGATATGCTCCACTTTCTCTGTGAGCGCCTGATTATATACGATAAATACTGTCTTCATGCACGTTGGTATTTAGTGTTTAGAACTCCTTTGGGGATAAATAGCTACTTTCATCAATACTAAATTAATTGAAGTTATTGGTCTGACGGAACTCACATGACCATTAAGTTTATAGATCTTTTTGTTATGTCAAACTTAGTTGATCATGCTCTTTTCGTTTTCAGCCTTAGGTCAATACTTCAGAGTTTCAACCTCAAATTCCTTCTTCTAGTTTTTCCAAGCGTTTACGTTCACTTTTCAGTCGACTTGCACCAAGCATGGTATAAACCACCGGCATCAACACAAGTGTTAACAAGGTGGAAATGGTCAAGCCACCTATGATGGCTACCCCCATGGGCTGCCATATCTCCGCCCCCTCACCAAAACCAATGGCCAGAGGTAGCATTCCCAAAATGGTTGTAAGTGTGGTCATTAATACAGGACGGAGTCGCGACTTTCCACCTGCAATAACCGCAGGAATAAGATCAACGCCCCTATCCCGCAGCAGGTTAATATAGTCTACTAACACAATACCGTTTTTTACCACTATTCCTACCAGCATGACGGCCCCAATCATAGATATGAGATTCAAAGTTGTTCCTGTAATGAAAAGAGCCAAGAAAACCCCTGTAAAAGCAAATGGAAGTGTTAACATAATGATAAATGGAGCACGCAATGACTCAAACTGGGAGGCCATAACGATATATACCAGGATGATTATTAAAATCAGCAGTAACCCAAGATCGCCAAAAGACTCTTGCTGATCTTCTGCGGTACCTCCGATATCAATTCCAACCCCTTGGGGAATACCGATCTCATCGACTGCTGCATTAATCTTTTTCACCACATCGGTTATGGAGGCCTTGTAGAGCGACCCGGTGACGGTAATCACCCGCTGTCGGTTGCGCCGCTCAATGGAAAGAGGGGCATTAAACGCCTCCACCTGCCCCAGTTCACCCACTCGGATGGCCTTACCTTGTGCATTATAAACCCTGATGTTTTCAATGGTCTCAATAGACTTTCTGAAAGGTTCAGCAAACTGCACTCTAACATTGTATTCATCTCCTCCCTCCCGGTATTGGGCAGCAATCAATCCATTGATCCGATTTCTGACGGCAGTGGCCACGGCCGAAGTTGATAACCCGTGTAGGCCCAGCTTTTCGCGATCCAACACCAACTGATATTCGGTTTTGGGATCCTCTCGACTAATTTCGATATCTCGCAATCCCTCCATGTTTTCCATTCTCTCTGCTATTTCTAAACTCATTGCTCCCGTAACATCCAGATCATAGCCGGAAATAATGACCTCAACGGTGCTGGCTCCACCACTCATGCCACCGCCACTGCCTCCTGGCGACACCGAAAAATCTTGAATAATGGGAATAGTCTTAAGATCTTCACGCATCAAGTCGCCAATCAGATAAATATCACGGTCTCGCTCCGTGCGATTTGACAAGCGCAACGTAAAATTGATGATATGGGACCCATTCTCTCCAAAGGCAGAAAAAATGTTGCTGTCATCCGCCACGCCAGCACTGGTGGAGATAACCTCTATTTCCGGATATTTCTGTTGCCAAATATTTTCAATCTGACGTGCCACCTCTTTGGTCTTCTCAAGTCTTAAATTCATAGGCAGTTCAACAGTAGCCTCTATTCGGGCATTATCGGCCGGAGGAATAAACTCGGTTCCGACAATGGACACCAACGAAATACTTGCCAAAAACACCACCACAGAAACCACCAATACTATCATCTTATGCATCACCGCCCAACCAAGAGTTCTCTCATAAAAATTATCCAATTGGTCAAGCCCCCTTTCAATCGTCCCAAACACAGCTTTAGATATCCCGGGTTTTCGGGGTGGCATCAGCCGAAGCATTTGTGATGAAAGCATGGGTGTAAGGGTAAGGGCTGCCAGTGTTGAAACGATAACCACCAGAGTAACAATCATTCCCAACTGACGAAACATTATCCCACTCAGACCTTGCACTAAAGTGAGTGGGAAAAAAACGGCCACTACGGTAAGAGTTGTGGCCACTACAGCCAGGCCCACCTCGTTGGTACCATAGATGGCTGCTTCACGTGGTGAACTTCCTCTTTCGATATGTCTGGTAATATTTTCCAGCACAACAATAGCATCATCCACAACCATTCCAATGGCGATAGACAAAGACGAAAGAGATATAATATTTAAGGTATTACCTGTGACATAAAGGTAGATGAATGAGACGATCAAAGATACGGGGATAGTGAGAATAATGATAAAAGTAGCTCGCCATCGCCCCAGAAAAAATAATACGACCAACACCACAAAGATGCCTGCATACAGCACTGTATTAGCAAGACTATTTATGGAATTCTCAATAAACTCTGATGTGTCGAAAATGGTATCAATTTTAATATCCGGAGGCAGATTACGCATCAATTGCGGCAGCCTTTCCTTTACTTCTCTGGCAATTTCCACCGAATTGGCACCCGATTGTTTTTGGATCACGATACGAGCCCCCACCCTACCGTTGCTTCGCTCATCGATGGTCATTTCAGCAATGGTGTCATTGACAGTTGCCACATCGGATATTTTGATGGGTTTGCCATTAAAGGTTCCCAAAACCAGATGTTTAATCTCATCACTGGATTTAAATTCTCCTTCAACACGAATTGGAAAGGTATGGCTTCCCAAATCCAAATCACCTCCCGGAAGATTTAAATTTTCTTGTCCGATAACAGCACCAATCTGCTCAACACTCATATTGTAGGCCTCCAACTTTCGGGGATCCACTGTCACCTGAATCTCACGCTCCGGCCCCCCCGACAATGAAACAGCCCCTACCCCTTCAATTCTGTTTAGTGGATTAACAATGCCTTCATCAAGAATTTTGGACAGTGCCGGATAACTCTCGTCTGCAGTAGCCGACAAAAGCATGATGGGAATCATACTGGTGCTGAATTTAAAAATGATGGGTTTTTCAACACCGTCGGGCAAATAAGTTTCAACCCTGCCAATGGCATCTCGGATGTCGTTGGTGGCCTCATCCAGGTTGGTCCCCCACTCAAATTCCAGCATCACCAGAGAAGTATTGTCCTTAGATACGGAGGTAAGCTCTTTCAGATTACTAACCGTATTCAGGTTATCTTCCAAAATACGAGTTACATTGGTTTCAATATCAGCAGCACTGGCCCCTTCGTAAAAAGTAAAAATACTAACAATAGGAGGATCTATTTCAGGATAAAGATCAATGGGCAAATAGCGCAATGAAAACAGGCCCATAATGATTACCCCGATAAATATCAGTACTACTGAAACCGGTTTCTTTACTGCCTTTTCGTATATACTCATTTTCTAACAGTTATCAGATTAAAACCATTTATTTTGAAGCAGATTCAGGGGATGGACTATTGAACAACTTTCACTTCGGAGCCTTCCAACAAGCCGGCATGGCCTTCTACCACCACTTCTTCACCGGCATTGAGCCCATTGATTACTTCAAAAAAATCATCCACTCTTCTTCCCAAGGTAACAACCTTTCGTGTTACTTTCCCCCTGTCAACAACAAAGACAAAATAGTCGTCCGTTCCCTGCTGTCTTTGCACTGCCAAATCAGGTACCGTAACCCTTTCAACGCTCTCAAACACAATATTGATACGCCCAAACATCCCCGGGCGGATTAACCGATCTGAATTGGGAAACCGCGCTTCAATAGTAAATGTACGAGTGGCAGGATCTATCGCCGGATATTTCAAATGAATAACGCCTTTAAAAGTGGTGTCAGGGTAAACATCAAGTCGCAAAGAAACCGGCATCCCTTTTTCTACGGAAGGAAAAAAGCGTTCCGGAACATAAACCTTCACTTTTACCGGGTTGATTTGCATAACGGTAAGAATACCCATTCCTGAAACCATACTATACATATCGCCATCCTCAAAATTTCGCGAGGTCACCACACCGTTGCCGGGCGACATGAGACGAGTGTTTTCCAGAAGATTTTGATAGCTGGATTGTAACACCTCCAGTTCTGCTTTTACCTGATCCAATTGCTGTTCAGAAACACTTCCGGTTTTAAAGAGGGTATCCAATCGGGCATACTCTTTTTCAAGGTTCTTCAATTGCACACCGGTCTGAATTCGTTGAGTAGGATCCATCTGCACCAGCAACTGTCCCCGTTGAACAAAATCGCCAACTTCAGCATGAATTTTCTCAATGCGAAGCTGCAAGGAGGGACTGATCATGTACTGCGCAAAAGGTTCCACATTACCGGTGAAATCCATATTTTGTTCTACCATCTTTTTTACCGACATGGCTGTTTTCACCGGCCTGGGTCCGGTATCATCCTGATCATTTGTTTGCTCTCCCGGTTGAGAACAAGCCATCATAGAAACCATAAACCCAACTGTAAAAATGCGGAAAGTATTGTTGAATATTTTTATTTTCATAACTGATAATATTAAAGTTGATGATTTGTAGGGTGGATGCTGAATAATAAAAAGATGATATCTATTCAAATGAGGCGGAAAGATTGTTTCCCAAAATGTTGTCATACTCTACGCGCGCCGAAAGAAAATCAAACCGTGCCTGGTTTAAGTTAAGACGAGATCGGGTCAGCGCCACTTCAGCATCATTAAGCTCGAGTAAAGTACCCGCTCCTGTTTCATATCTTTTTTGAGCAATGTCATATCCACGTTGTGCCTGCCGAACCGCCACTTTTGCAGATTCAATTTTATCAAGTGCGGCTTCCATTGCCCGAAAAGCGTTCAACAAAGAAACAGATATCTGACGCTCCACATTTTCACGCTGAAAGGAAAGTTGTTGCTTACTTACTTCCACCTGTTTTTCCCGATATCGATTGGAGAAGCCGTTGAATATGGGTATTTGCAGCTGCAGGCCTGCCACAATCGGGTTTACCCATTGGTATTGGTTAAACTCAAAATCGTTGGCCTCGGTTTGAAGTTGAAACTGCATAAAAGCCGAAAGGGTGGGAAATCGCATAGCTCTAGTCATATCGAACTGTTTATCGATCATCTGCTTCTGAATATCCAGCAATTTGAGATCGGGGTTGTTGGAGATATCCTGAAACGGTTGTTGCGGCATCTCCTCCATTAAGATCTGAAAAGAGGCCAACTCTTCTGTCAATCGAATTGGCGTATCTTTCCCAAGCCCTAACAATATTTTGAGCATCAGGATCGTCACTTCTCTTCCGTTGTCTGCTTCGGTCAGCGAAGGTTCAAGATTTCGAACCTGAACTTCGGACCTTATCACATCATATTCCGCGGCAGCCCCGTGCGCAAACAGCCGTTTGGTATTTTGAAAGTTCTCTTTAGCATTGTGGAGGCTTCTGGCCAGGACATGGTACGAATCGTTGGCCAGCAAACAATTAAAATAGGCTTTCTCCACCTCGGAAATCATATTAATTCTAGATTGCCTTGCAGCTTCCAGCGCATTTTTCATTTCCACTTCGGTCATTTGAATATTCCTGAACAATGACATATTAAAAAGGGGCACCGAAGCATTTATACCTGCCGAATAGCTGTTATCATATCCAATCTCCAGCTTATTGGATCCTCCAAATCCGGCAGACATATCTTCAGGTAAAAACATCACCGGTTTTTTCATATTCCGGCTGTAGCTTCCCGAAGCAGATACTGAAGGGATAAGGTCTGCCCAGGCTTCTTTGCGGGAATAATCCACTTTAACGATCTCTTTATCGGCCACCTTTATGGAAGGATTCTCAGACAACGCTATTTCAATAGCTTTATCCAAGGTTAGCACCAATGTATCTTCAGAAGTAGCATTCTGTGCAGTACCCATTGCGGACCATCCACCAAGCAATGCAAGCACAGGAAAAAAGATCATTCGTCGTAAAATGTTTCTCATATTTTCAGATTTTACAACTTTAATAAGTATTTAAAAAGCTGTTATTTTTTTTAAGATCGAAGGCTACCCTAACCCTATATTCCGAGCATCAGGGTTGTTCCATAATTGTTCCAGCAATGCAATACCTTTACCGGTACAGATTCCTCGGGTGAAATTGAAGAATACACTTTCATAGAGTTCCTTTCTTGGGAATTCATCAACAGGAAACACCTCATTATTATGCAACAGGAAAATTTGTTCGTAAAAGATTTTTGCTACCAAACGTGAATTGACATCTATTCTGAAAAGACCTTCTTTTTGCCCTCGTTCCAATAAATGTTGCAATTTATCGTGACTGGATTCTCTACTTTTCCGAATGGAATCATCCCAAATCTCCGGATAGAACTTTTTAAGATCTTCCAAATAGACAGGATTTACGACTTTAAAGCTCTCATAGCCATAATGCAACATACCAATAATGATTTCAATAACACTGTCAGACTTCTCAATCATCCCCTTCATATTCTGGTCGTGTTGGCTTTGAAAAAAGCCTATAGCAGCTTTAAGAAGATCTACTTTGTCATTAAAATTTTCATAAATGGTGCGCTTGGACACGCCCACTGCCGAAGCAAGATCATCCATCGTGACACGCTTGATACCACGGGCAAAAAATAAGCTGCCCGCTTCTCTCATTATCCGTTCTCGAACATCCATTGATAAAAATTTTCGGAACTCAAAAATAGGATGAAAACTAAATACACCAAAATAGTTTTCTTGTTTTAACTTTTATTCACGCACTCAAAAAAGGACAAAAAAAACCGTCAACACCAATGGCATTGACGGTCATTAACACAATAAAAATCTTTTCAGATGATCACACTTCTAGATGATCATTCCGGCAGCAACGGTTTCGTTGGTACCTTCATCGATCAGAATGAGACTACCGGTATTTCGGTTAACATTATATGAATCGAAAAACAAAGGTTTGGTTGTTCGCAACTTCACTCTCACAATATCATTCATGCCCACCTTCAAATCATCAAAATCTTTTTCAAGCGTATTGATATTCATTTTATACTCCACTTCTGTAACCATGCACCTCATTTCGGCGGAGGTATGACGAAGGATATACTTTCCTCTTGGAATCATTTCCCTTTCATTGAACCAACACATCATCACATCCACATCTTGACTGATTTCGGGTCCGTGTCCGTTGGTTTCTTTTACCAGCATATCTCCACGACTAATGTCGATTTCGTCTTCCAAGGTAATCGATACCGATTGTGGAGCAAACGCCATCTGCAGAGAGTCTTGAAACAGGTCAATAGATTTAACTTTGGAGGTAAAACCGGAAGGTAAAACCTTAATCTTATCACCCACATTTATGGTTCCGCTGACAATACGTCCTGCGTATCCACGATAATCCGGGAAATCTTTGGATTGGGGCCGAATCACATACTGAACAGGGAATCTAAAGTCGTCTCTATTAATATCACTACCGATATGCAAATTTTCAAGCAAATACATCAGTGTGGGTCCCTGATACCAATCCATGTTTTTTGAACGGGTCACCACATTATCGCCGACCAACGCGCTAATAGGCACATACCGGACATCTTTAGCAGAAAGTTTGGAAGAAATATCCTCCATATCATTTTTGATTTGGTCAAAAACTTCTTCTTTATAATCCACCAAATCCATTTTATTCACACAAATGATGATATGTGGAATCTGCAGCAAAGAAGCGATATAAGCATGTCTACGTGTTTGCTCCAGCACACCATGCCTTGCATCCACCAAAATGATTGCAGCATTGGCGGTACTGGCTCCGGTCACCATATTACGTGTATATTGTATATGGCCGGGCGTGTCGGCAATAATAAATTTGCGCTTGGGTGTAGCAAAATAACGGTAGGCAACATCAATGGTAATGCCCTGCTCACGTTCTGCTCTCAGCCCATCGGTCAGCAAAGCAAGGTTAACATTTTCGCCTCCGGCCCTGAGACTGGCTCTTTCAATAGCCTCCATCTGGTCTTCAAAAATAGCCTTTGAATCGTAAAGCAGGCGACCAATTAAAGTACTTTTGCCGTCATCCACACTACCTGCTGTGGTAAACCGCAAAAGCTCCATATTTAAGTATCCGGACTCTTTTCCACTCATTTTATTGTAATTATCCCATTTTTCAATGATCGATTAATAACTGATCTGTATTTTCAGATAGAAGAACCGCTGTCAGGAATTGCTAAAAGCATCCCGAACATCAGAAGCGTTGAGGTTAAAAATAGCCTTCCCGTTTACGGTCTTCCATGGCAGATTCTGAACGTTTGTCGTCGGCACGTCCACCCCGTTCTGTAACCCGGGTGGCAGCAACTTCCTGAATAATGTCTTCAATATTATTGGCGGTAGACAAGGTAACTCCGGTACAGGTCATGTCGCCGATGGTTCGACAGCGCACATCTCTCATTTCCACTTTTTCGCCTTCCTTAAGTTGCATAAAAGGAGCTTTGGCCAACCATATGCCATCGCGTTGGAATACTTCCCGCTTATGTGTAAAATACAAGGATGGCATTTCTATCTTTTCCATATAAATATATTGCCAAACGTCCATTTCGGTCCAGTTACTAATGGGAAAAACCCGGAAGTGTTCCCCCATCTTTTTTTTACCGTTAAAGAGGTTCCACAATTCCGGTCTCTGGTTTTTCGGATCCCACTGACCAAATTCATCCCTGTGCGAAAAAAACCGTTCTTTAGCTCTGGCTTTTTCTTCATCGCGACGTCCACCTCCCATGGCGGCATCAAATTTTTCCTCATCGATGGCATCCAGAAGTGTAATAGTCTGAATTTTATTTCGACTGGCATTAATACCTGTTTCTTCCACCGCTTTCCCCTGATCAATAGTATCCTGAACATACTTAACGATACAACGTGTTCCGGTTTCTTCCATCAACCTGTCACGGTATTCCAGTGTTTCGGGAAAATTATGACCGGTGTCGATGTGCATCAACGGGAAAGGGACCTTCGCCGGCCAAAAAGCTTTTCGGGCAAGATGAAACATAACGATAGAATCTTTACCCCCTGAAAAGAGCATGACCGGATTTTCAAACTGGGCAGCAACTTCCCGGATAACGAAAATCGATTCGGCCTCAAGTTCCTTCAGATGATTAATCTGGTATTTATCCATTTATTCTGTCTTTAAAAAAAATCCTATAATACACATCACCTCTATATAAAGAGGTTTCTATGAGATATAAAAAACAACATACCTGTTATGACAGGATGCCGCATTTTCATCTACCATTATTCTGCCAGAGCAAACAGGCAGCAGTACGAACAATTCAAATTTACGGGGCCAAATATACTTAAAATAAAGGCCACTCCCAAAAAATGAGGATGGCCTGAATCTTTGTTTAATTAAAAGTTTTTCTTAATTCTTGCTGTATTTAATACATATCCTCAACCTCTCCGCTGTCAAAACTTTTATTGTATTGCTTCATGGCCCTCAGGCTCATACCCATACTTGAAAATCCACCATCGTGATAAAGATTCTGCATGGTTACTTTTCGTGTATAATCAGAAAACATGACCATACAGTAACGAGCACAATCTTCAGCATCGGCATTTCCCAAAGGCGACATTCGATCCGAAAAATCCATCAAACCGTCGATCCCTTTCACGCCACTACCGGCAGTCGTAATGGTAGGTGATTGACTAATGGTATTAATCCTGACTTTTTTCTCGCGACCAAAGATATAACCAAAACTTCTGGCTATAGATTCCAACAAAGCTTTGGCATCTGCCATATCATTATATCCATAAAGCGTTCTTTGGGCAGCAACATAAGTGAGTGCCAACACCGAGGACCATTCACTTAAGGCATCTTGTTTAAATGCCACTTGTAACATCTTATGGAAAGAGATGGCCGAAATATCCAATGTTTTTTGCAGATAGTTATAATCAAGGTCATGATATACCCTCTTTTTCCTCACGTTAAGTGACATGCCAATGGAATGAAGGACAAAATCAATTTTTCCGCCCAGCACTTCGGTTGAAGTTTTAAAGACATTTTCCAGATCCTCCACATTGGTAGCATCAGCAGGAATCAACTGCGATCCTGTTTTTTCTGCCAGATTGACTACTTCACCCATTCGACAGGCAACATGTGTGTTGGACAAGGTAAATGTAGCCCCTTCCTCATGGGCTAGTTCGGCTACTTTCCAGGCGATGGACATATCATTGAGGGCGCCGAATATTATCCCCCGTTTTCCTTTCAACAAGTTATTTCCCATATCGGTAAAATTGTTATTTCAGGCTGCAAATATATTGTAAAATTGTTTGAGCATAAAAATCAACGCCCTCTTCTTTTTATCAATTCTAATTTAAAATAGATGAGTTGCCTATATACCAAACACTTATCTCTATCAAAAAAACAATTAATTATTGTAAGCATCTTCTAACAAAAGATAAAATGAGGCATTCTTCATCCTTCTTAAGCCGAAAAAGTAATCTCCATAGCTTTCTTTTCAATTGCTACGAACATCACTTCAAAGGATTTTCACCACTCGTCCCATCATTTCGGGGAAAGAATATGATAAGCACCTTTGCCATGCGAATTCCATTTGACCAGAGCTTAATGAATTTCTACCAATAAAACACCATAAAAAAAGGAATTCATAAAAGAACAAAAAGAGGGAAAAACCGCCAACACCGCTTCTAAGCATCACTTTTATAAACATAAAGAGAACTCTATTCTGCCCAACAACCATCAAAAAAACAGCCCATAATATATTCCGGGCCATGTCCCAATTAATTCTCCATTAACAGTTTGGCATTTTCGAGAGCCGCTTCAGTAACGCTAGCCCCACTAAGCATTCCGGCAATTTCGTTCAGTCGTTCCTCATTACTTAACAACTTAACCGACGAAATGGTTTGACGATCTGTTTCGGTCTTGAATACTTTGAAGTGAAAACGTCCTTTCCCGGCAATCTGGGGAAGATGTGTGATACTAATGACCTGAATGTTCTGTCCCATTTCCTGCATGATGCGTCCCATACGGTCAGCAATTTCTCCAGATACACCGGTATCTATTTCATCAAATATAATGGTAGGTAATCCTTTGGCAGAAGATAACAAAGCTTTAATGCAAAGCATAACACGGGAGATTTCACCACCCGATGCCACTTTGGGAATCTCGGTGAGCGCTCCACTTTTATTGGCGGAAAACAAAAATGAAACGCAGTCCTGTCCATCAGGACCAAAATCCTTTTCAATATTGTTTTTTACCGCAAACCGAGCATGCGGCATTCCCAGATCTCTGAGCTGGTTCTGGATCCCTTTTTCAATACGGGCAAAAACCTGTTCTCTGCTTTTGGTTAGAGCGCTTGAACACTCCGCGAGCCGTTTTTGTGCGCCTGTAATTTCTTGCTCCAGCCGATTTAGTTCTTCATCAAAAGATGCCAGTTTTTCCAGTCGTTCCGACAAATCTGACTGAATTTTCAATAATTCCTCAACCGAATCAACATGGTGCTTCTGTTCAAGAGAATAGATCATATCGAGCCGCTCCTGCACGGCTGCTTGTCGTTCGGGGTCGAATTCCACTTCTCCTTCTCTATCGGTAATTTCTTCCGCAATATCTTTAAGCTCAATATAAGAAGAGTCAAGGCGGGTTAATAATTCTTCTCCCCCTTTCAGGAAAGAAGCAATTTTTCTAAACTCCTCCACCAAATGATACAACTCCTGCACCACAGGTTGTTCTCTTTCATAGAGGGTCTGCGCCGCCAGCGCAAGAGCAGATTTAATTTCTCCCACATGCGACAGCTGCTCCAATTCTCTTTCCAGATCGGCTTGCTCGCCTTCCTTCAAATGGGCATCGGTGAGTTGCTTAAGTTGGAACTCCCAGTAATCATGATCTTCACTTTGCCGCGCATTGAGCTCTTCTAATTTCTTTCTTTGGGAAGTTAATTGTTTGTAGATTTTGTAAGCTTCGTGATATTCTTTTTTTTGGGTGATATTATTGGCCACAGAATCCACCACATTTAACTGAAATCGGTTATCACCTAGTAACAGATTCTGATGTTGGGAATGAATATCAATAAGCTTATCTGAAATTGACTTCAAAAAATTCAGGTTAACAGGAGTGTCATTGACAAAGGCCCTGGATTTTCCGGAAGGCAAAATTTCCCTTCTCAACAAAGTTTCTTCGTCAAAATCCACATCTTCCTTCTCAAACAATGGATGAAGATCATATTTAGAGACATCAAAGATGGCTTCAATAACGCATTTGTTTTCCTTATTGCCAAGGACCGAAACATCGCTTCGCTGGCCCAACACCAGTCCCAAAGCTCCCAGCATAATAGATTTTCCGGCTCCAGTTTCACCGGTAATCACCGTAAAACCGGGACCGAATTCGATCTTAGCCTGGTCAATAAGCGCATAATTTTTAATGGATAATGACTTCAACATAGATCAAACCATTAGTCATTCAACATTTTTTGATAGGCATCCGCATTTGAGGGATTTACCTCACTCAAAACATTTACCGCATCTGCTTTCTCCTTGGAAAATGCTTCAGAAAACAGATTGATCAATTCTTTTTGTTTGGCATCAAAAACCAACTGCAAGGCATAAGATCCGCTTTCACGTCGATAAACCTCACGCAACAATTTTAACGCATCAGCGATTTGGCCTCTTCCCCTTTGGGGATCTTCGCTCATAATATCTAGTCCTTTACGATGATACTCGTAGTAAAATCGTCTTAGTGGTTGGTGATCATTCTCCAAAAGATTATAGACCAGCCAGTATCTGTTTCTCCGTCCTTCAAACTGTTTCCATCCACTTTCCCGGGCATTTTGACGCATCCCGACAATTTTTTCCGCCTTCTGAAACCATGGTGTTCCTCCTTCCAGACTAAAAGTATCGTAGTCATACCCCAAAATAACATAGGCATAGTAGGCAAGGATGGCAACAAGATTGGATTCCGGGTTATTCTCGTTGTAAACGATACTCTCGAATTCGGTATATTCAAAATCGATATCTTCATCCTTTAGATTAAGGATTGTTGTAGAGTATGCAGAATTGAAAACCGGACGCCGGGATTGAATTTGTAACGAGCCTTTAAATCGATTGACCCCTATCACTTCACTAATGGTAAAATGAAAAGTACATTCAATGCGTTCGGAAGTCTCGAAAACATGATTGGTCCACTGATGGTTGTTCAAAAACTCCGAAATCGTTTCGCGCATGGACTGAAACACGTTACGATTAGTCCCCTGTACAGCGGGCGCTACCACCTGCACTGCGCACCTCAACTCCTGGGACGATAAAGGTTCCAGATAACACAAAAGGACGAGAATGAACATCCAACATTTCATCATTCAAGAATTTTTTCCATTGCCGAAACGATATCTGCGGCGACCTCTTGTTTGCTCTTTAACGGAAAGTTTTCAATTTTATGATCTTTATGAATAATGGTAATACGGTTGGTATCGGCCATAAATCCCTCACCTTCATTGTTGGGTGAGTTTAGCACGATAAAATCAAAATTCTTCGACGCCAACTTTCGACGGGCATTTTCTTCTTCATTATTGGTTTCCAGAGCAAAACCAACAGTGACCTGACCTTCCTTTTTAATTCTGCCCATCTGGGCTGCAATATCAGGATTCGCTTTTAAAGTAAGCGTCAGCTCTTCACGGTTTCGTTTAATTTTCTCGTCCGAAACGTTGGTCGGGGCATAATCAGAAACCGCAGCTGCAAATATGGCAGCATCGCATTTGGGGAACCATTCGTGGCAAACCTGATACATCTCCTGTGCCGAAACCACATCATAACGATGAATAGAAGCTTTTCTCGTTTCAAGGTTCACCGGTCCGGCTACAAGTATTACCTCTGCCCCTCTATCGGCCAGTTCTTCGGCTAAAGCAAAGCCCATTTTACCCGACGAATAATTACCAATAAAGCGTACCGGATCCATATTTTCGAAGGTAGGTCCGGCAGTAACCATAATTTTGCGACCAACTAGTGTTTTCTTTTCTTTTGGGGCTAATATGTTTTTAAGATGCTCCACAATAACATCTGGTTCTTCCATCCTCCCTTTTCCCTCCAGGCCGCTGGCCAATTCGCCCGAAGCCGGTTCAATGATGTGAGCACCAAAGTTGTGAAGCAAATCCATATTTCGTTGATTGGCAGGATGGGCATACATGTCAAGATCCATCGCTGGTGCAACAACCACAGGGCATTTGGCAGAAAGATAGGTTGTGATCAATAAGTTATCACAAACAGCATTCACCATTTTTCCCATGGTATTGGCCGAGGCAGGCGCCACAACCAACACATCGGCCCAAAGGCCCAGGTCCACATGGCTATGCCAGCTGCCATCCGCATTTTCGAAAAACTCGGAAAGTACCGGCCGACCCGATAGAGCTGAAAGTGTTACAGGTGTAATAAATTCTTTACCGGCAGGTGTAATAATAACCTGAACATCGGCACCTTCCTTTACCAGAAGCCGTAAAAGATACACCGCTTTGTATGCCGCAATACTTCCGGTAATTCCCAAAATTACCTTTTTCCCTTTCAGCATTTATGAAATCTTCAGTAGTGAATACAGACTTAATTCAATGATTCAGGAATAACACACCATCGCTAACATGAATACCATTTATTCCAACCTCCGGAATATAAATAATGCTATAATTTAAACCATTTCATTAAGCAAGCGACGGATAACACCGAAGAAAGAGTTAAGGCTCCGAAAGCCTTATGAGGGCTATTCATCCTCTTCCACCTGAACATCTTTTACCGGATTGCGATAATAGATCTTTCCTTCAACAAACTCCTGAGCAGCAATAAGAGCCGGCTTAGGCAGTCGCTCATAGAATTTTGATATTTCGATCTGCTCCCGGTTTTCAAAAACCTCTTCCAGATTATCTGTATAAGAAGCAAACTCCTGTAATTTTTTATTGAGCTCTTCTTTCATTTCCACCCCAATCTGGTTTGCTCTTTTGCTAATAATCATTACAGTTTCATAAATATTTTGCGTTGTAGCCGACATCTGATTGGTATCCCAAGTAATTGTTGTCGAAGGCGCATTTGACTTCTTATAATCCATTGCAATAGTTATTTAAGAATTGATTAATTGTATTTCTTCAATAGTTTGGTCACTTCTTCAAAGATTTTATTGGCATCTTTCATATACGAACTTTCGGGAAATTCGTTAATGAAAGCATAATACTCATCTAAGGTTCTTCTTAAACGGTCTTCCTCTTTTTCGGGGACACTATTTACGGCCTGGATATACAGTGAATCCAGGATTAAGAAGGACAATTCTTCACGATATTTGGTATCAGGAAAATCGTCAAGACTGTTTCGCGCCGTTATAACCGCTGCATCAAAATTATTCCCCATGTAAGTCCCCAAATTATAATACAACTTGGCATTCAAATAAGATTTAAACACCAATTTGTTTCTAAGTTCATCCACCATTTTATTGGCTTCTTCTACCTTTGAACTGTTGGGAAACAAATTTGTAAACAGCTGAAATGCCTCAATAGCCTTGTAGGTATCGGTCTGATCCAATCGCGGATTTGGTGACATCTGATAATAATTGACCCCTATCATATACCGGCAATCTTCAACATACTCACTATTGGGGTATCTTTTCACAAATTCTTCAAAAAGATGTACCGAACTGAAATAATCGCGCATATTGAATAAGGCATAGGCATATTTGTAATGCACCTCTTCGGCACGATCGGTACCCATAAAGACTGACAGCAACTCCTGAAACAGGGTCGAAGCCCTCATATAATCCTCTGCCTCATAATACTCAAGGGCTTTTTCAAATTTCAGATCGTAGTCGGTACTTTTTAGTATTTTCTGATATTCACTACAAGAGGCCATAAGTATAACGGCCAACAGAATAATCAATTTCCTCATTGTAAATAGGCGCTTTTGTGCATCTGCCGGTTTATGGTAATCGCTTTGACTGCCCAAAATCGATACCGGTATAATTCCGTGCAAAGATACAGGTTTTACTTTAATAATAAATTTCCTAATAAGGGTTTTTATAGAATATTGTCGATTTTTATCCGTATAAAAACTATCTGATTCATTGCTCGGATGAAACTCGGATGGTAGAGCTTCACACATATTCCCATAATGACAGGTCATCTTGCCATGCCGAAATCAATGTTTCGTTGTCAAATCAAAAACCAAGCCATAAAATAGGTTTTCAGTCTTTTAGATGGTTAGATTTAAATTATCGTTGGCAAGCCGACAAGCACACTATAATTACAACCCCCTCAACACCAACAATTAAACATCTCAACTTATATAAAAGAAGGTTTTAATTGATCATCCCAGTTAAAATTAGAATCATAAGCAAACTGGTTTTTCAATGATCAAAATAACCCAAGTTGAATCAATCATCCTCATCTCTCACCATCATTCCACAGCATCACAATCTTGTCTGATAACCGGATACGTTTTGCTTTTGCGCCCCACTCTGCCTATCAACAAATTTCAGAACACCTTCTGCTGTTTCCTCGCAACAGCTTTCATCCCCCACCTTTCCACCTTTTTACCATTCTTCCATCAACTCCATGCCCTATATCCATTCTTTCCTGCCCAAAGAGTAGGAATAAAAATAAGCCTTCTAATCAAATATAGGAACGTTAAGATTTGAAATAATTAAAAAACATTACCTTTGTCCAATTCAAAACTTAAAAGCTATAGTAAAGTGGACATTTTTGATAAAATAGAGAAAAACATGGGACCCCTTGGGCAATATGGAAAAGATGCTCATGGATATTTTATGTTTCCTAAGTTAGAGGGAGAAATACACCCCCATATGACATTCAGAGGGAAAAAGGTTCTGACATGGAGCCTGAACAATTACCTCGGACTGGCCAATCATCCCGAAGTGAGGGAAGCCGATGCCCAGGCAGCCAAAGAATGGGGCCTTGGTTATCCCATGGGTGCCCGTATGATGTCGGGGCACACCAGCAAACATGAAGAACTGGAAGCCGCACTGGCCCAATTCGTAGGAAAAGAAGATGCCTATCTTCTTAACTTTGGATATCAGGGGATGGTTTCCATTATAGATACGTTGGCAGGACGTAACGATGTCATTGTTTATGACTCGGAATGCCATGCTTGTATTATGGATGGAATCTTTTTGCACAAAGCAAAAGGTGGAAAAAGTTTTGTGTTCCCTCATAACGATATCGAAAGATGCCGAAAAATGTTAACCATGGCCACCCGCCGTACTCAGGAATCAGGAGGTGGTATATTGGTAATTACCGAAGGTGTTTTCGGGATGGCGGGCGACTTAGGTCATATCAACAAAATTACAGCCCTTAAAGATGAATTCAATTTCCGCCTTTTGATCGATGATGCTCATGGTTTTGGAACAATGGGCGCCACAGGAGCCGGTGTTGCTGAGCATTATGGCGTAACCGATAAAGTGGATATTATTTTTGGCACCTTTGCCAAATCGATGGCCGGCATTGGAGCCTTTGTGGCCAGCCGAGAGGACGTGGTAAAATTCCTGCGCTACAACATGAGATCACAGATTTTTGCCAAATCTCTGCCTATGCCCATGGTTATTGGCGCCATGAAACGTCTGGAATTGCTGCGCACGAAACCTGAACTGAAAGAACAATTGTGGACTGTTGTAAAAGCCCTTCAAAAAGGCCTTCGAGATGAAGGATTCAATTTGGGACATACCGAATCTCCCGTTACACCAGTCTATCTGAATGGAACGGTTCCCGAAGCAACCAATTTGACCATGGATTTGCGTGAAAACTACAATATTTTCTGTTCAATTGTGGTTTATCCGGTTATTCCGAAAGGACAAATCATGTTACGACTGATTCCTACTGCGGCGCACACCCTCGAAGACGTTGATTTTACCGTTAAAGCATTTTCAAAAATCAAAGAAAATCTGGAAGCAGGCAAGTATCAAAGTGATAAAATTGCAAGCCTGTCATAAACACTTGACATCTTTAAGTTTTTAGAATATTTTTAAGGCGTTTCTTTACGGAAGCGCCTTTTTCTTTTGTTATAATTGAAAAAGTCTGCCGCAGAAGCAAAATATTACCATCCACCAAAACCCTTTTATCATCATCTTTTCTTGATTCTAAACACATAGCACAATGAGATCATTAAGAATACTATTTGCAACGCTAACAATAGCATCCATTATTTCCTCAGAGATGTTTTCCCAAACTCCACGCTCCGATACTTTTCAGACATCTGTCGGACCTCTGGAAATACACCATGTGGGCCATGCCTCACTCTATTTTGTCTTTAATGGCAAAACGATCCACGTTGACCCCTTTGGTCGTATGGGGGATTATTCATCCTTGCCCAAGGCTGATCTTATTTTAGTGACGCATGCCCATGGCGACCATCTTGATCCGCAGACTATCAAAACCATTTCCAAACAGGAGACTAAAATCATCCTAAACAAGGATTCTTACAAAACGCTCCAGAAAGGACAAATATTGGAAAACGGCGACGAAACAGAAGTTTTAGGACTATCCATTAAAGCCGTTCCTGCCTATAACATCATTCATAAAAGAGAGGACGGAGAACCCTTCCATCCCAAAGGACGAGACAACGGTTACGTCATCCTCTTTGCTGATACCAAAGTATATATTGCAGGCGACACCGAAAACATCCCAGAAATGGCCAAGCTGAAAGAAATCGACATTGCCTTTCTGCCCATGAATTTGCCTTACACCATGACTCCTGAAATGTGTAAAGAAGCCGCGTTGATGGTAAAACCCAAAATACTCTTTCCCTATCACTATAAGATGGGAGAATCGGATCCGGAAAAGTTTGCCCGACTGATGGAAGGAATTTCCGGTATTGAAGTAAGATTTAGACAAGATTAAATGGAACACAACAATTTAATCATCTTTTCCATTTGGGGGTGTCCCTTTTTTATTTATGGCCCTGCCATTGGCTCGATAATTACCGTTTCCCAACCGGTTGCTTCGGTGATGGGAACATCACTAAAAAACGAGTCCTGCCTCTCTGCATTTTAATTTTATTCCAATTCCAGCAATCCATTCATTTTTATTCGCATCATTTGACAATTTCATCGGCATCTTTTTCCAAAAACATGCGCACCATTTTCTGATTTGATGCGCAAGAAAAAAATTTTCATCGGCATGAAATTTTTTTTGATGCGCATCATTTTTCAATAAACTACTCAAAGGCATAAAAGGTCTCGACCGTGAGCCCCATTCAGAGCAAATAAGAGGTATTGACAATTTTCTCCCACAATCCCCATCAAACAAATGGTCGGGGTGGTAGTAGTATTGCTGTTGTTCGTAGTTAGGATCACTCACAGATGTGCTGTCGGTTAAAGAGTCATCGTCGGCCCACGGGTTTTGTCCGCTTATCCCCCCATACTCCTTGCTGCGAAGGTAATGTTTAATGTAAATCCCCGGCACTCGTCCCCGCGAATCTCTGTACCATCCTGCATTCAGTTTTTTCGCCATGACAAACCAAAAACCATCAAAAACGCAATAAATCAAACATAAAGCTAAATGGATGTATCGTAAATGAAAACTATATCTTCCTCTTTTTTATCATTGGCATCTTGATTTTTTTGATAAATTAGCAACAATTTTCACTATAAGCATCTATAAAATAGCGAATACGAGATAGCATTTTCTATTTCCCTTTATCCTTTCGACACTAAACGTTGGTTATGATTCTAAAAAAATAAGAAATAATGAAACGAGTATGACCAAAACGGGTTGTCACCAAAGAGTAGGTATACCCCTGAATCATGCGAGTTCCATCAGACCAATGGATTAACCAATTTTTATACGGATGAAACGAGCATGGCGACTTTTGCCACAAAAGGACATGTATAAATTTGGCTAAGCCATGTGAGTTCCATTCGACCAATAACTTAGATAAAATTTATACGGATGAAAACTCAATTATTCTTATTGCTGGTTATATTAACAATAAACCTGACCGCTCAACACCATGCAGACTACTATGTAGCTGTTGATGGCGACGACAGTAATCCCGGCACTTTTGAAGAACCCTGGGGGACCTGGCAAAAAGCTTTTGCAACGGCTCAGGCAGGCGATACTGTTTACTTCCGGGGAGGCGTCTGGTATCCGCAAGAGCATTCAAGAGGAAATGTTGTATGTGAAATTCATGTACCAGACGGCATAGGACATTCCGGAACAGAGAGTAATCCAATATGCTTTTTTGCATATCCGGGAGAAACACCAATCCTGGATTGCTCACAGGTGGATATGACTGGCAACAACTTCAATGGAGGACTTGACTTCTATGGCACTTCGAATATTCATATTAAAGGATTAACCATAAGAAATGTGGAACAACCGGCATCCGGTGAATTAGCCAGTGGCGTTGGAGCCAGTATGTGTAGCAATATGACCTTTGAAAATCTGACTGTATATAATATCGGTGGCAGGGGCATGAGCTATTGGGGGGTGGCAGGTCATCCTGAAGTGCCGGAGATACCTGCCGATACAACAAGATTTATTAATTGTGACATATATAATTGTGTAGACTTATTAAGTGAGGTGCCGGGAAACGGTTCCGATGCGGTAAAGATGGATGCGGAAAAAGATACTTACCTTTATTTTTATGGATGCAGAGCCTGGGCATGTGGTGATGATGGATTTGATGTTAGCGGGCCCGGTGTGGCCGTATTTGACCATTGCTGGTCGTTTAATCATAGCCTGCCGGGTGCATTGGATGGTAATGGTTTCAAATTCGGAGCCAACAGGGGGGCAAACGCATCTGTTGACGAAAATGGACAGCTTATTTTAGGAACGCCCGTACCCGGGATTAGGAAAATAGTCAAAAACTGTATCGCGGCAAATAATGCCGGCTATGGTTTTTATGAGCTGGGATACGCACCCTATTATCCTAATAATGCCAGGGTATACAATAATGTATCCTTTCGGAATGGAATAGGTATGTCAAATTCGATAAATGCTGAGTATTCCGGCCAAAACCCAAGTGTCTACAGGAATAACATCATTTATGAACCTGTTCAGTCTGATGCTGCAGGAAGACCATTATTCTTAGTGGTGGACGATATCTATATCGAAAGTCATAATAACTGGGATTATGCCAACAGCACGGTTATCGGGAGTCTTTTTTGGTGGCAGCCAACAGATAGTGTAGTTGTTGCAGCCGACGATTTTATTTCTTTGGATGCATCTCAATTATCAAAACCCAGAAAAGATGATGGCTCCTTACCGGATATAACCTTTATGAAGCTGGCCCCCGGAAGCGACCTGATTGATGCCGGAACAGATGTTGGCACGCCATATAATGGCACTGCTCCGGATATAGGCTACGCAGAATTTGATCCCATGACCATAATAGAAACCACCAAGAAGGAAGACAGCTCTTTATTGCATTGCTATCCTAATCCAACCAGGGATATCATAAAGGTTTGTTTTAACTCCGATTTGAGATTACCTGTAAACATCAAATTATTTAACAGTAAGGGAGAGATTGTATTTTCAAAGACAGTTCAGTCCGACTTGCTATATGATTATCCTATTCATCTAAAAACCTTTTCTACAGGCATTTATTTTTTAGTTCTTAATTACGGAGACCAAACAAGTTCTGCAAAAATTTTAAAGATTTAACCCGAATTATGCATTAGAACTTCGTCATGAGAATTAAAAAGTGCAATCAATCAAGAACTTGTTGAAATGAGGCATAGCACCGCTATGGTGAATTGAGACAAGTTAGCTTGCGACTTGATTGGCAGCAATTTTAATTCGTAATAGATTTTCTAATGCATTTTTCGGGTTTAAGTAACATCTGATAAAACTATATCCCAAAGGTTTCACGAAAAGTTTTATTAATGAATAAAACCCGGCAACGATCTTCCAGACAGAGTGGCGGAAAGATAATAACATCTTCCAAAGCATTCGCCTATGGCGGGGAGCGTTTACCTGATAAATAACCGGATCATTTTATTATTCCCTTTCAAATTCTAACTTTGCAAAATGATTCACATCTACACAGGTAACGGGAAAGGCAAAACCACCGCAGCCATTGGTCTGGCGGTTAGATCGGCAGGTGCCGGCAAGAAGGTATTTTTCGGCCAGTTTGTAAAGGATATGGCCTATAACGAAGTGGCATTAATCCGCCGACAAATACCCCAAATTGAGCATGAATTGTTTGGGCGGGGATGCTTTTTTGGCAGGAAACCGGAACAGGAAGATTATGATGCAGCCCGAAACGGTCTGGACAAAATTAAAAAGATTACCCATTCAGGCGATTACCAACTCATCATTATGGATGAACTAAACATTGCCATTCAGTACAACCTCCTTACCGTAGAAGAAATCCTGTCCTTCCTGGATTCGGTACCGCCCGATACCGAAGTGGTAATCACCGGACGAAATGCTCGCCAGGAGCTGATTGACAGAGCCGATCTGGTTACCGAGATGAAAGAGATCAAGCACTATTTCAATGAAGGGATAACTTCGCGAGAAGGAATTGAATATTAGCATCCCCTTTCACATCTCACCCCAAAAACTTAAAACTACCTAACTACTAACGGCAGCATCACAGAGAGTTTGCCTAAAAGGGCGGTTGCATGCAATTAATGATTTTTAGTGGGCAAAGTTTAATTACCCCCAAATCATTACCCGGGCCCCCAAACATCTATTGAATAATGATATAGGACGGGAAATGATCGCTATAACCGCCATGATACCAATTACCCACAAAGGTTCGGAAAGGATATCCCCGGTAGTCACCGTCCTGTTGCCACAAAAAAGGTTGGTTGAAGACTCCTGTTTTGAGCAATAACTGCTGTCCTTTCTTTGACGTCAGGAAGTTGGGGGATAGAACAAACTGGTCAAAAAGATTCCACTTTCCACGATAGCAGAGGGTTCCTTTACCTTTCAGGAATATGGAGGCCGTGGCATTATAGAGACTGTCGCTATGTTCCGGCTGAGGGGAGAACCCCGCCTTTAAATGATTTCTTACTGCAGGATCTACAGGATCATCATTCAAATCGCCCATCACCACAATGTAGGAAGAAGGATCTTCCGTTCGAAGAGAATCAACAATTGACCGGGTAAGGTCACCGGCGGCATTTCTCATCGGAATACTTCGTTCCCGCCCACCATACCGTGAGGGCCAATGACAAACGATAAAGTGCATCTTCTTTCCCGCAAACTTGCCTGAAGCCACCAGAATATCGCGTGTAGGAATTGGTTCACCCTCTTCATTTTGGATATGTAACGGCACAAACCGTGTATGTTTGGGCTTAAAATAACCGGGACGATAAATCAACGCCACATCAATGCCACGTGCATCGGGCGAATCTTTATGAATAATCTTGTATTTGAATCTTTCGAGCGGAATAGATGAGACCAAATCTTCCACAACCATCCGGTTTTCCACTTCTGCCAGCCCCATAACCGCGGGTGCCTCTACCTGTTCTGCTCGTCCCAATTCGGCGATGACGGACGAAATATTTTCCAATTTTCGCTGATAACGTCCGGTATTCCACACCTTCTTGCTTTCGGGAGTAAACTCCGAATCGTTCACCCCGGGCGAATCGATGGTATCAAACAAATTCTCCACATTATAGAAGGCCACCATCTTGGGTGAGTAAATGGAGCGACAACCTATCGGCAACGTCATCATCGCAACGCAGGCTATCCAAAATAATATGTTAAAACTCTTCATATTTACTACAACAATTATCAATAGAGAAGATGACAAAGATAAGAGTTTCCCGGAGTTTGGGTTACTGGTTTAGAATCATTAGTTCCGAAATCCCTGTTGGCTAAATCCATCCAATCATAATCTTTCCTCCTTTCTCCGGGCTCTATGCTCTTTGCACTATGCTGTTTGACCATTCCAATTGTTTTTTTCAAAAATTTCGATGAAATTTGACAAAACTCCATCACAGATAATGCAAAAAAAGCATTTCTTTGCAACACCAAAGACAGAAACCCTTATAACCGTAAAACAACGCGGCAGAATGATAATATTCCGGCTTTGAAGATGCCGGCAAACGAAAGTGTCTGACAAAAATTAAACTTACAAAAATGAGCAAAGTATTGATTATCGGTGCAGGCGGCGTCGGGACCGTTGTGGCACATAAGATGGCAGCAATACCCGAAGTTTTTACAGATATCATGCTGGCCAGCCGTACCAAAAGTAAGTGCGATGCCATCGCGCAAAAGATTGGGGGCAATCGTATTCAAACGGCACAGGTGGATGCCGACAATGTGCCGGAACTGGTTGAATTGATCAATGCCTTTAAACCCGAGCTGGTGGTTAATGTGGCTCTGCCCTATCAAGACCTCACCATCATGGATGCCTGTCTCGAAACCGGCGTGGCCTATCTGGATACGGCCAACTATGAGCCAAAAGATGAAGCTAAGTTTGAATACAAATGGCAATGGGCCTACCGCGACCGCTTTAAAGAAGCCGGACTGACCGCTATTCTTGGGTGCGGTTTTGACCCGGGGGTGACATCGATCTTCACCGCTTATGCAGCTAAACATCATTTTGATGAATTGCACTTTCTGGACATCGTCGATTGCAATGCCGGCGACCACGGCAAACCTTTTGCCACCAACTTTAATCCCGAAATCAACATAAGGGAAGTAACCCAAAAAGGAAAATATTGGGAAGATGGCAAATGGGTTACCACCGAACCCCACGAAATCCACAAGCCTTTGAACTATCCCGAAATCGGGCCCAAAGAGTCGTACCTGATCTATCATGAGGAGCTGGAATCACTAGTGAAAAACTTCCCCACACTTAAACGGGCAAGGTTCTGGATGACCTTTGGTGAAGAATACCTGACCCACCTGAGGGTGATTCAAAATATCGGGATGGCCCGAATAGATCCTATAAAATTCAAAGGGGTGGATATTGTGCCTATCGAGTTTTTGAAAGCAGTACTGCCCAACCCCGGTGATCTGGGTGAAAATTACAAAGGTAAAACCTCTATCGGATGTCGTATCAAAGGCATTAAAGACGGAAAAGAAAAGACCTATTATATCTATAATAATTGCGACCATCAGGAGGCCTATAAAGAGACCGGAACCCAGGCGGTAAGCTATACTACGGGTGTGCCGGCCACCATTGGTGCCATGATGTATCTGACAGGCAAATGGAAAGCACCGGGTGTTTTTAATGTGGAAGAGTTTGATCCCGATCCATTCCTGGAAGAATTGAATAAGCATGGTTTGCCATGGAATGAGCTGCATGATGTGGACCTTGAACTTGAATAGTGTGGCAATTTCAAGTCTTCCGGGGCAGTAACAGCCCATTATGGATCTACCATTGAAGATCTATTTTAAGAGGGTGTCATAATGATACCCTCTTATTTTATCTAATGGTCACATAACACATTTAAGATGCACTCCCCATTTACAAATCCATCTCTTCAATAAGCGGAAAGCATCATGGTCTGGCAAGGTAAAGTCCTGCATTTTTCGGGTTTAATGCCTACCCCTATTAAATAAGAATGCTGCCCTATAATTAATGGGAAATACTTTCCCTCGGTAATGGGAATCACTTTCCCTCGGTAATGGGAATCACTTTCCCTCGGTAATGGGAATCACTTTCCCTCGGTAATGGGAATCGCTTTCCCTCGGTAATGGGAAACTATACCCTATGAAAAACCTCAAAGAGGCCCCTCTTCCAGTCAACCCAAGAATGGCTCTATTATATAATGTATGTTTTAGGAGGCGGGTTTCAATTGCGGGTTATTAATAAACCTGTCCAGTTTTTTCTTTCCCTGATCGGTACAAATACCCCCAATCTGTAAATAAAAGGCAGTGCTAAGTTCTATCTTTTCGCTGTCTTCCTCCAAATGCCAGCCACCTGATTGAAAAATATATCCTGCCACCAGCCGAGGAAAATCAACTTTGAATGCTGAAATAAAATCCCCCTCCTTCTGCCCCTCATCCATGATGTTACCAACCACCTCAATAATAAAGTAGTGGTATAGTTTCCTAATGTTAGCCGCCAATTCGGGATTAGCTTTGGAAAGTGAAAAGACAAAAACAGGGGTCACGGGTTCTGTATTATCCCGGAAAAGGCTATATAGTTTATACAGTTTAAGGATGCTCCCTTGGGTTGAACTCAACATCTTCTCCACCTCCATTTTAAATTTATCAAAACCATCGTTCAAAACCATCGTCACCAAGTCATTCTTGGTTTTCACCTGCTGATAGAGCGTTCGTTTCGAGATGCCCAGTTTGTGTGCAACATCATCCATGGTGATATTTTTTACACCATATTTAAAATACAAATCCCTAATATAATTCAAATCAAACCCCTTACGTTGCATTTTCATCGGTATAAAGATTATCTAATTTATTGATCTGATGGAACTCACATGACAGAGGTTTATACATTCTCTTTGTTGCCAATCACACAGGGTCATGCTCGTTTCATCCGAAAAATTAAACCCACACACAGGCCCGTCCCCGCTATGCTTTTAATAATGATTTGTGACATCCCATACAAAGGCGCGAACACCAATCGCTTTGTTACGCATATCCAGTTTATGAACGGTTTTGAGCAAGAGATCCACTTTTTCGTCTTCCACCATAGTAATAATGGCCGAATTCATCTCGGGCCAGGTATGTGTTCCCCGTCTGGGTTCCCCATCTTTTGATCCACGACCCTGGACCTGTTCCCAAAACGTAAATCCCCGGATCTTTAATTGATCCAGCATATATTCAACACGCTCTGTATTGGCTTGGTTAAAAACTATAAACACTGCTTTCATATATGGTTAGATATTAGATGTTAGATTATTAGATTTTAGACTATTAGATAATAGATTGTTAGATGTTAGATTTTTGTCATTGCCGGGGGTAGGTGTCAGAGGCGGGCGATGGTGTCAACGGGCATCCTGAAACGATACCCGTTAACGAACCATTTTCCTATCCATAGAGACATTGACAAGGCCTCCGGACAATCAGGAATTACAGTCATATACTATCGGTATTTAATCCAATAGAAAAGACTAACCTCTTCCCTATGATTTACCATTTTGAGTCACATCCTCATCGGCAATCTGCAGGAACAGGAATTCTTTTCTCTGTTTTTCGTCCTTGTCGCGTTCTCCATGTTTCGACATAATGCCATAAAGCAATGGCACAACAATCAGGGTTACCATGGTCGAAATCAGCAAACCGCCGATGACGACGACCCCCATTGGTCGCCAGGCTTCAGAGCCGGTACCGGTGCTCAATGCCATAGGTAACATTCCCAAAATAGTGGTTAATGCTGTCATTAACACCGGACGCAACCGGGACGCACCCGAAAGGGCAATGGCCTCGTTCAGTTCATACCCACGGTCGCGCATCAGATTGATATAATCGACCAGCACAATGCCGTTTTTCACCACAATCCCCACCAACATGATGACCCCCAATGCGCCAATCATATCGAGTGAAATGCCGGTGACAAACAGAGCCAGCACAACCCCTGAAATGGCAAACGGAACCGACATCATAATAATAAATGGTTTGGACATGGATTCAAACTGAGAAGCCATCACGATATATACCAGCATGACAATCAGCAATAACAGAAGTCCCATATCGCTGAAGGTTTCCTGCTGGTCTTCATAATCGCCGGCCAGCCGAATGGTTATTCCTTGAGGGATGTCCACTTTTTCCAAAGCCTTCTCAATGTCAATGGCCAATTCACCCAAAGAAACTTTATATGGGGTTATGGAAACAGTCACAATTCTCTGCCGACTTTTTCGTTCGATGGTTGGTGGAGCCCAATATTCTTCCACATCCGCAACTTCGCCGAGTTTAATATTTCCTTGAGCTGTTGGGATGGACAAGTCTTCTATATCGGAAATTGAATTGCGGTTTTCTTCGAGCAGTCTCACAACTATGGCATATTCATCACCATCTTCTTTCAGATAGCCGGCCGTCATTCCCGTCACCCGATTATAAGCCAGAGAGGCGACCGAAGCGGCATCCAAACCATGTCGCGACAGTTTTTCCTTGTCCACATTAATTTTCAGTTCGGCACGATCTTCATCCCGGCTAATGGAAATATCGCGTGCACCTTTAACGTTTTCTCGAATGGTATGTTGAATGTTTTCGGCCAAAATATTGGTTTCATCAAAGTTGTGTCCGTAAATCTCCACGTCGACGGTAGAAGGCCCGTTACCGCCCATTCCGGATGCCGTTTGTGCCTGATATTCGATGATTTCAGGATATTTGGCCATCTCTTGACGGAACACCTCTGCTATTTCAAAAATATCTCGGTCTCTTTCATCTTTGTCCTTCAACACGACAGTCATCGAAATGGTATTATTGGTGGTGGAAGAAAAGAGCGCAGATATACTGGCATCATCTCTTGACCCTGCCGAAGTAGAAATGATTCTGATTTCGGGAGCCAATTCCATAAAGCGTGCTTCCAGTTTGCGGGCAGTTTTCAGAGTCTCTTCGATGCGAGTTCCACGGTTGAGTTCCACATTAACGGTGAGTCGTCCCTGGTCACTCTGCTGCATAAAGTCAGTTCCGATAAAACCCAGAAACATAGGGAGCAGGGTAATAAAGAATACCCCCAGCACCAGGCCTAAAGTAAATTTCTTATGCGTCAAAGAGTACCGTAAAATTTTGGCATACCAAGCATCCAGGCGGTCAAGCGCCCCAACCACATACTTCTGGTACCAGTTCTTTTTGGGTTCTTCAAAGATCAAGTGTCCGTTTTCATCCACCTCTACATGACGAGATTTCAACAACTTGGATGTCAACATAGGTGTCAGCGAGATGGCTACAACGGTAGAGGTAACCACCACGATGGTAACAATCCACCCCAACTCTTTAAACATGATACCTGCCAATCCCCCCAGCATGGTTAAAGGAACAAATACCGCAGCTATAACCATCGTGGTGGCAATTACCGACACCCACACCTCGTTGGTGGCGTAGATGGCTGCCTCACGTGGACTAGATCCCCGCTCGATGTGCTTGGTAATATTCTCGAGCACCACAATGGCATCGTCCACCACCATTCCGATCGCCACGGTTAGTGATGACAAAGAAATAATATTCAAAGAGCTATCAACAAAGGCCAAATAGATAAAGGAGACCACCAAGGCGATGGGAATTGTCAGTCCGATGATTAGTGTTGCCCGCCATCGACCCAAAAACAACAGAACCACCAATACAACAAATAGTAATGCATACATGATGGATTCTTCCAGACTGCGGATAGAGTCCTTAATGTTATCTGAAGAATCGAAAATGATCTTTATATTAACATCGGTAGGCAGCAGATCCCGGATACGTGCCATTTCCTTATTAACGTTTTCGCAAACCTCAACGGTGTTGGCGCCCGATTGTTTTGTAATGACCACCCGCACACCATCGCGTCCATCTATTTTTTCATCCAGAGTAAGATCCTTAATGGTATCGCGTACCGTTGCTAAATCGCGCACAAAAATTTGACGTCCGTCATCGGTTGTTGTTACCACAATATCATTTATTTCGGAACTTTCGATATACTCGCTACGCACTTCCAACTGATATTGCTCTTTATCCATTTTCACCGTTCCGGAAGTTCTATTGAGGTTGTTATTACTGATGGCGTTTCCCACGGCTTCGAGCGAAACACTGTAGGCATCGAGTTTTTCCTGATCTATATCTACATAGACATATCTTTCCGGAGATCCTGACAAGGAAATATTACCAATACCATCAACCCTGTTAAGTTGTGGCATCACAATATCATTAAGGATTTTATCCAACCCGGCATAACTCTCATTAGCCGTAACTGCATACATCATAATCGGCATGGAACTGGTACTGAGTTTAAAAATCAACGGGGTGCCAGCACCATCGGGCAATTCATCTTTAGTCATATCCAGGTAGGATCGCACGTCGTTGACCACCTCTTCCAGGTCCAGCCCCCATTCAAACTCGAGGGTTACCAACGACATATTATCCTGCGACTTGGATGTCAAACTCTTAAGACCGTCTACCGAATTAAGGTTATTTTCCAGCAAACGAGTAACATTGGTTTCCACCTCACTGGCATTGGCGCCGGGGTAGGAAGTCATCACCGAAATGTATGGCGGGTCAATTTCGGGATACTGGTCGATAGGCAACAGTTTAAGAGAGAACAAACCTATCACCATAACGGCTACAAAAATCAAGGCAGTTGTAACCGGTTTATTGATGGATGTTTTAAATATACTCATATCACATTTAAATCATTGAACTGTAAAGATTACTCCGGCCCCATTGAAACAGAGCTACAGGAGGGGGCCCGAGAAATAGAATTGAAAAATCGGAAGGGATTATTGTACCACCTTAAGTTTAACACCATCAACCAGTTTAGCCTGTCCGACCGTTACCAGTTGGTCGCCCACATTAAGGTCGTCCGAAAACACCTCAATCAGCTCATTGAAGCGCTGTCCCAGTTTAACATCTACCCTTTTAGCCACACCATTATTATTTACAAAAACATAGCGATTATTTGAACCGATTAACTTCAGAACGGCCTGATAGGGCACCAACATAGTTTCAACTTCATGCAGTTGGATTGAGGATTTCACATACATCCCGGGACGTAACTTATGATCTGAATTGGGGATTCTGATTTTTACCCGAAAGGTATGGGTAGCAGGGTCTACCGTTGGATAAACAATTTCTATCTCGGCGGGGAAAGACAAATCGGGATAGACATCCGAAATAACATTCAGTTTCATTCCTTCCCTAACATAAGGGATATATGACTCTGGGATATTAATGTATGCTTTCAGAAGATGGGTTTGTGTCAGCACAAGGATAGGACTACCGCTGTACAACTCGCCATCTTCATAATTTTTTGCTGCAATAACCCCGAAAAAAGGGGCTTTTACAAAAGTATTCGTCTCCAGAAACTCCAGATTTTCCTTGGCCTGATCGTAAACCAATTTGGCCTGGTCATACTCCTGTTTAGATACCGTCCCCGTTTCATTCAACACTTTAATTCTCTCATAATCCTTTTGCGCATTGATAAACGAAAGCTTTGCATTATTAAATTGCTGTTGATCCATACGAACCATCATGTCGCCTTTATTGACCTGAGTTCCCACGTCTACAAAAATGTGTTCGATGGTACCGGTGAAAGAAGGCGCAATATTGACAGTTTCGTATCCCTCAAGGGTGGTAGAGAGTTCAATTTTTCTGGCTACTTTTCGCTTCGAAAGCCTTGTTACTTTTACAATTTCTATATTTTCAATATCACTTTGGTTTTTTTCATTTTTGGCAGATGTTCCACAACCGGTGGCCCAAAGGACCAAACTACCAACAACCATCGTTTTAAAAAAAGAATTCATACTTTTTCTGATTTATAGATAACAAATAGGTTTTATTCTTAACAGTAAATTCAAGGTAAAACTCAATCTTCAACGGAAATGAGAAAATTAATTGCTCACCAATCAATAATCATCCACATTGAGCAGCTGTTCGAGTTCAATTCGAGCATTCACCACTTCCAGCAACGCTTGCACGTAACTACTCTGTGCGGAAATCAGATCGGAACCGGCATTGGTAACATCCAAACTGGAGGCAACCCCTTGTTCATATTTTCTGGACACATTATCAAAGACGCGTTGAACAACCTCCAGATTTTTCTTCTGCGTTTCGTAGGTTTCGTAATTGGACTTCAGATTGTAGGACAATTGGCGATGTTGTATGGTAAGCGTTTCGCGGGTATCGTCAAACAAATTAAGTTGTTGCTCATAAGAAAAGGTGGCTTCCTGAACCGCCTTTTTCCTACTTCCGCTGGAAAAAATAGGAATGTTCAATGTAACACCAAACATGTTGGGGGGTGTAGAATTCATGGTGGATTCATCACTCATATAATCCTTTTTGGTGTATTGATAAAAGGCAGACAATGATGGTGCATAGGCCCATTTTTTGAGTGCCACCTCTTTTTTGGCCAATGCCACATTTTGTTGAAGTAACTGATAGTCATAATTGTTGTCGAAATTGAAATCAATCTGGAGCAGAGACACAGCATTATCCATACTCATAAGCTCATCAATGGTTTGCGATAATTTCAATTCTGTATCTACTGACAATCCCAGTTGCAGCCGCAAAGAGTTATAGGCCATTTCCAGCGAACGGCGCGTGGTATTGACACTGGTTTTCATGGATGCTACCTGTACCGAGATTTTATCAGCATCGGTTTGTTCCGACATTCCAACGTCAACCGATTTTTGTGTAAAAGCAAAAAGCTTCTGCAGGTTTTCCAGATTTTGTTCCAGAAGAGAAGCAGTCTTTTCCAACACCAAGGCTGAATAGTAGATGGTTTTCACCTGATCGGCCACTTCCTGTTCGGTTTGTTCGAGCGTGATTTGAGACATTTTTCGGGAAATATCTTTAAGTTGAACACCCACCACCTGAGCGCCGCTCAGGGCGACGGAAGCCGTTCCTCCGTAGGTTACAGAATTGGGCATCGAAATCTGGAAGTTGCCTAGATCCATTGAATAGTCAAACATATTATTGTATTCTATCGAAGCACTGACCTGAGGCAGCATGGTTGCAAGAGATTGCCACCGACTTGCCTCTGCTTTACGAACCTCCAGAGAGGCATTTTTTAAAGTTCGGTTATGTTCCAGGGCATAGTTTTGGGCTTCCGCAAGCGTCAGGCTAATTGTTTCCTGAGCCTGTGCACTGCCAAAAAGCAGAACTCCCACAGCATAAATTATAATCCTCTTTCGCATATTAAATAACATTTAGATTTCAAAACTTAATAATCCGGACTCATTGCCAGTGAAGCCATCCATTCATTTGAAGGCTTTATGGAATTTGAGGCACAAATATCCTCGCAATATTGTTGTGAAGAAAAAAGAATCAAGGAAACGATAAGAGTTTTCAATAATTGGGAATAATGTTCAGGAAAATATTTTCCTTGAAGAAATTGACCGATTATTGAAGAGTATGTCCGATTATTGAAAAATAGATGAAGGCGTTAGGATAATGTGATATTTTTGTCAAGAATTTGAGGTAAAAAAAGATTTTTTAAGAGTGGTCAAAAATGCTAAGCATAACCTGCCCACAATCACTTGATGGAAATGATGGACGAATTCAAAACATTTCGTCCATCTCACCTATTCACCTGTTATCACCTGTTATACAAGAAAAACCAAGCAAAACATGTTATCAAAACTATCTTCCTGGTACAAATCATTTCCATCCTATGCAGTATGGGGTATGGTGGCCCTTTTCTACTTTTCCTTTGGAGCCCAGCTAAGTCCTGTCAAAGGCATTCTTTTAGCCGTTTTGCTCACCCCGATGCAGTTTACGGTCTATCATATCAACCTAAAAAACCTAATGCCCAAATATTACGATGACCACAAAGGGAGATTCAGACTTTACAATATTCTATTGATATTTTTTTTGGTTGTTATAGTAGGCACTATTGAAATAGTTTTCTACCAATTCTACCCCACCCTGGCACCGCCTAACAAAAGCCTGATTGCCCCATTTATTTTTCATACCATCTTTTGTCTGATGGCTTTTTGGGTGAGTATGACCAAATTCCTGGCCGACAAGCAGGAAAAAAATAAAGTGGAAATAGAAACCCTGAAACGAGAAAAAGCAGAAAGCGAGCTTAAATTTCTAAAGACTCAGATCAACCCTCACTTTCTGTTTAATGCGTTAAACAACATCTATTCCATGGCGTATACAGGTGACGATTCAACACCGGAAAAAATCACCATGCTCTCAGACATGCTTCGATATGTACTTTACGATTGTGAATCGGATATGATTTCCCTTTATAAAGAGGTGGATTACATTAACAGCTTTCTGGAATTCCAGCAGTTAAAAACCGAAAAAAGACAAAATATCAATTTTTCCATTGGATCGTACGACGAAAATTATCAAATTGCCCCCATGCTTTTGGTTACCTTTGTTGAAAATGCCTTTAAACATAGCAAGATCGAAAAAGACAAGGCGGGTTTTGTCGACATCACTCTTACTCAAAATTCGGAAGCGTTTTGTTTTAGTGTGGAAAACAGCATTCACCCGCAACAAATTCATTCAAAATCAAGAAATACCAAAAGCATCGGAATAGAAAACGTAAAAAACCGACTAAGCTTGCTTTACCCGCAAAAACATAACCTTAACATTATCGAAACACCCAAAAACTATAAAATAATATTGAAACTATTCAAGTAAATGGCGGAAGAGGGAAAATATAACTGTGTGGTTATCGACGATGAGTATCTGGCCCGGAAACTAATGGCCGACTACATTTCCAAGATTCCTCAGTTTCAACTGGTCGAATCCTTTGACACACCCATGGCAGCGATCAATACCATCTCGCAGGGAAATATTGATGTCATTTTTACCGATATTGAAATGCCGGATATGTCGGGCATGGATTTCATTAAAAACCTTTCCATACCTGCGGCGCCACTCATTGTTTTTGTAACTGCCTATCCCCAATATGCGGTGCAGGGCTTTGAAGTAAATGCCGTAGAATATCTGCTAAAACCGGTATCGTTTCCCCGATTTGTAAAGGCTGTCAATAAAATCACCACCATCCTCAATTACCGTCGCAAACTAAGAGTTGCCGAAGCACTTCAAAATTCAACCGCCATTGAATCGGATGTCAAAACAGAAGAAAAAGACTTTATCATTGTCAAGTCGGATCGAAAGATGGTAAAACTGAAATATAAAGACATTCTGTATATTGAGGGGGCATTGGAATACGTTATTTTTTACAGCACCACCGGAAAATACATGGGGCTCTTTTCCTTGAAAAATCTTGAGAAAGAACTACCTGCCGATCGGTTTATGCGCATTCACAAATCCTACATTGTGGCATTGGACAGAATATCGGAAATAAACGGCAACCTGGTAAAGATTGGTAGCCAATCCGTTCCTGTCAGCAAGACCATGAAACCTGTTTTAATGAATTATTTTTCTGGTGAAAATGGGGGATGATATAATTTAAGTGATAGATCAAAGAGGTTGATGTACCGAATTTGGAAGGAAGATGTGCAAGGTATAATGGTATGATGGTGGAATGAAAAGTACCTTATTATACATTCAGCAATAGAATATGCTCATTATACGAGTAATGTAATAGGTTTACAACTAACAACTTTTTACTATTCACCTAGGCTATTCACTAAATTGGCGGTCAGATCAAACTACATTATATTTGTCTCCGCAAAAAATAAAAGTGATGGGTATAGATATCAAACAAGTTCCTTCACCCGCCTATGTGATGGACGAGATGCTGTTACGCAAGAATTTAAAACTCATTAAGAGTGTTGGCGACCGGGCTGGGGTTGAAATCATTTTGGCTTTTAAGGCCTTTTCATTATGGCCGGCTTTTTCCATCGTAAGAGAATACATTCCCGGTGCTACAGCCAGTTCGGTCAATGAGGCCCGCTTGGCATTTGAAGAGATGGGTAGCCCGGCTCACACTTACAGTCCGGCCTACACCGAGCAGGATTTTCCCGAAATAATGAGATACAGCAGTCACATTACCTTTAACTCCATTGCTCAGTACGAACGGTTTCGCCCCATGTTGAAATCGGAAGCCACGCCTATATCGGCAGGTCTTCGAATCAACCCGGAATATTCAGAAGTCTCCACAGACCTTTACAATCCATGTTCTCCCGGATCAAGACTGGGCATTCCTGCCGACCAAATGCCGGATCACCTCCCACAAGGCATTGAAGGGCTGCATTTTCATGCCTTATGCGAATCATCAAGCGAGGAATTGGAGAAAGTATTACAAAACGTAGAAAAGAAGTTTGGCAAACACTTGACTCAAATAAAATGGCTCAATATGGGCGGCGGCCATCTGATGACGAGAAAAGGATATGACGTGGAGCATTTGATACAACTACTGAAAAACTTCAAAGAGAAATGGGGTATTCATATCATTCTGGAACCCGGGAGTGCATTTGCCTGGGAAACAGGAATCCTGGTAGCAGAGGTAACAGATATTGTGAACAATCATGGTATAAAAACCGCGATTCTGAACGTAAGCTTCACAGCCCATATGCCCGATTGCCTTGAAATGCCATATAAACCTGTTATCAGGGGCGCCCATCAGGAACCGGTCGAAGGCCTTCCCACCTACCGAATGGGAGGTAATAGTTGTCTGGCAGGCGATTTTATTGGAGACTGGAGTTTTAATCACCCCCTCAAACCAGGCGATCGTATTGTTTTCGAAGACATGATTCATTACACCATTGTTAAAACCACAATGTTTAATGGGGTCACTCATCCATCCATTGCCTTTTGGAATGACCGAACCGGCCTAAAGATGATCCGGAAATTTAGCTATGAGGACTATAAATCTAGAATGGGATAAAATTTCAGAGATTACTTTTATAGGAACAATACACTTTTTTTCCATGCGATGAAACTTCCGAATGTTTTTATCCGTAAAAGGCTATTCACCTTTTCATGAGTTATACCCAGTATAATAATTCCTATCCTACAAAAAATCATATCAGAATAATTAAACTTTAAACATTTAGAAATAATATAAAAATCTATGTGTCAAGACGCAGCACTCCGATATAAAATAAAACTAGGATTCGAAGAAATTAAATTTCCTCCGTTTGAAGACATTCTTGTCATTGGCAAAAAATCGCCCCAAGGGAAAATAGGGATTTCTAAACTATTTGACATTCTCGTTCCTAACGAGTTTGAAACCATTGAAGTGGACGATCCCAATATCGAAGCGGTCTACATTAACCGTAATATTCTCAAGAAAATTGAAGCCAAAAAAATAATAGAGATATTAAAAGAGAAAGTTTTTCCTTATATTTCGCCTTCCGAAATTCTCAGAGTGGAATTCAAACTAAAAATCGATTACGATATAATTGATTTGGAAATATAAGCCCTTATGCTAATTAAACCCTACATCGAAAAAGAATACCCCAAAACGGCGCCATTTAAAGGAGTAAATGAAATAGAAGAAGAGTTGATCACTCAACGTTTTTTCATCGTCATGGAAGAAACGGATAAATACATGGGGATGCTCACTGTACCTGATGTATTGGCGCGCAAAAAAAAATTAGTAGCAGATTGTTTATTACCCAAACCCAGTCTGTCACCCGATTCCACCATTGATCAGGCGTTAAATTTGCTCTCTGCCACCAATCTACCAGCATTGCCGGTGGTTGATCAAAATCAAAAATTTTATGGCGTTCTGTTGCAGGACAAGCTTATTGAAACTTTCAATGAAATCCAGAACAATAAGAAAACTGTTACGGAAGAAAATTCTTCGCACGAAAGAATTAAGCAAGAATTTATAAAAAATATATCGCACGAAATACGTACTCCTCTTAATGCCATACAGGGTCTTTCGGAGATTCTCATCTATTCCGACTTGTCGAATGAGGACAAAAACAACTTTGCATCACTTCTGCATGCCAAAACCGATGAGCTGTTGCATCTGGTTGATTCATTAATTCACCTTTCGCGTATTGAAGCAGGCGGTCTTCCTGTTGAAATGCACCAAATGATTAATCCGACAATTCTTTGCCATGAATTAATGAATGAAGCCAAAAAAATTCAGAACAATTATCAGAAAAGACATATCCTCCTAAGTCACAAGATGAATTTACCTAAAAATCATCACTTTGAATTCAATGCATCCTACCTCAAGGAGGTGATGATTCATCTTTTAAACAATGCCATAAAATTTACCGACAAGGGGGCTGTTGAATTTGGCTGCTTTATGGATCAGAATAGTCAGACTACGTTCTACGTAAAAGATACAGGTATTGGTATTTCACCAGAAAAACAAAAGATAATCTTTAATGCCTTTGAAAAGATATCTCCTTCTCAAACCAAGTTTTATCCCGGCATTGGTGTTGGTTTAACAATTGCTTCTAAAATCATTGAGCTGGCAGGAGGAAAAATTTGGTTTGAATCTGAATTTAATAAAGGAACCTGCTTCTATTTTAATCTGTAGACTCTATAAGCAATTAAAATTTAGCATTTTTCCACACCGATTCGATCCGCTTTGTCTTTCTTTCCTCCTACCAATTTCAAAAAATTATAACGAACTAATATTTTTCACTAATTCGGCCCCAATTTCCCGAAGCTTGTATTTTTGAATTTTCCCACTTGCGGTTGTGGGAAAGTCGTCAACAAAAAATACATGTTTGGGAATTTTGTATCGCGCAATCTGTCCCCGACAAAAATCCCGCACCGCTTCTTCGCTCAGCGAAAAACCATCTTTAACTTTTACAAAGGCCCCCACAATTTCCCCATATTTTTCATCAGGGATTCCCACTACTTCCACCATTTCCACTTCAGGCATATTATAGATAAAATTCTCAATTTCTCTTGGATAGATATTTTCTCCACCCCTGATAATCATATCCTTAATTCTTCCTGTAATTTTGAAATGGCCATCTTCTGTTTTCAGCGCCAGATCACCGGAATGCAGCCATCCATCATTGTCAATGGCTTCACGGGTGGCTTGCGGATTATTGTAATAACCTTTCATTACATTGTACCCTCTGCAGCAAATTTCCCCTTGCTGATTAGGTCCAAGTTCTTCTCCTGTTTCGGGATCAAAGATTTTTACTTCCACCCCCGGCAATTCTTTACCTACAGTTGTAGCTCTGATTTCAGCCGAATCATCAGTTCGGGTGGTAGTCATACCTGGTGATGCTTCTGTAAGACCATAAACGATGATTATATCCCGACAATTCATTTTAGTCATCACCTGTTTCATAGTCTCAATAGGACATAATGCACCCGCCATAATTCCAGTTCGCAAGGATGATAGGTCGAACATGTCAAACATGGGATGATTCATTTCGGCAATAAACATTGTAGGGACTCCATAGATGGATGTACATTTTTCTTTCTGAACGGCAGCCAATACTCTTAAAGGATCAAAGTTTTCTGTAAAAACCATACTCACACCATGAGTAATAACCGCACAAACCCCTAACACACAACCAAAACAATGGAAAAGCGGAACACACAACAACAACCTATCTTCGGACGTATATTCCATATTATCACCAATTCCTTTTCCATTATTGACAATATTAAAGTGTGTTAGCATTACCCCTTTAGGAAAACCAGTTGTCCCGGAAGTATACTGCATATTAACCACATCATGACAGTTAACTTCCTCCTTTCTTGACTTGAGTACTTCCTCCTCCACCTGGGTTCCCAACAATAACAGTTCCGAAGTATTGTACATTCCTCGATGTTTCTGGGGCCCTAAAAACACCACATTACGTAGTTCGGGAAATTTTTCACTCTTAAGTTGGCCCCTAGGCGATGTTTTCAATTCCGGAACCAACTGAAAAACCATATCCACATAATCACTGTCTCTATACCCATCAATAATACAGAGGGTATTCAGATCGGAATTCTTGATCAGATATTCCAGCTCTGCAAGCTTATAATTTGTATTTATAGTGACCAATATGGCCCCAATCTTTGCCGTGGCAAACATCAACGTGGTCCAATCGGGCACATTATTAGCCCAAATCCCCACCTTATCACCTTTCTTAACACCTATGGCCATCAATCCTTTAGCCATATTATCCACCCGATGATTAAATTCGCTGTACGAAAATCTTAGGCCACGATCCGGATAAACCATAAAGTCATGATTCGGAATTTCCTCTGCCCATTTCTCCAGCAAATCCCCTAAAGTATCTTCTATTGGTTGAAACGACATAATTAATTTTTTTTGAAGGAAGTGAATTAAACCGGCAAATAAACGACCGCCAGCACCAATGCTTTTTCATTATTTAATGAACTAACTCGGTGATCAATAATAGAATCGTAATAAATACTGTCTCCCGCCTCTAACCGATAGGTCTCTTTACCATAAATCACTTCGATACATCCCTCCAGTACAAAAATAAACTCTTCGCCCTCATGTGCAGAAAAGGGTTGCTCCGGGTTCATATGTTCCGGAAGCACTTCAATCAAAAAAGGATCCATATTCCTGTCGCTTTTCTGACGCGCCAAAGATAAAAATGCGAGATTTTTTACTTCCTTCATACCGGAGGCATTCATATTGCTTAAAGACTTGGTGTCCCCTTTTTTAGTTACCACCACCCCTTTCTCATGCTGGTCATCCAGAAAGGTACCTGGTCTTACCCCAAGCACCCTCGCAAGTTTTATCAGTATTCCCAGTGAAGGTTCCACTTCGCCATTCTCAATAGCCATCAATTGCTTTTCATCCAGTTGTGCATTTTCGGCAACCTCTGACAGCCCAAGTTTTTTAAACTCTCTTTCTAATTTAATTTTTTCTCCGGGTTTCATCAGTATAAAATAAATTTATGTAATTAGTTTAAAGCTTATTATATCCAAAGCTCACCCCTTAATCCCCTAAAGGCTTGGTATGAGCACAGCCGAATGAGTAAACCATCCTTACCGCAAAACAGAAATTGATAAATTTCACTTCTGCCTGTGCACTTCTGCCTGTGCACTTCTGCCTTTGTCTTTTTATACATGTTCTTGTTGTGCCAAACTTAAATTGGTCTTGCTCGTTTCATTCGTATAAAATTTATTTAAGTCATTAGTCGAATGGAACTGGCATAAAAACATTTTTACATATTATTATTTTAAAATACTTTTCTATCATGCCCAATTCCTTGTTTTACTATTTTTGATTTTTACTCTTTTGAAAAAGTCATCACCAACCATCATCACATACTTCCCTTTTTCTGAGACCACTCCGGCGAACCACAAAATGTCCGAATTGATTTTACCTTGATATTTTAAAGAAAAGAAAAAAGCAGGTTGAAATCCGAAAACAAGTAGGTATCCCTGTTTACGGAAAAAACATCCGACTTGCCCGAGGTTTGTTAAGGCATTCCGGATTCAGACAAATCTCAGCAAAAAAATATGTGTCGTAAAAAAAATAATAACTCGAATGGGAAATTATCAATTCTCTATTCGAGTTTCTGCATCTCCAATCTACGACAAATTCCTTCATAATTCGTCGCCAAAAAAAGGGTTTTTTAAACAAAAAAACAACATTTTCGAGATTTTTATTACAAATTATCACCTGTTTTAATTTCATTGAACAAGATTAACAGCCTTTTAATAAGAAAGAACAATGCTTTTGCAGGTTATTCATTATTTTTGCAGTGAATGACTTCGCTCAATGCACAATAATAAATTAAAAGGGGAATGGCGAATGGATTGGTCGCTCCTCGCCCAACATCCCGGAAAGTTGTTACGACAATTCAGAAATCAATTAGTTAAATACTATATCGAAATAAAATATGAGTATAATCTCTATAGATCCCGAAACTAAGGGACTTATCTTTGATCTGGACGGCACCATTGCCGACACCATGCCCGCCCACTTTAAGGCTTGGCGAAAAACCTGTAAACCTTATGGAATAGACTTCACCAAAGAGTTATTTATGCAATTGGCAGGTATTCCACTATATAAAACAGTAGAAAAACTCAACAAGATTTATGGGACCAATATGGATCCTCAAAAAGTAGGTGACGAAAAAGAAGATCTATTCAAAATCACCCTTTCTCAAACCAAAGCAATTGAACCTGTTGCCGAAATTATCCTTAGGTATCACGGAACACTTCCTATGGCTGTTGGCACAGGAGGTCAACGCAGTATTGCCATTGATACACTAAAGGCAGTAGGAATGGATAAATATTTCGACATAATTGTCTCATCCGATGACATTACACATCCCAAGCCCCATCCCGAAACATTCCTCAAATGTGCTCGTCTGATGGAAGTAGATCCAATATCATGTCAGGTATTTGAAGACGGAGTCCTGGGAATGCAAGCAGCGCGTAAGGCCGGCATGAAAGTAACTGATGTTAATAAATACTTTGTAACGGCATTATAAATTGAGTTGTGCCTTTATTTCGCATCTCACCTCTACGGGAAAATGGGTTTTCATAGTAGGATTTTCCTCATTTTTTGAACCCCCAAAAATAAAAACAACATTTCAGAAACTATCTCTACCAGAAAAAAACAAAACGAATAGGGGTATTTTGCTTTCCCGGTGTCTTTATAATGACAGCGGATTAAATGCTTAAAATTTAGTAAGCATTTCACCGTGCATAATTCATAAAAAAAAGATGCCATGAAAACATTGATTAGTAATTTCCGAAAAAGTCGTGATCTGTTTCTGGCCTTGGTAGCCATGATGATCATGATGCCATCTGCATTGCTTGATGCTTCTGCCTCCAACAAAGACCAACAGAAGTCAGATACCCTTCAATTTGTTTTACTTCGTGGAACCGTCGAAGATGAAGATACCGGTACACCTCTTCCCTTTGCTACCGTTGCCATAGAAGAAAGTAATATTGCCACTGTCAGCAACTCCAATGGGGATTTTATTTTAAAAGTACCCCGGAACATGACCGATAAAAATATTCGATTTTCTTTTATCGGATACGAAAAGAAATTTGTTCCAGTTAATGCGTTTAGTAACAAACGATACAAAGTAACCTTAAAAATGATTACAGTTCCTTTGGTGGAAGTATCTGTATTTCCTTCTGATCCGAACCTTTTGATAAAAGCGGTCATGAGCCGACGTGATGATAACTATCTTAACCACCCCGCAAAAATGACTGCCTTTTATCGCGAAACCATCAAAAAGGGATGGAGATATGTATCTTTGTCTGAAGCTGTTGTAGAAATATACAAACCAGCCTATAACGATCCGAGAGAAGACAAAATCAGCCTACAAATAGGACGAAAAAGTACTGATTATGAAAAACTAGATACCCTAGCATTTAGACTTCAAGGGGGCCCCTATACAGCCACAATGCTGGATATTATGAAAGATCCCTACTTGCTCTTTGATGGTGAAATGATTAACTACTACAATTTCAGGATCAGCAATATAACACGAATCGAGGACCGTACCATTTATGTTCTCAGTTTTGAGCAAAAACCACACTTGAAAATTCCACTTTTTTATGGAAAGCTTTATATCGATACAGAAAATTTGGCCGTCACTCAAGCCGTATTTAATATGAATACCGATAATAAGAATGAAGTAGCCCGTATGTTCATAAAGAAAAAGCCTCTTGGGGCGAAGGTTTATCCAACCGAAGCTTCTTATATTGTCAATTATCGCCAAGATAAAAACGGAAAGTGGTATTTCGGATACAGCCGGGGCCAAGCATCGTTTAAAGTTAACTGGAAGCGCAAACTTTTTAATACCAATTATCACACCACTTTGGAAATAGCCGTAACCGACTGGTCACCGACAGAAGACAAACCCTTCAGGGGAGCAGATCGACTTAAAATAAATGCAATTCTAGAAGATGAGGTATCTGGTTTTTCTGACCCTGATTTCTGGGGTGACTATAATGTCATTGAGCCCGAACAACCTATAGAATCTGCCATCAAAAAAATCCAGAGAAAACTGGATCGCATACAATAAATAACATTAAATTGGGATACAAAAGTAAATCTTAAAAACACAAATTCTGATTTAAGGAAGCAAACGAGAGACTTAACAGGTCAAATGCCCGATAAGTCTCTCAATCTTTTTAAAGGGAATTGAATTGATAACACTCCCCCACTTCAAAAGGCTTGATGGTTTTTAATATTCATCATCAAAGTCTTCTTCCAGGTCTTCTTCATTGAGATCTTCATCTATATCCTCTCGGAAATCCAGATCAAGATCATTTTCGTCCCACTCAAAATCATCGTCCTCTTCTTCTTCAAAGTGGGGTTCGTCGTACCGGAAAGCTACCGGATCAACCTTCAAAATACTTTTTTCCATACTTTTAACGTCTAATAAAAATACGGAATAAAAATAGACAAAGGATTGATATTCCAAACACTCAGAAGAAAAAAAATGGATCTATTTTTTTAATTATCTTCCGGCCATATAAACTCTTCTTCTTCTTCATCCCAGAAAGGGCCCCACTGTATTTCAGTCAATATTCCGTTATCGAACCAAAGGTTAAGACTAACTTCCAAAATGGTTGCAATTTGCTGGCTATCTTCTTCATTGTCGGATAATTCCTCCAAATATACATCGCCAAGCCCCATTATTTCAATTTGCTCCATCACCTCCGACTGACTCAAACCTATTAAATCCACTCCCTCAAAAGAATACTGATCAGAACTAACAGCCAATGATGTCAGTCGCCAATCTTCCATTTTATCAAATGAGGCAGATAATTCAACCTCATCATAATGCCAGGCTTCAGTGACATCCTCCGGCAAATCTTCATTCTGCATTGTTTCAACCTCATCCGGATCACCCATAATGGCAATAAATTCATCCTTACTCATTCCAAAATACAATTTATCAAGCCCTTTTCCCAATTCAATTTTCTTCATTTTTCAAGGTTTATTTATTTCAATTATTGTTTTAATCAAATGTAACGAATAAAATATTTCCAGAGCATTATTTTACAATGTTTTTTGTACCAACATAACTTAAAATAATCTTACTCTTACCCCATTATCATCATTCTTCTTACATAATTACCCCTTCAACTCTGCAATCAACGACAAATAAACATTTTCTTACCAACTACTTCACCAACTAAACCCATACAACAAATTTTATTTTTTCCTCCATACCCCCCCTTGCAAAAGGGGGTCGTGTTTATTTTTTATTATTTTTAACAACATTACCCCCTAAAAAATTAGGTTGCTAATTCAAAAAAGATATATATTTGCACCATACCCATAACAAAAAAGAGGGAGGGCAACTCATTTTTTATAAATTTTTTTCTTCCCCCCCTCTTTTTTTGAGGGAGAGATAATCAATCAACTAACATTTTTAACTAACCATTATGAGAAACGTAAAAATGGCTTTAACAGGAATAGCATTTACCACACTATTCTTTCTAAGCCCAAAAGCAACGGCACAAGTAGACGTTAGTGTAGGTGCCGATTTGATGAGCCGATATGTATGGAGAGGAACCGATTTTGGTGGATCACCAAGCATTCAGCCATACCTGGAAATGTCTGCAGGTAGTTTCGTATTAGGCGCATGGGGTGCATATACCACCAATTTGCCCGGGGCCCAGGAGGCTGACCTCTATGCAGGCTATTCTTTTAGTGAAGTATTCGGACTGACACTAACCGATTATTATTTTCCTCTGGATGATATGTCTGACGAATACTTTGATTTTGAGAATAATCATTCTTTAGAAATCAGTGGAACACTTACATTGAAAAAGTTCAGTTTATTAGCCGGAAAATTCTTTGCCGGAGCTGATGATAAGTCATTATACCTTGAGGCCGGTTATGATTTTGGGGTGGCCAATATATTTTTGGGTGCCGGAGACGAGGTTTATACCACCGATGGAGACTTTGGGATAGTAAATGTAGGCATTGGCGCTTCCAAAGAGATAAAACTTACTGACTATTTTTCATTACCCCTTTCCGGAGCTATCATTTTGAATCCCGAAAGTGAAAGTTTATTTCTGGTAGTAGGTGTCTCATTCTGACAACCTTATTTTCCTGAGCTTGCCAATAAAACAGGGCATTCATTAACAAAAAACAACATACACATGAAGAAAATTGAAGCCATAATAAGAAAAACCAAATTTGACGATGTCAAGGAAGCATTAAGTAAAGTAGGCATCGACTTCTTCTCGTATTGGGAGGTCCGAGGTATTGGTCAATCCCGTGAAGAACGCGCATTCCGTGGAATCGTTTACGACACCAGTTCGATAGAACGCATAAAAATGTCCATTGTGGTCCGAGACAAAAACCTGAAAAATACCATTAATGCCATTATGGAATCGGCAAAAACCGGCGCCATTGGAGATGGGAAAATTTTTGTGGTGGATATTGAAGAATCCTACCGAATCAGGACGGGAGAAGCAGGGGATGAATCCCTTTACATTAAGGGGAAAGAGGAGTAATCAGGCTTTTATCAGATTAAACACTTAATAGACAAAAATTATGGAAGAAATTACAAAACAAGTATCAGATATATCTGTCTCTCTTGACGTATTATGGGTTTTAATTGCCGCAGCCCTGGTTTTTTTCATGCAGCCAGGATTTGCAATGGTTGAAGCAGGATTTACTAGGGCCAAAAACACAGCCAACATACTCATGAAAAACTTCTTGGATTTTTCGGTAGGCTCTCTTATCTTCTGGATTGTAGGATTCAGCATGATGTTTGGAACCGACCTGGGAGGTTTTATTGGAATGCCTGATCTTTTTTTCTCGGGCAGTTACGGAAACGACGTAGACTACGCAATGCTAATTTTCCAGACAGTTTTTGCGGCAACCGCTGCCACCATTGTTTCCGGCGCCGTGGCCGAGCGAACCGAATTTTCAGCCTATATTATAGCCAGTTTCTTTATTACGGCCATCATCTATCCCATCTCGGGGCACTGGGTATGGGGCGGCGGCTGGCTCAGTGAACTGGGTTTTCATGATTTCGCAGGTTCAACAGTAGTTCATTCTGTGGGAGGATGGCTAGGACTGGTAGGAACAGCCATTTTAGGTCCTCGCATCGGGAAATACAATGGCAAACGCAAGGCTATTCCCGGGCATAATTTAACCATTGGTGCTCTTGGTGTTTTCATCCTCTGGTTTGGTTGGTTTGGATTTAACCCCGGATCACAGCTGGCAGCCAGTGGACTGGAGAATATCTCAGCGGTGGCCTCTATTTTTGTCACTACGAACCTTGCAGCAGCTGCAGGGACCGTAACAGCTATGGTCATTTCATGGATGCGTTACAAAAGACCTTCATTAGGATTGTCTCTCAACGGCGCCTTGGCGGGCTTAGTGGCCATCACGGCAGGATGCGACATCGTAACTCCGGGAGGAGCTGTCATTATAGGTATTGTGGCCGGAGTTGTATTAATCTTCGGTGTTGAATTGCTAGACGCACTCAAAATTGACGATCCGGTTGGAGCCGTATCTGTTCACGGTTTCAGTGGTGCAGCAGGCACCCTTTTGGTGGGTCTATTTGCCACCGATGGAGGATTATTTTATGGCGGTGGAGCTTCCTTACTGGGGGTACAGGCACTGGGAGTAGTCACAGTCGCAGCATGGTCTCTGGCATTAGGTTTCATCCTATTCAGGACGCTAAAAGCAACTATTGGATTGCGAGTCTCCAAACGTGTTGAAGAGGAAGGTCTGGATGTTTACGAACATGGTGAGACTGCCTACAACAATTTCTCATAAACCTTTAATACTGAAACCGGCACCTTCCATTTATTGGACAGGCCGGTTTCAGCATTCATCATTTCATTCAACCATAAACCGTAAAAACAAGACAAACTTTATGGAGAACACTATCACAAAAGTGCCATAACGATGGCATACCTGGTTCAATTATCCAAACCGTTAATAGTCCTGTTTTTAAAGGTCTTCGCATTATGCGACAGACCTTTTTTTATTTAAAAAATTATAACGTAACCCCGGTTTTAAATATAGATATCTCGCGGAATCCATTTATTTCGTTATTAACCATTTTTCCGCTTGCAACCTCAATTAAGAATGGAATAAACGCCTCCAATACTTGCTCAACCGGCGTACCTTCAGCAATAACACCGGCATCAAAATCGATCCAATGGGGTTTCTTTTCAAACAGAGAAGAATTGGTGGATATTTTTACTGTTGGAACAAAACTTCCGAATGGAGTCCCTCTGCCCGTAGTAAACAAAACCATATGACAGCCGGAGGCTCCAAGAGCGGTTGACGCGACCAGATCATTACCAGGGGCACTTAGGAGGTTAAGCCCTTTAATTTTTAATCGATCACCATAAGACAAGACATCCCGAACTTTATCCGTTCCTCCTTTTTGTGTGCAACCCAAAGATTTTTCTTCAAGCGTCGAAATTCCTCCGGCCTTATTACCAGGTGAAGGATTCTCATAAACAGGCTGATTACTTTTAATAAAGTATTCTTTAAAATTATTGATAAGCTCAACGATTTTATGAAACACCTCTTTATTTTCGGCACGTTCCATCAACAAATTCTCAGCACCAAACATTTCCGGAACTTCGGTAAGAATCGTTGTTCCCCCCTGAGCTACCAAAAAATCAGAAAATGCCCCCAACAAAGGGTTGGCACTTATTCCGGAAAAACCATCTGAAGCGCCGCATTTTAATCCAATTCTCAGCTCAGAAAGAGGGATATCCTCCCGTTGGTCTAGCACCATTTTATCGAACAATTCATTTAAAAGGCGAACACCTTCTTCAAGCTCGTTTTCAACATCCTGGCATACCAGAAACTTGATACGTTCCGAATCAAACTCTCCCAATAATTCTTTAAAGGCAAGAGGTTGATTATTCTCACATCCCAATCCCAAAACCAAAACACCTCCTGCATTCGGATGAAGAACTATATCGCGTAATATTTTTCGGGTGTTTTCATGGTCATCTCCTAACTGAGAACAACCATAATTGTGTTTAAAGATCTCCATCCCGTCAATCAAGGAAGCATCGACTTTACCCTTTAAATGATTCAACATCTGTTCTCCAATCCCGTTAACACATCCTACCGTTGGAACTATCCAAAGTTCATTACGAATACCTACTTCTCCATTCTTTCGACGAAACCCTTTAAAAGTCAGTTGGCGATTGGAATATGGATTTTCCCTAAATACCGGATTGTAACGATATTCCAGAACTCCTTCAAGGTTTGTCTTGATATTCTTATGATTCACTACTTGGCCAGCGCCAATATCAGTCAGTGCATGTCCGATTGACTGACCATATTTAACAATATTATCTCCCTGTTCAATATTGATCAAAGCCACTTTGTGAGCCCGAGGAATATGGGTTTGTGTGGTCACTGCAATCCCAGGCTGTTCAATTTCTGAACCGGCAGGAATATCGGTAAGGGCAACCGCCACATTATCGATAGGATTAATTTTAAGCAACCGTTGCATGTAACTTTCTATTTACTACTGATTGAACTACATTTAACATACCTTGCGACAAAATTTCGGAAAGGTATTTCGTTGTCTTTTCTTTCAACCCGGAAATATCATTCAGATTTCGCCCCCAAAATTCCTTATTCTCTAATGCCCGACCCACTAAATCCTCAACACTAAGTTCCTCTTTCTCGTAAAGCAACCATTGATGCTTGAAAAACTCAAGGACCATTTCATCATCCTGAAGCGGAATTGTTTTTCCAGAAGATGTTTTACCTCTATAAAATGCGAAAATAGCAGCTAAAGCCAAAACAAGACCATCGGGCAACTCTCCATTTTTTAAGTCATAATCAAGAATAATTGGCAACACCCTTGCCCGGAATTTTGAAATGCTATTCAAACTGATACTCAGCAAGGCATGATCTACAAAAGGATTCAAGAACCGATCCAGGATGCGATCCAGGTACCTTTCCATTTCATCACGAGGAAGATCGATGGTAGGCAATATTTCCTCTCTCATCACATTTCGGACAAAATCTCCCAGAACCGGATGCTGCATAGTATTCCGAACATACTCTTCCCCACACAAATAAGCAATGGGTGTCATTACGGTATGCGGGCCATTCAACAGCCTGACCTTCCGGGTACGGTAAGGTTGAACGTCTTCCACAATGCGAACATTTAATCCAGCCTTAGAAAACGGCAATTCCTGTTCCAGTTCTTTTTGTCCTTTAATCACCCAAAGGTGATACTGTTCTCCTTCTACCACAAGATTATCTTCATAGCCTTTACTATTTCGTATTTCATCAATATTGTCAGGTCGGTATCCGGGAACAATTCGATCCACCAACGTATTACAAAACTGATTGGCTTCCTGTATCCAATCGATAAAAGATGGTTCCATTTGCCATTGAGCGGCATATTTCAAAACATACTCTTTTAGCTTATCTCCATTTTGCTCAATCAATTCGCAGGGTAAAAACACAAATCCTTTTTCTTTGTTACCCTGAAACGTTTTATAACGATGGTATAAAAGAAGAACTACCTTGGCAGGAAAAGATGAAGGCGGCTGCATATCCCGATTATCTTCCGCATGATAAGCAATACCGGCTTCAGTAGTATTAGAAACAACAAAACGGGCATCAGGATTTTCTGCCAATTTAAGAAACTCATCAAACTCACCATAAGGATTTACCCCACGGGAAATAGAATCGATCAGATGAATATCCTTTACACTTTTCTTATCTTTTATTCCTTTTAAAATAAGAGTATAAAGACCATCCTGCTCATTAAGACGGTCGATCATTCCTTTTTCAATAGGCTGGACGACAATTACATTCCCATTAAAATCCGCCTTTTCATTCATTTCCTGCACCATCCAATCCACAAAGGCACGTAGAAAATTTCCTTCTCCAAACTGAATAATTTTCACCGGACGATTAGCCGGCATATTCATGCTACTTCTGTTTAATTTCATCAGTATAAAATTTATTAAAAAACATTAGTCTTATGAAACTCCCTTAATCATTGGTTGTACACCCTCTTTCGTGATAATCTTAATTGATCATGATTGTTTCATTCATATTTTATTAATTTTATTCATGACATCCATAAAATTTGATAGAACTTACATGGCAAAACATTTAAATCACCTGACCGGGATCCATTTTGCAATGCTCGATTGAATTACTAATAATTGATTAATTATCTTTTCTCTGAGAAGATTCTCTAACCACCAAATGAGATTTCAACACCACTTGTCGAGGTAAATCATAAATTCCATTTTCAATTTGATCAATAATCATTTTGGCTGCCTCCTGTCCCATTTCAAAAGTGGGCTGCTGCACCGAAGTTAAAGTCGGTTCTACCACGGTAGCGTGCATCTCATTGGTAAATCCCGACAAGGCAATGTCGTTAGGAATAGAAAGTCCGCTCTTTCGGATGGCCCTCATTGCCCCAAACGCAACGGTATCATTTATACACAACAATGCATCCGGAGGATCAGCCAATTGTAGCAATTGACTCGCAGCAGTCTCTGCCGCATCTGCAGAAAGACCGGTGTATGCCATATAACTATTATTCACAGGCAACCCACATTCAATAAGCCCACTGAGATAACCCGCCATACGCTCTTTGGTAATACTTAAATGTCGTGGCCCAGCCAAGAAAGCTATCCGTCGGGCTCCGTTCTTATAAAAATGTCGGGTTAATTCAAGCGCCGTATAAGTATTATCAATTACAACTGAAGAGATGCGATCTGTCTCCGAGACCCGGTCGAAAAACACGATTGGAACATTTCCCGTAGTAAGCCGCCCAAAATGGTTTAAACTTTTTGTTTCCTGAGCAATCGATGAAATGACTCCACATACCCCGATCTCAATAAGATGCTCTACACATTTCTCTTCTTTTTCAGCAGAATCGTATGAATTGGTGATCACCACAAAATATCCATTCTCCTTGACATAACTTTCAATCCCCTGAATAACGGATGAGAAAAAATAAGTAACCATATCAGGCACGATAACGCCGATAGTTTTTGCGGAACTTTTTGCATTTTTTGCGGAACTTCCTTTGTGCTGATAGTTCTTCTCAAATGCCATCGCCTGAATCTTCTTCTTTAATTCAGGACTAATGTCCGGATGATCCTTTAACGCTCTGGAAACTGTTGATACAGATGTATTCAGAGCATCGGCAATATCTTTTAAAGAAGTGCGTTTCGATGACATATCAGTATGACTTTTGGGTCAATTTGGACCACAAAAATAATAAAAGAAACAGCACACCCAATGAATTATTTGCGGAATTAATTATTTTTTGCGGAAAATTTTAATTTTTAAACAATAAAGGAGATACCATTCATTGGTTCAACAACCTATAAACAGAAAAAAACAAAAATAAAAGCGCGTGCAACTACTCAGTCTTTTTTATATCTCGGAGGGCATTCGATACTTTCAATCACCTAACGAGCTCAACCTCGCACTCGGAAACGGGCCATTTCTTTATTAGCTTTCTCAATTCAATATTTTCAGTGCTTTGATTAATCCAACGCATAAAGTCCACTTTTGCCGTAAGCGTAAGCTTTGCCCGATGATTGGAATAATTCAACCTTGGAGCCCCACATTGACCATTAATATCCGTTTCCCCCCTATTGGATATCAGATATCCTCCCTCTAACAAAAACATGATCGGAACACCTTTCACCGGTCGGCCTTGATCTGCTGTAACAGTGAATTGTAATCCATCCAATTGATCAGACAAAGCCATAGTCTGATGGGAGGATTTAATGGTAAAAAGGGCTAATATGTTTTTAAGTTTCTCCAAGGGATTCGCAAAAAGATCGATAGTTTGGGAGCCATCCGCAACAACAGCCTTCTCATCAAAAAAGGGAGAAATAGATTCAAGAGCCTTTACAAAAAATAAAACGGAAAGCTGATAATCATTTATTTCAAGCTTTTCGATGCCCGTTTTATAATTTTGCAAAGCAGCATTTATGGCTTTAGTTCTTCTCTCCTCCCTTTTCTGCCGATAAGTCTCTTTCGACAACCGGTAAATAACATAATAGTATTGTTCATCTTCGTATTCGTCCATCAGCTCCTGCCCTTCCAAAAAGTCCTCACTTTCTGACTTAATTTGGTTTTCAAAGACCTCTCTCACCCCAAACTTATCTTCTACCTGATATATTGAAACATTACTTTGAATACTCGTACTAATCTGTCCGGCGATATCGGCCATCGCTTTATCTGCGGCTCTTTGTCGATATAGTTGCGATGAGCCCTGCTTTTGAACCGACCCAATACCGAAGTAATAACCGGATAACACCGGTCGATTCAAAATCCAAGAAGGAGGCTCCGATATACCAGCGGCCGTATCTTTTGAAGAGCGACACCCCCCTATGGCAGTCAACAATGCAATTGTCAAAGCAGTCAAAAAAACACGATTAAATTTCATACCATTAAATTTCCGGATTATAAGCTATCACCTTTTGGGCTATTTCATCGGACAATTCACTCATTGCCTGTTTTTTCAAATCAAAATCGCTAACCACCTTTTTTCTTTGAACAAACAGTGCTTGAAACTTATCCACTGAAGTTTTGTCTTCATACCTCTTATCCTGGTCACTACTGGAAGAAATAGAATACCATGTCCCCGGAATCAGATCACGATAATCACCTTCATAAGAGGCATATTTTACTTCATCCTTTAGTTGTTTTTGGATTAAATCACTCACCATAATTTTTTTACTATCCACATCAACCAGGGAATATGACAAATTCATATTCAGATAGCTATTTTGTGAATACTCGTAATAGTAAACTTTTTTATATTCGATGACTTTTTCTTCAATACCATTCTCATCGATCAAATTTACGGTTGTTTTTAACCAGGCTTTACGTTTTTTCATTTTAAGAGATGAAGTACCACTTCTATAATCATTTATCTTACAAGATAAAACGGCATCCACATTGGATGGTAATGAAATGGAAGAGGATTTCTTGTCAATAAATATTTCCTTAAAAAGAAGAAGGGCATTATCGGTTCTGTCGGGCTGGGTAACCTCGACGATTTCATAAAACGGCGATTGTTGCTTCGTTATTCCGGCAATAATTTGAGATTTCAATTCTTCAGCAACATTCTTTTGCGTCAATCCGGAAGCATAATAAGACAACACGCCGATTCTAATTAAAGCTTTTTCTCGTGCATAATCTTTGAGTTCTGCAGCCGATTTATACCCGTCAGTGCCGGCAAGAATCTCTTCAAAAGCATAATATGCACTTCTGAACCGATCATTCTTCAAATAAGCCTGCCCTTGACGATAAACCGGTTCATAGCGCGCGGTAACCCAATGTTGAGATGCATCCCGATAACCGGGTTCAATTTTCAGGATCTCTGTCAAAAGAGTCAACGCTTCCGAAAAATTTTCTGCTTCCAAAAATGTAACGGCTTTTCCATATTGCTCATTAAGAAATATTTCCTTAACCTCTTTAAAATAAACACCTGTACTTTCAGAGATATTCAGATCCACTCCCAGCACTTTAGCTCTTCCTTGATAGGCGGTTGCCTCCAAAAATGCATAAACAGCGTCCTTATATTGATCGTTTCGATAAAACGACATAAACTGATCTGTTTTTTGATTTAGCACCAATTGACCGGTACGTTTCAATCCGACTTTAGCATCAATATTGTCTCTTTTTGATTGAAGGGCTCGAAAATAAAAATCGGCAGCTTCGGTAAACAGGCCGGCTTCTTCCAGCTCTAATGCTTTGTTCATGTATTTTTTAGAAGCACATCCACCTGCCAGAAGCACCGATACCAATATCATAATTCCGGCCAACTTTTTTTTACAACTAAATCTGTTCATAATTATTAATAAAAGCGATTAAAAACAACTCCTCCCTTCAAAGAGGTTCATGACGGCAAATTATAACCTGCCAAAATACAGCCTTTACGAAAAACACCCCAAGAGGTTTGAATTATTCTCATCTTTATCACAATATCATTAACATCCATTATTTTTCGGGATTCTTTTTTTTATCAAATGAATATTGTCATATTTTTGCATGACTTTTTTCCCCTAATTTGAAGAGGATCTGCATAATTCTATTAAATACGCAATAATCAAAACATTTCAAACATTATGAGTAGAACAGCACTTTTTCCCATTATCTTGTTTCTGTTGGGTGCACCAATTTATACACACTCTCAGGATCAATCTTCAAAGCATCAAAAATCCGAGGGATATCAGTTTGAAACCATTGTAGATTTGCCTGCCACTTCGGTGAAAGACCAGCACCGTTCAGGCACCTGCTGGAGCTTTTCAGGCGTTTCTTTTCTTGAATCAGAAATGATCAGAAAGGGAAAAGAGCCCATCGATTTTTCCGAGATGTTTATTGTCCGTCATTGTTACGCCGACAAGGCCAAGAAATATGTCCGACTTCATGGTCATTTAAATTTTGGGGCCGGAGGAGCTTTTCATGATGTTTTATATGTGCTGAAAAATTATGGTGCGGTTCCCGAAAGTGTTTATGGCGGTCTCAACTATGGACAAGAAAAACATGTTCATGGCGAGATGGATGAAGTACTCAGGAGCTATGTAGAGGGCATCATTAAAAATCCAAACAAAGAATTAAGCACAGCATGGCATAAAGGCTTCAACGGCATCTTGGATGCCTATCTGGGTAAACTTCCGGAAACTTTTGAATACAAAGGGAAAAATTATACGCCGCAAACCTTTGCCAAAGAAGTAACCGGTATTAATCCCGACGATTACATTCAGGTAACATCATTCTCCCACCATCCATTTTATGAAACTTTTGTCATCGAAATACCCGACAACTGGTTGTGGGGCGCGGTTTACAACGTCAAACTGCAGGAAATGATCGATATCATCAACCACTCGTTGGAGGAAGGATATACCGTTGGCTGGGCTACTGATGTCAGCGAAAAAGGATTTTCATACAAAAACGGAATTGCCATCATTCCTGCCGAAGACTTTGAAGAATTGAGTGATACGGAACGATCACGATGGGAAGACATCACTAAAGAAAAACTTCAGAAACAAATGTATTCTTTTGAAGCCCCAGTTCCTGAAAAAAAGATTACTCAAGAGCTCCGGCAAAAAGCATTTGACAACTACCAAACTACCGATGACCATGGAATGCATATCGTTGGAATGGTTAAAGATCAAAACGGAACCATCTACTATAAAGTTAAGAACTCTTGGAATACCGACAACAAATACGATGGATACCTCTATGCCTCTGAGAGCTTTGTAAAACTTAAAACCGTTTCAATAATGGTAAATAAAGAGGCGCTTCCTAAAGTCATCAGGAAAAAACTTGACCTATAAAAATGAGGCATCCCTATTGATCTCTTGGCCAGTAAAGAAATGATAAATATTTTACCAATTACCGAAACTTTTCCTTAAATGTACCGTTAAAGACCGTGAAGTTTTCTTCATAAGATAAGGTTTTGGTTAGGTCAACAATAAAGAAAGAGATAAAAAGTTCCTTTTCTGCTAATATTCAGATCATGAAAAATTTTTATCTCTTTCTTTAAACTTTTGATTAAGCTATCAATCTAATATATAGATTTTCATAATTTTGGGTTAGGGTTAAGGTTAGGAACGGAAGCTATCTATTTAGATGGCTTCCGTATTCTTTTTATATTATCCCAGTCCAAGACCGAACATTCATCCTTATTCTGCAATTGTTATAGGCGCTTGATTACACGACGCCGCATATTGGCTCATCCCAACCTTACATCTATTCCTTCCGGACACATCTCCACAACTGCCACGGTCCGTTTTGTTTTAAGGAAAGCTCGTTTATCTCAACTTTGCACCCAGTTCTTTTTCAAATATCCGGGTAAGATTGTTCATGGTTTTATCAATCTGCTTATCCTTTAGGGTTTTTTCTCGGTCCTGCAAGGTGAAAGAAATGGCATAAGACTTTTTCCCTGGCCCAAGTTTTTGGCCTTCATACACATCGAAGAGTGAAACATTTTTCAGGTATTTCTTTTCAGTTTTAAACGCCAGATTTCGAATATCTTTAAACATGATTGGTTTGTCAAGCAACAGCGCCAAATCACGTTTCACTTCCGGAAATCTGGAAATTTCAGTGAAAGTCACCTCTTGTCTTGCAGAAAGTTTTACCAGAGCGGGCCAATTCATCTCCGCAAAATAAACAGCATCATCAATATCAAACTGTTTCAATAGTTTGGAGTCAACCATCCCTATGATAAACAATGCTTGTCCATCAACAGTGGTTACTTGCAATCCTTCAGAAATCAAATCATTGTTGCAATCCGTTTCTTTACATTGAGAAGTATCAATACCCATCCTTTCCAGAATATTCAACGACCAGCTTTTAAGATCGAAGAAGGAGACTTTCCTGTCGGGCGTATTCCAATCGCCTTCTGAAAGGTTACCGGTAGCTAGCAAGGCCAGCTTCTCCTCTTCCCGATAGCTGCCAAGGTCGGTTGACAACTTATCTTCTTTCAGACTGTAACAGTTACCAAACTCAAAGAGTCGCAGATTTGGATTTTGACGATTCCTGTTATGGCGGATGGTCTCAAGGCCGCCAAACAACAGGGTCTGACGCAAACCATTAAGGTCGGAACTCAGCGGATTTATCAATTCAACCACCCGGTTTCTGGCATACGTTTCCGACTGGTCATAATAGCCGCCTTTGGTTAGCGAATTGTTCATGATTTCCATAAAGCCCTGAGCCACCAGTTGGGATGAAACTTTGTTTCTCAATTCCCCAATGTCCGGCTTTTCCCGGTATATTATGGTAGCATTCAGTTTATCAGGATCCGCCACATTATTATAGCCGTAAACACGAAGAATCTCTTCAATAACATCAGCTTCTCTCTGGACATCCACACGGTAGGGCGGAACTTCCAACTTCCAGACTCCGTTTTCTTCTGATTTCATCTCGATATCCAAAGCCTGAAGGATATTTCTGATTTGGTCCGATTCAATTTTTTTTCCGATCAAACGTTGCACATGATTCAACGACAATTCAACGCTGAAAGGCTGAACCGGCTCGGGATAAACATCCACTATATCTGAAGAAATTGTGCCTCCCGCAACTTCCTTAATCAACATTGCAGCGCGCTTCAAGGCATAAACCGTCATATTGGGATCGGTTCCCCGTTCAAACCGGAACGATGCATCCGTATTGAGTCCATGTCTTTTGGCTGTCTTCCGAATATACACCGGATTAAAGCAGGCACTTTCCAAAAATATTTTCCTTGTGCTATCGGTAACGCCACTTTCTAATCCGCCAAAGACGCCGGCAATACACATTCCTTCTTCGGCGTTACAAATCATCAAATCCTGCTCATGCAATTCGCGCTCATTCTCATCCAGCGTGGTAAATTTGGTTCCACCGGCCAAACGCCTCACAATTACTCTATTGCCCTTAATCTTATCCCCATCAAAGGCATGGAGAGGTTGCCCCAGTTCATGCAGGATAAAATTGGTAACATCCACCACATTATTAATGGGGGTCTGGCCGATTGCTCTCAATCGATTCTTAAGCCAATCGGGCGATTCTTTAACTTCCAGATTGGAAATGGTCAACCCGCTATAACGAATACAACCTTCATTATCCGCAACCTCAACTGATACCGGCCAGGCACGATTATCGATACCAAAATCTTCTACGGATGGCCACTTCACTTCCACTGCAGGATCGGTTTGTTTAAGTTTGGCTGCCAGGTCACGCGCCACGCCGATGTGTGACGCTCCGTCAATTCGGTTGGGGGTAAGATCCACTTCAAAAATTATGTCCGTCTCGATATTAAAATACTGTGCAGCCGGAGTTCCCGGTATGGCATCAGCATCTAAAACCATAATGCCATCGTGATTAGGTCCCAACCCGATTTCATCTTCGGCACATATCATACCCTGCGAAACCTCTCCGCGTATTTTGGCCTTTTTAATTTCAAATTCTTCTCCTGATAAAGGATAAATGGTGGTTCCGACTTTTGCCACCACCACTTTCTGCCCTGCGGCCACGTTGGGCGCCCCACATACAATGGGAAGAGGTTCTCCCTCTCCCACATCCACGGTTGTTTTGCTTAATTTATCGGCATTGGGGTGTTTTTCACAAGTCAACACTTCTCCAATAACAAGTCCTTTAAGGCCTCCTTTAACAGAATCCACCTCCTCAACTGAACCAACTTCCAGCCCCAGATCCGTAAGAATAGCAGCTATTTGGTCAGCAGGTAATTCAGTCGAAATGTAGTTTTTTAGCCAGTTGTATGAAATATTCATGAATAAGTTGAATTTTATTTGCGAATAATCAATCGTTTGAAAGAAATCTAAATGACCAGCAAAAATAATTAAATATGCTTCAAACAACGAATAATTGGTCGTTAGATTTTATTAAGCCATTGGCCGTCCCTGTTAAATCCTGATAAGATCGCCACAATACCTCACCTACATTGTTGTTTCACCATATTTCAATATCTTTGACAGGAAAAAAAGAATTAAGACAGAAATTACAAACAACAGATATGATAGAATTTGAAGAAAACCATCGTCCCTTAATTTTGGTCACCAACGACGATGGTTATGATGCTGGAGGTTTAAGTGTATTACGTGAAATAGCCACAGAATTTGGAAATGTGGTGGTGGTAGCCCCCGACGAAGCACGTTCGGGAATGTCCAATGCCATAACCGTGAAGCTTCCGCTTTTTGTCAAACAGTTAAGTCATAAAAAGGGGTTGTTCGTTTTCAAAACCAACGGAACGCCGGTGGATTGCGTTAAACTTGCCTTAAATACGCTGCTGCCACGCAAACCCGATCTGGTACTTTCCGGCATTAACCATGGCAGCAACAGTTCTTCGAGCGTTCACTACAGCGGCACCCTCGGGGCAGCCCGCGAAGGGGTCTTGAACCAGATCAACGCAATTGGCTTCTCACTGCTCGACTATGATCCCAATGCCGATTTTTCCGCAACCCGGCCCTATGTGCGGCAGATCATACATCATGTTTTACAACATGGCCTGCCCGAAGACACCTTCCTCAACGTTAACATGCCAAAAGGAAAACAATTAAAAGGGATTAAGATCTGCCGGCAGGCCAAAGGAAAATGGGGTGAAGAGTTCCTGGAAAGAGAAGACCCAAGAAAACAAAAATATTATTGGTTGACAGGGACATTTCAGAATCTGGAACCTCAGGCCACCGATACCGACGAGTATGCTCTGGCACAAGGATTTGTCTCTGTGGTTCCTTGCCATCTCGACATTACCAATCACTCCGCCATAGAGCATTTAAAGGCGCATTTTATCCCGACAAAAAGCAAGCTGGAAAATGAATAAACGCTGAATATTACAGTGGATTAATCGATTTTACCGTTATAAAAGTTGAGTAGAAACCAAAAACAGGATTTTGACATAATGTGTTGGTGTAACAAACAGATATTAGGTTTAATAACAGGTTTACTTCTTCCAATTATTTTTGGATTTCTTCTTTTCGAAGGAAGATATGATGGAGAGCTTGAATTTGGAGAATTTCTCAATAGTCTGTTCCGACTTCACAGTCTGGGAAAACTGATCAGCATCAGTGTACTGCCTAATCTCCTGGTATTTTTTATTGCCATACGTACTGAGCGGTTGCTGGCTGCACGGGGCGTGGTGTTGGCCACGGTTATTTGGGCGGTGGTTACCATGGTGGTCAGGCTTTTAATGTAAGACCACCATTCATTTTATAGCCAACCCTTTTAATTAACAATTAAATTCAATAGATCTTTGTATTTTTCTTAATGATTTGGATTTCGATTTAAGAGAATTCATTTGTCCTTGACCTAAAACAGTGAACCCATATAGCAGTTCAGGCACAAACTGCAATTTTTCAGATGATGACAATAATTTTACGGTCGATTAACATGAATTCATCCATAAGCACACAAATCCCTGCCCGTAAATCAAAAATATTTTAATACAATGAAGTATTACATTATAGCCGGTGAAGCTTCAGGTGATCTACATGCTTCCAATTTAATGAAAGAGTTAAAAGAACTGGACCGGGAAGCGGATTTTAGATATTGGGGCGGCGATTTAATGGCGGCTCAGGGCGGAACGCTGGTTCGTCACTACCGGGAAACGGCCTACATGGGCGTTTGGGAGGTATTAATCAATCTGAAATCCATATTTCGAAACCTGGATGAATGCCGGGAAGACATCCTGCGCTTTCGTCCCGATGTCGTTATTTTGGTCGATTATCCGGGCTTTAATCTGAGAATTGCCAAATTTGCCCATCACTTTGGGTTTCGGGTATTCTATTATATCTCGCCGAAAATTTGGGCCTGGAACACCAGTCGGGTCAAACGAATCAAAAAATGGGTGGACAAAATGTTCACCATATTGCCCTTCGAAACCGAATTCTTTGCCAAACACAATATCCCGGTGGCCTACTCCGGAAACCCCATTTTGGATGCCATCCACAACAGAAAAAACAAGGAGGAAACTAAAGCGGCGTTTCTCCAAAGGCTGAACCTGCCGGACCGCCCCATGGTAGCCATTCTTCCGGGGAGCCGAAAACAGGAAATTGAACGGCTTCTGCCATACATGGCAGACATGAAAAGACACTTCCCCGATCATCAGTTCATCATTGCCGGTGCGCCCTCTTTTGAAGCCGATTATTACCAACAGTTTTTCTCACCAAACGAGAGCTTCAAAGTGGTGTTTGACGAAACCTATTCTTTGCTAAAGCACGCTGCCGCTGCAATGGTGACTTCGGGAACAGCCACCCTCGAGGCGGCATTACTGAATTGCCCGCAAGTGGTCTGTTACAAAATGTGGGGAGGTGCCTTCACCCACTTCATGGCAAAAAAAATTATCATTAAAGTTCCTTACATCTCTTTGGTCAATTTAATTTCGGGAAAAGAAGTTGTAAAGGAATTGTTTCAGCAAGAAATGACGCATGAATCCCTTAAAGAAGAGCTCGAAAAAATTCTCTACGACCATTCCCTGCGCCAAAAAATGTTGTCCGATTACGACGAGCTGAGAGATATTATGGGAAAACCCGGGTGCAGCAAAATAACGGCTCAACTCATGTTGGAAAGTATGACCCAAAAGGATTCATAACATTTCTGACCAGAGATTCGCCTAACAAAAATCATTTCTTACCCGGCTTCCATCTGGATACCAAAGAAATGCCAATGCCCGGTAACGATAGGGACAAGGAACAGGGAACCTCAAAAATTATTGGTTTCATTAAGCATAATAAATTTAAAACACTGACCCAATGAAACTTGCATGACTCGATCAAATATTTTGCAGGCGCTTTTGGGGACCAACATGGTCTTGTTCGTTTCATTGGCAAACAAAAGAATTGGGAAACGATAAGTGAAAAACAAAAAGAATAATCCTTTTCCGGAAAAAGAAACAACATTGTGAATCTTTCAAATTGATAAAATCCTATGGTAGCATTGTGGAAAAAAGAGTTATTAACCTTTTTCAGTTCGCTAACGGGAGCATTGGTAATGGCCGTTTTTCTGGTTATTACCGGATTGTTCTTATGGATTGTTCCCGGCAATTTTAACATTCTCTATGGAGGATATGCCAATATTGATGCTTTATTTTTTATGGCCCCCTGGTTGTATCTCTTTCTGGTGCCGGCCATCACCATGCGATTATTTGCCGATGAAAAAAAGTCGGGGACGCTGGAATTATTATTGACTCGTCCGATAACCACAGAGCTGGTAATCCTCGGAAAATTCCTGGCCGGTTTTACCCTGGTTTTCCTTAGTTTGCTTCCCACCCTGGTATACTTTTATTCCGTATCCCGGTTAGCACAGCCAACCGGGAATATTGATACAGGAGCAATATGGGGAAGTTACCTTGGTTTGCTCTTTTTAGCCGGCGCCTATGTGGCCATTGGGGTGTTCACCTCGTCGCTGACCGAAAACCAAATTGTGGCGTTTGTACTCTCAGCCCTTTTTTCTTTTCTGTTTTACAGTGGTTTTGAAGCCTTATCCGCCGTTCCCGGACTAAACAGTTTCGATGCTTTTCTGGTGAACCTCGGTATGGATGCTCACTATCAATCCATCAGCCGCGGAGTTATCGACCTGCGGGATATTATCTATTTTTTAAGTGTCATCATTGTTTTTCTTAGCCTGACGCGCCTCACCTTTCATAAAGGCATGAGCCGTTTTCTGATAATACTGGCCGCAGCCCTGGTCATCAACACTCTGCTTTCCGACACGATAGCCAGATGGGATCTGACACACGAAAAACGATATACGCTGGCCGAAATCACCAAAGAGTATCTTTCTAATCTGGACGAACCGCTATTCGCCCACGTATATCTGGAAGGAGATTTAAACCCCGGTTTTGAACGATTAGCACGTTCGGTAAAAGAAAAGCTGGACGAGTTTCACGTCTATGCCAAGAAAAATATAGATTATCAGTTTGTAAACCCTGAAAAGAAAAGCCCGGAAGCCCAAATAGCGCTTGACCGACTAAAAAACCATGACCTTAGTCCGGTGCCGGTTTACGAAGCCAAAGAAGACGGAACCCGGAAAAGAACGCTGGTTTATCCCTATCTGGTATGGCAAAAAGACAGCCTGGAAATAGCTGTCAACCTTCTGGAAAATATTCCCGGACAATCCGGCGCCGAAAATCTTAATGCCTCTGCCGAAGCACTGGAATATAAACTCACTGATGCCATGCGGCGACTCACCACGAAAGAAAAGCGAAAGATTGCGTTCCTGGAAGGTCATGGCGAATTGGAGGAACTGGATGTGATCGATATCACCGATGAACTTTCCAAATATTATCAGGTAGACAGAGGCAACCCCGGGGGAAATCCCGAGATGCTTCAACCCTACGAAGCACTCATCATCGCACGACCAACTCAGCGCTTTTCCGAAACCGAAAAATTTGCCATCGATCAATATATCATGCAGGGAGGAAGAGTGTTATGGCTCATCGATCCCATTCATGCGAGTCTGGACAGCTTACGCCGCGCCTCACAAACCGTGGGGCTTCCCTTCGATCTCAATCTGGACGACCTACTGTTCCGATATGGTTTTCGGATCAATGCCAATTTGGTACAGGATGTTCAGTCGAGTCTGATACCGGTCAATGTGGCCCCTCCGGGAGAGACTTCACGTTTTGTTGCCATGCCATGGATTTTTAACCCTCTTCTCAACACCAATAGCCTGCATCCGGTGACGCGAAACGTAGCACCAATAAAAACGGAGTTCATCAGTAGCATAGACACCGTTGGCGAAGACCTTCAAACCGAGACGGTATTGCTTTTACGGACCGGAAGACACTCCCGATTAATGCCCAGCCCTGTCTATATCTCACTGGCTCAGGTGCAGGAACAACCCAGACGGGAAAGCTTTCCACAATCTTATATTCCGGTGGCCTATGCTGCCGAGGGGCGATTCCAGTCAGTATTTACCCATCGATCTATTCCTCCCGACTCTAATTTCCCGCCCGAAAAACGTCGCAACCTGAGTGAGCCCACAAAAATGATCGTGGTGGCCGACGGCGACATCATCAAAAATGAGGTACGTCGACGTGAAACCAATAACCCGCGAATTGTTCCACTGGGATTTGATGAAACCACCAATCAGACTTTTGGAAATAAACAATTTATTCTCAATGCCATCAATTATTTGACCGACAACCAAGGATGGATGATGCTGAGAGGTCGAAGCTTTCAGTTAAGACTCCTGGACCGCGACAAGGTGGCCAATGAATCGCTTTACTGGAAATGGCTCAATCTGGGGATCCCCCTGCTTTGGGTGCTAATTGTAGGAATTTTGATTCCTTTGATTCGAAAATGGCGGTTTGGATGAAGAAAAAATCAAATTATCAATAGATTTTTCAACCGGTAGCCTTTTATAATGGTATCATTTTTTCGTATATTCGGCTTTTATTTCGACTTATTATTGTATTAAATTTTGATTAACACTAAAAAAGATAGAAACAATGAAATTTGTCGTCTCCAGTTCTAGACTTCTATCACACTTACAGGCTATTAGCAGGGCTATTGCCTCAAAAAGTCCAATGCCGATCCTGGATAACTTTTTGTTCAATCTTGAAGGACAAAAGCTAACCATTACGGCTTCCGACACAGAAGTGACCATGATCACCTCTATGGATCTTGAAAGCACGGAAGGTGAAGGAGCCATCGCTCTGCCCTCCAAAATCTTATTGGAAACATTAAAAAAATTTCCCGAACAACCCCTCAACTTTGAAATCGATCTGGAAACGCTGGCCGTTAACATTGTTACTGAAAAAGGGAAATTTAGTGTGGTTGGACAAAACGGAGAAGATTTCCCCACCCTGCCCGAATTGAACGAAGAAAAGGCCAGTAAATTGCAATTACCGGCAGATACCTTGATGACTGGCATTTTAAAAACCCTCTTTGCCACGGCAGACGATGAGTTAAGACCGGTCATGAATGGCATCTTGTTTGAATTCACGCCCGACCACATGACGTTTGTGGCATCCGATTCTCATAAATTGGTGAGATATCAACGACTGGATGTAAAAACCGACAACGAGGCGTCTTTCATTTTGCCCAAAAAACCGGCAGGCTTATTAAAAAATGTTCTTCCTAAAGAAGAAGGAGATGTCGCCATTTCCTTTGACGACCAAAATGCGTTCTTCGAAATGGAAAATTATCGACTGGTCTGTCGACTGGTGGAAGGCAATTATCCCAGCTACAGTGCAGTCATCCCGCAAAATAATCCCAACAAAGTGGTGATTGATCGGGTTGATCTCTTTAACACACTGGGACGGGTTTCTCTCTTTGCAAGCCAGGCCAGTAACTTGGTAAAACTGCACCTCGCTTCCAACGAAATAATCGTTTCGGCTCAGGATATCGACTTTTCAATCTCGGCATTTGAGAAATTATCTTGTCAATATGAAGGTGAGGAAATGGAGATCGGTTTCAAAAGCTCTTTCCTTGTTGACATTCTTGAGAACCTCTCTTCGTCCGACATTGTCGTAGAACTTTCTGATCCGGCAAGAGCGGCCATTTTCGTACCGTTCGACAAAAACGATAATGAAGATGAGCTGATGCTCCTCATGCCCATGATGATCAATGCATAATCTATTTTTTCAATGTTTCCTGAAGCACCATTACCGGATGAATCTAGGACTTAATACCGTTGTCAAGAAAAACCGCTTCCGGTAAAACGACATGGAAATTAATAGTTATAAAAAGAAATCGTACCTATTTGAAAAGCCCGGATTGTTTCCCATAATAAAGGAATAACAATCGGGCTTTTTTATATTGACCATAAAAGGACTGCGGGATAATAATTAAAACGATAAATCCAGGTAAGCATTCAGTCCGCACCACTAGTAAACCCCTCTTATCCTCCACCCAATTTATTGATTAAAGGCATGAATGGACTGAAAGCAGTGCCAATTTAATCAGGAGAAGTGTACGATTCAATGGAAGCTTTCACGACCTAAACTTTTTCACTCAACAGCGGCATTTTTTAATCTGCCAAAACCATTTTCTTAGTCGCAAAATGTTAATTGAATCGCGCAAAGGCAACTTTTTAACGCCACAACTGACAAGATTTCAGTTGAGAAGCGTCTTTTTCACTCAACAACCGACAGGATTTCAGTTGCAACTTATCTTCTTTACTCGCCAACTGACACATTTTCAGTTTCAATTCAACTATTTCACTCCGCAACTGACAGGATTTCAGTTACCACCCATTTTCTTTACTCGCCGACTGACACATTTTCAGTTTCGATTCAACATTTTTACTCCGCAACTGACAGGATTTCAGTCGAACGTCTACTTTTTCACTCGTCAAGCTCCTTGTTCCACTTTTCTGCTCCCTTTTTAAATTGGCCTCCCTCTTTTTCTCAGTTTTAGAACGTCGACGCCAACAACAACAATACATTTTTTTGATTCAGAGATTTTATTTTCCTGCAGACCAATGCATTTTTCTATTCACCCGACTCTTGATCCACCCCACCGTTACCCATCCTCTATATCCAAAAGGATCGCTTTCAATTAAAAATGGATTTTAAGGAATTGCAAGAAAGGCAACGGCATTCTACTCTAACACTTTAATTCTAATATTCCTAAACCACACATCATCCCCGTGATCCTGAAGGCCAATGTAACCCATTTGTTCCTCTCCACCGGCATGAATGATTTCACGCCAACCTTTAAATTTACTATTCTCAATCATCTCGTTCCACTCGGGAGTCCATAAATGATAGGCCAACACCACTTTGCCGTTTTGTTGATGCACAACAGAGCCATTATTTACGATAATAGCCCCCGTATTCCATTGGCCCCACTCTTTACTATTCTGAGGCTTCGCAGGTATTAAATCGTAGAGAGAAGCCGATTGTCTGTTTCCATCCTTCCCCAATTGCGCGTCCAAGTGGTTTAAATTATCCAATATCTGATACTCCGGAGCGGTTCGCCAGATGGGGGTATTCGCCAATTCACGAGCCAGATAAAACACACCGCTGTTGGCGCCCTTCGACACTTTCCACTCGAATCTTAATTCGAAGTTCTTGAACGGCTCATCAAAAATTAGATCCCCTCTGGTTTTGTATTCCCGACCATTGTGATTCTTCCCATTGATTTTTATGGCATGGTTTTCAATCGTCCACGCATCCGGAACGGATTCCGAATTATACCCCCGCCAGCCCTCAAAATTCTCTCCGTTAAAGAGCCATCTCCAACCATTCGCCTTTTCGGTTTCCGACAAGACGTTTATCGATAAACCAGCCTCTTCCACCATCCCGTTGGATTTGGCTTCAGTTGATTTACCCGACTTTTCTATTCCTCTGGTACCACAGGACCCCAAAAGAGATAAAAGACCTACAACCAGAATGTAAGCGGTTCCGTTTCTTTTCATATTTATATTTGCCTCCTATTTTAATGAATCTAAAATAATAAACTTTTGGCCGATCCCTCCAAATTCACGAAACTATTCAACCTTATTTCTACAAACCGCGGTCTCATTGCACAACTACCCCTGATTGTATTTTTTTAATCAACGAAAACTAGAATTGTTAGGCTTCCATCACAAAAAAACAATAAAAACCGATAAATTTTCAGGCCAACCCAAAACACCAACCTGAACAGTCATTCCACCATTCTTGGTTAAGTTTCTGAAAGCATACTCACAAAACACAATTGGGAAAGGAAAAAAGAAAAAGTTTAAAAAATGAAAGACGGCACAACCCCCGACCACCAGATCGGTCCATGTTTCCCCGGTTTAAAGCCGGAACGGATGAAACCAACATAACCAGCAAAGTTTTTCACAACAAGAATATGGATAAACGAATGTCATGCAAGTTCTATCCGGCCAATGGATGAACCAATTTTTATACTGCTGAAAGGAATGAGGCACATGGTATTTGCCGGGGAATTGAACCAGGCTATCGGAGATAGCCCATATCATCGAAAACAAATTCCATCATCACCAAGGACAAGAGCGGTTTGCTTTCTTTAAGGAGATAAAGAATTGGGAAGTTGCCGGAAATTTAGATTTCGCATTAAGGTTGAAACGAATTATTGATCTAACCATCTCTGTTCAAATAGAAAATACAATATCACTTTCACCCTACATTCTTTCTCAAAAGAAGTCATTGTCCATCTACCACCCTACTTAACTGATTCAGACCCTATTTCAAAGAATTGGAGGATGAAAGTGATTATTTTTTAGAATTCAGACAAATCCCATTCATTTTGCCATCTGATAATCGGCTTATCTCCTTCGAATCTTATCGGAAGCCAGACATAACGACCATCAATAGGATTCTCCGGGACCCACCTGTCTCCCATAAAAATGTAGGCATCTTTACGATCCTTCAGGGGAAGCACAAAAGTACTTTGAGCATGAAAAGTCAGTTCTGCATCATTCCCCACACAAGGATTTCCCAGTGGTTGCCATGGGCCCCATATCGATTCCGCAACGAATAAACGTGCTGCATTGGGTTTCCACCCGGTACAGCCTGACGCCAGCAAATAATATTTGTTATGGCGTTTAAACATTGCCGGTGCTTCATTGTGTCCCCCGGGAAGAATTCTCGTCCATTTTTCGGTAAAGCTGGTATAGTCATCGGAAAGTTCAGAGATATGCAATGTCAGATTTTCTTCAGATGCATGAATGTGATAGGCAGTACCATCATCATCTACAAAAACGGTCATATCTCTTGACATTTGTCCCTTTTCAAAGTCTCGTTTGACAAAGAGCCCCAACTTCACAGCCTCCATCCACTCAGGGGTCCACCATTTTAAATCCTGCCGAAAGCGCATATTAGAAAGATCTTCATGACCATTCATTGGCCAAACTCCAGCATTGGGACGATAGGATCGCAGATACTGATAAGGGCCCGTAACACGATCACTAACAGCTACTGCCGTTCGGGCAGCACGGTAGCCTTGTCCTTTCAATTCTAGATGAAACCACATTACAAATTTTCCTGATTTCTCATTATAAATAACCTTTGGACGTTCCATCACAGATCCTTTTACGATTTCCGAGTTCGTATCGTCTTCCACCGCCAAAGCAACTCCTTCGTTTTTCCAATTATACAGATCTTTGGAAGAATAACATCTGATCCCCACAAGGGCAGTATTGCCACCTCTCCCGGCTGTTTTGTGCTCTCCAAACCAATAGTAAACACCCTCATGCAACAAGATTCCTCCCCCATGCGCATTAATGTGGACGCTATCCGTATCGAACCATCTCTGGCCGGGAAGAAAGGAGCGGTTGATTGTAGACACCTCTTTTTCCTTTATCCATCCACATCCTGCAAAACCGAAAACAGCCATCCACCAAGGAAGAAAAATCAGAGCCGCTATAGTAATCGTTTTTATCATTTTCATTTTCGGATACAAAATAAATTGGGCAAATGTATTTATAATAAAAGAAGGCATCCAAAAAATAGATATAGCCTAACCTTTTGGATACCTTCAACATTATTTAAAAAAAACTACCTAATTACCGGCTCCCTGACCAGCAACTGTTGACCACCCAGGATTCTGATAAATGGGTGAAGTTGAAATGGTCTGGCCATCCTCTGCCGTAATCAGGAAATGCTGTACGGCAATAGGTTCCAGATAATGAGCCTCAGTAAAATTAAGTCCATCATAATAATTGTTGTTGGACTGCACAATCTGATAGGGTCTCAAATATTCACTTAATGAAGGAGAAGAAACGGTATTATCTTTCTCATCAGCTTGATCTGCCAATAAAATGCCAGCCGCATAATCATTCTGCATTGGTCCCCAAATTTTGCAACCTTCAATCTGAAAACCGTTAAGTTGATCCATGGCTCTCCAACGTAACAAATCATAATAACGTTGTCCTTCACCAATTAATTCATTCCGTCGTTCACGCCTGATATTGTAAAGGGTCTCATCCACAAGTTGACCATGAGAATAGGCTCCCCAGTCATTTTTAGCTTCTTCTGTCATAACGGTATGACTGATCGTTGTGGTATAATCCTCATTAATTCCTGCACGGACCCGAATCGCTCTCCAATATTGATCCGCTTTTGCATCCACAAAACCATTTTTCTCATAACTGGCTTCCATGTAAATCAAATAAGCCTCTGCAGCTCTGAAAATTACGGGTGCCGTAATATCTTGTCCCAGAATTTGCATATTATAATCCAAGGCATATCCTTTTCCAAGAATATATCCGGTAGAGGTTGAATACTTCCCATCAGAACTGTAAACCATCGGAGCTGTTTCAAATGTTTCGGGGGCTTCAATGTTCTCAAAGGCTTTTACTTCACCCGGTGCTTTCATAAACAGTCGCCATCTGCTATCTCTGCCTATTTTGGTATCCTGAATATAATCATCACCGGCATATCCGCTTGCAGAGTCGTAAATCGGTAAACCGTTGGCCATAAGAAAAGATTGTTCCATTTGATGCGTATAACCTTTCTGAGCACCGTAGTAAATATAGTGATTGAAACTGTGTGCTCTTCCCAGACTAACATTATACTCCCTATACATCAGAACTTCAGGATAGGCAGAAGGATCTGGTGTTGCAAACATATTGTAGTAATGGTTAACCGGCTGTGCCGCATTCTCTCTAACAACCTGATTGTTATCAACCAATGGAATTGCATCAGCAATTTCGGAAGAGGCCTCCATCGCTTCATCAAGAAAAAAATCGATCTCACCTTGCAAACTTCCAGAGGGGAAAGTATATCCACTATTATAATCCTTTTCGGCTCCAGGCCATCCCGGTCCGTTTGGAACCAAGGGAGTACCGGCATGATATTTTAGCCAGGTGGCTTCAAAAAGTGCCACGCGAGCTTTTAATAGGATGGCAGCATTACGCGTGATACGGGTTTTTCCACCATTGGGATTATTGGAAAGCAAATCAATAGCTTTGTCCAGATCTTCCAAAATGAAACGAGCCACCTCATTTCTGGGACGACGCTTCGAAGCTTCTGTGAGCACTTCCTGATCGTCCGGCAAAGTTTCAGTGACAATCGGAAAATCACCCAATTTTCTTAATCGATAGAAGTATTCATGAGCCCTCAAGAAGTACCCTTCTCCAACATAATGTTTGATATTTTCCTTATTACCACTAAGTTCTCCATTTTCATATCGAGGAACTACCGTTTCAAGATAATAATTCAAAGCATAGATATTGGAAAAATTCCATTTTCCTCCTGATGCAGGAACAGTCCACAACCCCGGAACATATCTACTGCTTGAACTTCTGGTGGTGGCATTATCCGTTGCGAGATCATTAAAATAAAACGATTCTCCGCCACTCCCAAAATGGCTGGGGAGCATCCCTCCTTTATCGTCACTTCCTTCACTGTAATTGGAATAATCTGCATAATATTTGATGGTGTAGGCTGCCAGTTGAGCTTCTTCCCACAGATACTTCTCAGGAGTAACATTGGATGGAGGTGTCACATCCAATTGATCATCACAACTTGTCAATAAAAGAGCAGACGTTCCTATTGCAAGCGTAATTTTTGCAAAATTATATTTAATTCTCATCATAATAATTGCGTTTTAAAAGTTCACACTTAAACCAAAACTATAGACTGTGGAAAGTGGATAGACTGTACCACCTTGTTTTCCAATACCCGCCGTTTCCGGATCCATCGTTTTAGTTAAATCAGTTATGGTCAGCAAATTTTCACCCGAAACATAAATTCTTAGGTTTTCCAACGAAATACGATTAATCAGAACTTTCGGGAAAGTATATCCTAATTGCAGGTTTTTCAATCTCATGTATGATGCATCCTGCAAATACATAGTCTGAGTTTTATGGTTTTTGTTATTAAATAACGGACGCGGATAGTAGGCATCAGTGTTCAGTCCTAATGGATGATTTGGGTCATCCCGGAAATAATCAAGGTGTTCTGTAAAGGCCGTTGACCACCATTGACCACTTCCTGTGGCACCCCAGAAAACCATACTGTTTTCTCCCGGATAAAAATCACGTTTTAAAACGCCTTGCCAAAACATTTGCATATCGAAACCTTTCCATTCGGCATCAATAGTTATCCCGGTTAGATATCTTGGTGTATTGTTCCCTATCTTTTTAAGGTCGCCCATATCGTAAATGGTGTTTTCACCATTATTAATTTTACCGTCATTATTAATATCTGCATACATAATGTCACCTGCGGCCCAGTTACTTCCCAGTGCATCCTGACCGCCATTGGGTAAAGATTCCAAGTGCTGTTGCATTTCCTCATCCGTCTTAGCGATACCAATGGTTGTATAACCGTAGATATTGCCGATATAATCGCCTTCCCTATATTTACTCAAACTACCCGTTGGGTTACCATACTTCAAAATCTTTGTTCTGGAATCAGCAATACTCAACCTTGCTCCATACTTCAACTCTCCTATTTGATCTCTCCAAGACATTTCAAGTTCCCAGCCCAAAGTTTTTAGGTCGGTATTATTGGTTCTGGGCACATCTGTTCCAAGAATTGCCGGGAGTTCAATACCCGGTCCTACCATATCTTTAGTTCTCCTCTCGAAGTAGTCAAATGAACCCGTTAACCGATTTCTCAATGCCCCAAAATCAACTCCGATATTAGTGGTCTGAATTTTTTCCCATGTCAACCATGAAGAAATTAAGCCAGGAGCCGATGCAGTATTGGCCTTGGCACCATTCACAATCCAGTATCCATCAGCAGAACCGGTTGGCAGTTTTTGATAAGTTGGGTACCAGCTTTCTGTATTTTGATTTGCCAATTCTCCGTAAGATGCCCTCAACTTAAAAGTACCAATGATATCTTCCAGATTTCCCCAGAAATCTTCACGTGCGATATTCCAACCCAATGAAGCGGAAGGGGTCCATGCCCAGCGTTTTTCAGCCCGAAATCGAGAGGAACCATCATATCTTAAATTAAATTCAGCAAGATATTTACCATTGAAATCGTAATTCAACCGGCCAAAAAAACCAGCGGTCTTCCATTCCTGATATTGTCCGCTAATAGACATATTGTCGTTATCGGTCGTCAAATTCAAAATCGGCAAGTCAGTAGTAATCATATCTGTACGTTGTCCGCTCAAATCTCTGTACTTCATTTGTTCATACTGAAACCCCAATATTCCTGCAAAATGGTGTCCACCTATTTGCTTTGAATAATTAGTGTAAATATTAGGATTTAAGAATGTGGATTTATAAGAGTATTCATAAACCTGATCATTATTGGGACTGGTAAGTGCCTTATAGGTATTTTCAGGATTGTCTGCATAGTGAGAATAGACTCTTTTTTGATCCCAGTGCGTCCAGTTATTACGGGTTCTAACATTCATTTCACCAATAATATTCCAATCTTTAAGAGGGGTCAAAGTTGTTTTTACCTGTTGATACAAATCATCCTTCTGATCTTTATGACGACCCCCTTCCGACATGGTAAGTATGTAATTAATGTCGGCCATATAATAGCCATTAGGATCTTTTTTTGCTCTTACCGGACGAGCCCTACGTAGAATATGATCATAAAATCCTTCATTCATATTGGTTGGACGTGCATACTCCGTACGAATAAACCGGCTAGAATAATCCACTTTGAGAATTTCAGTTAATTGAGCAGAGATTTTACCTGTTAACGAATATCTGTCATATCCTTCCGTTCCATATCTCATGAAACCCTCTTCCGTCATATAATTCGTGGATAGATAATAAGTAAAATCGGAATTTCCTCCACTGATGCTAAAATTGTGTTCCTGAGAAGGCGACCATTTTTTATAATATTCATCCAACCAGTCGACGTTGGCATAGGTATAGTCATAGTTCCATTTTCCACCACTACCAACATATGCCACATCGTTTGGATCTAACTCTCCATCATAATATTGCTTAACCAGTTGTTTATATTCCTCACTATATAGATGTGAGTTAGAAACATTAAAATTGGCATCATCATAAAAGTTTACAAACTCCCAGGAGCTTTGCATATCAGGCATCATGACCGGGGTTTTGTATCGAAAACTGTTATTGTAGTTAATGACAGTTTTCCCCTCTTTTCCGCTCTTGGTTGTAATAAGAACAACTCCGAAAGGCGCCCGCGATCCATAAATGGATGAGGCGGCAGCATCTTTCAATACCGATATACTCTCAATATCTTGTGGATTGATGGTATTTATATCGCCCTCCATACCATCAATCAGGATCAAAGGATCTCCTTTTGATCCATCGCCGATGGTCCCTGTTCCTCTGATATTAATCGTTTTTGTAGCATCCAGTTCACCCCCGACACCACTATTATAGATATTAAGTCCAGGAATAACCCCCTGCAACGCGAGCACAGTGTTCGAGACCGGCCTTTCCTCCAAATCTTCTGCAGAAGCAGTTGCAACCGCACCAGTAACATTGATCTTTTTTTGGGTACCAAACCCCACTACAACAATCTCGTCCAAAGAAGAAGTGGTTGGCTCTAAAGACACATCAATAACAGACTGCCCGCCAACAACTATTTCCTGTGTTTCATAACCGATAAAAGAAAACACCAGCACAGGATTCTCAGCCCCTGCAATATCCAGTACGTAACGACCGTCAACATCAGTGATGGTCCCCAATGTAGATCCTTTCACTACAATATTGACCCCCGGAACCGGATTCCCCATTTCGTCTGTGATCGTTCCACTAACTTGCGCCACCCCTTGAGGCACATTGGCATGAGAAATTGCTGTGATTGAAAAAGCAAAAAGAAATGTCAACAACAATAATGGCACCATATGGAAATGACCCCTAATAAGGCGCCCTATTATTTTCTCAGGATATAATTTAAATATTTTCATACCTAAAATTTTATTTTAACAGATGAAGAAAATTGGCTAATTCAATTTCCGGACATATCAATACCGCATGGCACTAATAACCGCACACTCAATTCAATTCATCTACATAATTGATTAATAGCTTTTAAACGAAGTAAGCTTTGTCAATAATTAAGGGATTTTGGCAGCCCCCATATAGCTGAAATATTCTTAGTCCATCAAATTGGCACTAAGGCAAGTCCCCTTTGAAGAAATTGTCGTTTCAGTGTTCTTTCCATAGCTAAAATCTTAATTGTTAAACTCATTAAACCAATTCACAATGCATTTTTTAATACACACTCAATGTTTGTTTACAAATCCTAAACAATGTCAAAACTACGGAAAGAGCTACCACAACTATTTCAAAAACCCAACATATGCTATCACTATTTCACATTCGATGTAAATAATTAAAAAAACAATGCAATTTTTTCGAAAAAACAGAAACAACAGACCACATACATAGCTATAATACAACTACATAACAAAACAATACAGATTTATTAACACTCCCATCCAACAATAAAAAAGCCACCTGAACACTCTTAAAATGAGCAGGTGGCATAAAACGACAAATAACTCTGTATAAACTACTTAATAGAAAACAGAAATTTCATTATAAAAGTAGCGCACTATTCCTTTATCTTCTTATTCTCAAACAATTTAACATATTCGGACGGAGTACAATTGTATTGCTCTTTAAAACATCTGGAGAAATAGGACGGACTGGAAAAACCAACCATATAAATTATTTCCGAAATTGATCTTTTGTTTTGCGCCAATAGACTGGCCGCAATTTTCAATCGTTGAACCCTTATGAATTCTTTTGCAGTAAATCCTGTTAACGCTTTAATTTTTCGATAGGTTTGATTGGGAGTAAGAGACAATTTTTCACTCAACTTTTCGACATCCAAGTCAGGGTCGTCCACATTTTCGTCAATAACCTTAACTGCTTTCTTCAAAAACTCTTCGTCCAGAGATGACAGGGTTATTTTTTCCGGTTCCAGAAGTCTAGAAGCCATAAATTTCTCTCTGTTTTCACCTCTTGTTTTAATAATATTTATCACCTTCAAACGAAGAGATGCCATATTAAAAGGCTTGTAAATGTAATCGACAGCCCCCAGACGCAGTCCCTCCAATTCATCTTCGCGTAAGGTTTTGGCCGTAAGAAAAATCAACGGAATATGAGACGTTTCCAGATCGCTGCGTAACAAACGTGCCAATTCAAACCCATCCATACCAGGCATCATCACATCGGAGATAATGATATCAGGAGCGTTTTTACGGGCTAAATCAAAGGCTTCTTTTCCGTTCATTGCCGTAGAAATATTGAAATGCTCGGATAACCCTTCCTTGATAAAGTTGCTCATATCAATATCATCCTCCACCAAAAGCACCTCAGTCGTTGGTTCATTAGAGTGTATTGATTCTCTATCCTGGTTCTTTACTTCCACAGCATCAACATCCTCCTTTTTAACGGGTAAAATGAATGCTGCTTCATTGTCTACAGAAGTATTAGTTCCCAATCCCCGACTTTCAGTCTTAGTCAAATCCATGGGAATAAAGATCCTGAAACAACTCCCTACACCGGGTTCACTATCAACTTCAATTGTTCCACCGTGTTGTTCAACAAATATCTTTGACAAATAGAGCCCAATGCCACCAGTGGTTTGTGTGCCTTTTTTAGGAATTTGATAAAAACTCTCAAAGATCCGATCCTGCTGATCGACAGAGATGCCAATACCATTATCTTTTACCTCGACAAAAAAGGAATTTGTCCTTTCTTCCTTTCTTTCTAAAATCCCGGCCTTCAGCGAAATCTCTGCACGATCATCTGAATATTTAAATGCATTGGATAAAAGGTTATAAAGCACCTTTTCTATTTTATCACGATCGATCCATGCAAAAATTTCTGAAGGATCAAATTCAACAGAAAAATTGATTTTTCTTGATCGGGCCATGGAACGGAATGTTTCATGCATTTCCGTTAAAATGTTAACGACATTCACTTTTTGAAGCGACAGTTCCATTTTCCCCTCTTCTACTTTTCTGAATTCCATGAGCTGATTAACCAAACGTAACAATTTCTCAGTATTACGTTTTATTCGCTCTATGGACTTTCGTGTCTGAGAAGACAAGTCGGCGTTTTGGAGCAGTTCTTCAGATGGTCCCAAAATAAGAGTTAACGGTGTCCTAAACTCATGGGTGATATTGGTAAAGAAATTCATTTTGTGCTGGTATACCTCACGATCCTTTTCATGATGCACCTTAGCAAGCAAAAGACGACTTTTTACCTGCGCTTTTATTATGGAATATTGATTAAAAAAATAAAGCAGCCCCACGAGTACCAAGGCATAAATAACATAAGCCCACGGTGTCAGCCACAAAGGAGGAGTAATTATTACATTCAACGTTGCAGGATTTGGACTTTCTGCTCCCAAACTATTTTTGGCTTTTACTTTTAACAGGTATCTGCCGGGAGGAACATTTGTATAGGTGGCAGTGTTCCTTCCTCCCACATCATTCCATGCTTTGTCAAACCCCTCTAATATATATGAATAGGAATTCTTGTCAGGACTTTTGTAATCCATCGCCGAAAAAGCAAAAGTAAAGACCCTGTCTTTATAGGACAAAACAAGAGTATCTGAATAAGTAATGCTATTGATCTGCATGTCCTGATGCCCCATCTTCATCACATCATTAATACTTTTATTAAAAACGAGAAGATCCGTAATCCTGATCTCAGGGGGGCGCGAATGGCTGTTTAAATCATCCTCATCAAAAACCACAAATCCATGTCTTCCCCCCAGCAACAATTTTCCTCGAGCATCTCTGAAAGCTGAGTTTCTCTCAATACCCAGATGCAAATATTCTTTCATATAATATTCGTCGACAATTTCCTCTCTCGAATAGTCAAACCTGACCAATACATCATAAAACCCTATTAACAATTGAGAACTGTCGCCTTCAAGAATATTCATAACCAAGGAACTGCTCAAATTATTGATGTCCGGAAACCTTTTAAATGAAATGAATCGTTCGCCATCCGGCTTAATTTCTTCAAGCAATTTGTTCAGCCCAGTATTGGTGCCAATCCAAAGATTCCCCTTATCATCTTCATGCAGACAATTGACCACATTGTCGTTGATAGAATTCTCCTCCTTGCTGGCATAAAAACTTTGAAACTCCTTTTTTATCGGGTCAAATCGACTTAATCCTTTTTGTGTGGCAATCCACACGATGCCCCGACGATCTTCCAATATATCCCGAATATTGTTGTCGGCCAACTCAGTTTCGGCAGCTAAATAATTTTCAATACTAACGACCTTTCCGTCTGCCATTCTAACCATTGAAAATCCATTCTGCATAGTCCCCAGCCATACTATATCGGGAAATTTTTTAGACGGATGCAAACAATTAACCTTATTCCCGGAAATTTTAGGAGAGGTTTGGCTGTTAAAAAACTGAAATGAATTGGGCTTTTCTTTGGCCAGGGCATCGTTCGAATAAAAAAGAAGACCTGCATCGTCGGTACCCACCCAAAGACCTGATTGGGTAGAACAGAGGGAAAGGACCAAATTGGATTTAAACAAATAACCGTTAAAACGATATTCCAAATTGGTAATTTTCCGATCACCTAAATATTGATCTCCCTCATAATTAAAAGATGTTAGTCCATCTGAACACCCTACCCACAGCTGATTTTCGCTCGTACTGGAGAATGCTTTAACAATGCTAAGTTCAGAGTTGGTTGTTCCCGTACCTAAAGTCGAATAAAAACTCATGCCGTTCTTAACCACAGATGCCTTATTTATTTTAGCACTACCTACCCATAAAACACCTGAGCGATCAACATACAGAGCAGTAATGTTATTGTCAGAAATAGCATAAGGATCCGATGCATCACTTCGGAAATTAACAAACCTTGCACTTGAAGGGGGCTGGTTTTGCTCACTCCTTTCAAGTAATGAAATACCTGCGTTCCATGTACCGATCCATAAGTCTCCAAATTGATCATAAAACAAACGATAAACATCATTGGAACTTATACTTCCTTCTCTTTCATCGGCTTGATAGTGTTGAAACCGAATACTGTCCATATCAAAATGAGCTATCATTTTGCAGACTCCGCCCCCCCAAGTACCAATCCATAAGTCGCCCTGATCAGAAGTTTCCAGTTGAGTAATGACGTGATGAGGCACAGAACGTGATGGATTCACCGCATCAGGCAAATATCGTTTAAACGATTTGCTTTCGGCATTCAACTTGACAAGCCCCCGGTAGGTTGCTACCCAAAACTCATTCCTATGAACCTCTAAAATATCACTTATAACATCATTGGGCAGATAAGATATACGTTGACCACTTTTCGGCTTAAACATGAAAAGACCATTACTCCACGTCCCGACCCAAATATTAAATTGTGAATCTTCATAAAGAGATATGATGCGACTTCCAAAATCAAAGACTTCAATTTTTCCTGTAACGGGATTAAGTTTATTCAATCCGTCTGAAGTACCTATCCAAATGTTTCCATCATGGTCTTCCAGAAGCGACACCACTTCTTTATTGCTCAAACCATTTGGATTATTAATTCCCGAGGTATAAATCTCACACTCATACCCATCGAAACGAGTAAGCCCGTTCCAGGTCCCGACCCATATAAAACCTTTGCGATCCTGGATAATTACATTGGCCTTACTTCCACTAAAACCATCCTCTATGGAATAAGAATCAAAATATATGTTTTTCTGCGAATAGCTTTTCGCACAAAACATGATTGAAATCATCAACAAAACAAATCCCCGCCTCATAATATCTATCGATAAATTATCCACTTCTCAAAGAAACAAGTTAATCCCGAAAAACCCTTTGCTTGGCAATTAATAATTGGCTATTTTGATTTTGGAATAAAAATTTGTGTAATGAATATACTTTTCATTTTCCATCCATAGCACAAAAGAATCATTATCATCACCACCCCATGGCACAACCGGACGAACCTGATCATAATTGGAATTTTGAGTGATTGCTGAATGCCTCCATTCGTTATTTTCAGTCTTATACCATTTCTCGATTTCAAAAATTCCATTCACTTCGCGAGATAAAAAAACCGTCGAAACATCTCCTTGGCGAATAGCGAGTCCGCCGGAATAGTGAGGTTCACGCTCCTTTTTACCTGCCTGCGTCTGCGGAAACCATTTGCCGGAATGACAAAGTTCATCATCATCCCAGCTTCGACCATTGTATCTAGCATAGTGATAGATATGATCCTCTTCAGACGGATATCTTGCATAAGCAATAACAGGATATCCTTTTTCATCAGCTTTGATGTCGTAGACCCAAGCTCTTCCGTGCTTTGAATTTCCCTGATAGACCAAAGTGGCGTCACTTGGTTCGAAAGGCAAACTATCGATAGAACAAATCAATGATCCATCCACCCTATAAAATCCACCATCTTCATAGTAGGCATAATAAATGCTGTTGGAAGGCTCCTTACGAGGATGACCATCGGTAAAAGCCATATGAATCCGTTTTTCCCCATCAGAAAAATACTTCACATAAGGTCTATTTCCCGGATCAAACGGCTGAGGACAAACAACCACCCTGCTCTTACTCCAACTTTCACCCTGATTATCACTCCATATCATCACCGGTTTAAAACCCATCCAACGGCCAAAAAGAAATATACGATTATTCTCCTTGGAAAGCATGAATGGATTGGCATACGTGTATCGTGGTGCGCCATATTGAGCTTCTTCTTTTTCATTTTTGATCTCAATCTTCCGAGGTTTTTCCCACGTCTTAATATCACCCGGATGTTTCGTTTTTGCCATATAGAGATCCTGATTATGGTGACGGGTATAGAAAGAAAGAATTTTGCCATCAGGGAGTTCCAGAAATGCAGGATTATTATGATCATCAAATTCCAATTGAGGATGAATTACACCTTTTTCTATTTTCCCATCTTGTTGATCATAAGCAAAAGCCACAATGGAACCATCCGATGATACTCCACCTCCTATTATCTTTGATTCTCCCAAAAACGCCAACTGAATGGAACGTGGATCTGAAAACCAGCACCATGCAGCGTCGTTTTCAAGGATTTGAATATTACTTTCACTGACCCGACAACCATAACCAAAAAACAACAATAAACCAATCAGTAAATTATAACCTTTTTTCATCAGTAAAAATTTTTGTTAAAGGGGATCTGCTTGGCCTTCGTTTACATCCATTCCTTTTAGATAGCTTTTCGTGCCAATCGATTCCCATCATAAAATATTCAATTTATATCATTATCATTGATTGAATGAAACACGCATCATTGAGTTCTGTATCTGTTTTTTCTCCGAATGTTCGAAAAAAGCAGTAAACCCCAATATCCTACTCATTTCACAAAATTATCAATTCCGGCACATTTCCCTATGCATGTCAACTTCAATAATTCAGCATTTAAAGAAACAATATCTAACCAGTTATTTAGTTGGCGCAATAATAAAACTATAGCTGTAATTATCTCCGGTTAATCTGTACTTTTCATGAGGCAAAGCTCCCCAACTATTGTCTCCTCCCACTCCACGTTGAGCCAAATCCACATATAAGAAAATATCCTCTCTGGGATAAATATCAATTGTATGTCGCTGTTTCTTTTCGATTCCTGGATCAAAAACGACATTAGGCATATGTAAAGCAGTAATGCTTAATGGCTGAATTCCTTCGATCTTCAAGCCAAAACCTTCCTCATTAGTAAGAGTTAACCACCGAACATCCGTTTTGTTACCATTCTCCTGAGGCCGAAGATAAGGGAAATATTGATCCCTCACTTTCCCCTTATAAACCCCCAGATGAGCGCTACTTTTACGGTCGGCATAATTTTCCCATGGTCCTCGGCCATACCAAGTAAAGAAATCATAACCCAATGGAACCACCATTTCCATTCCAAATCTTGGCATTTCAGGTAACCCTTCTTTTCCTGCCTTCCACGAAACATCAACTCTCACCATGCCATCCGGCGAAATAGTATAAATAGTTCGATAATCGGAATCCACATCCTTTAAATAAAATAGAACATCCATTATGACCGTTGATTCACTCTTATCAATACGAACATCCTTAACCACTTTATTCCTACCTGCAAGTCGCCAAACATTAGAGTTTTTCGGCATGTTATTTCCAAAATCGTTATCTGTAGGAGCCCTCCAAAAATTAGGCTGTGGAGACCTCTTTATCAAACTTTTTCCTTGTACAGCATAGTCAACCAGCAGACCACTGCGTTTATTAAAACGAATTAAATAATCTTTTCCTTTAATGATTAAAAATTGGTTGTCTTCTTTGACATCAAAAGTGGCCTTACCGACATTCCCGGTCGTCCTTTCAAACCAAGCATTCGGGTTGATTTGAAACTGTTCACGTGCCACTTCATGCCCAATAGGAATCAAAGGAAATTCCTTTGCAGAATATGCACTAATATTTAAAAGATATTCCTTCCCTGATTCAGCATCAATTTTGCCTAACGGTAAGGTTATTTCTTTCCTTTCGCCGGGCATAGCAGAAATCTCGAATTCCCCATTTTCAATTCTAATTCCATTTTCAAGCAATTCCCACTTAAAAATAAAATCATCAAGAGGAGTAAAGGAAAAACCATTTTTTAACACAATCCTACCATTTTCCGGAGCTTTAGAAATGAAGTGGATATTTTGATAAACCTTTTTTACCTCCATTAATGCCGGATGGGGCGTACGATCAGGATTCACTAATCCATTAAGGCAAAAATTGCCATCATTATGCAAATGACCACTTCCCAAATCGCCTCCATAACCATAAAAAACACGACCCTCGCCATCTTTTGTCAGCAACCCCTGATCAACCCAATCCCAAATAAATCCACCCTGCATATTCGGTGAGCTATATATTATATCCCAATACTCTTTAAAGTTTCCATTGCTGTTTCCCATAGCATGTGAATATTCGCACATAATATAAGGCCTGTTGACATCTTTACGCACAGCATATTCTTTCATATGCCTCAAGGAAGGATACATAGGACAAACGATATCTGTATTTTCCTTCTGGCCTGCTTGTTCAAACTGAACTAAACGAGTATTGTCCCGTTTTTTAATCCAATCATAGGCTTTAAAAAAAACGGGGCCGTTACCACATTCATTACCCATACTCCAAATGATCACGGATGGATGATTTTTATCCCTTTCCACCAATCTTTTAATGCGGTCCAAATGAGCGGCTTCCCACTGTGGAAGGTAAGCCGGATGACGCTCTCGATTAAACCATGCCTGATGCTCAGCACCCATTCCATGGGTTTCAATATTTGCTTCATCCACCAAATACATACCATATTGATCACAAAGCTCATAAAGATCCGTAGAATGCGGATAATGGCTAGTCCGAATAGCATTGATATTATGCTGTTTCATGACTTGAAGATCCTTTATTAATGTCTCTCTTGGAACATAATGTCCGAATAAGGGATGGTGTTCATGAAGATTAACCCCTTTTACCATGATCCGTTTTCCATTGATCATCAACTGGCCATCTTTTAGTTCAACCGTTCTGAAACCGGTCTTTGTGCTGGTCACTTCAATGATCTGCCCATTACTGTCTTTAAGCGAAATCACAACCGAATAAAGATAAGGGTTCTCAGCACTCCATAATTTCGGTCTTTTTATATCTCCTGAAATGGCAACATCAATTTCCTTATTACCTGTAATTCTAGCATCTTCCGTAGTTTCAAAAATTTTTTGTCCTTCGTAATCCAACAATTTCACTTCTACCGATCCATTAAAAGTTTTTCCGAGGTAATTTCTCAACTTAACCGAAACATTTAATTTACCGTCGGTATATTGATTATCAAGTCCAGCTTTGACAAAAAAGTCGGCAATATGATATTGAGCCGGTGCATATAAATAGACATCTCTTTCAATACCACTCAGCCGCCAAAAATCCTGATCTTCCAAATAACTCCCGTCAGTCCACCGATATACTTCAATGGCCAACACATTCTCCCCAGTCCGAACATAAGAAGTTATATCAAACTCAACAGGCGATTTGCTAACCTGGCTGTATCCAACTTTTTGTCCATTCACCCATACAAACATACCTGAAGTCCCGGCCTCAAAATGCAAAACAACTCTCCGGTTTTTCCAGGATGGTGGTATTGTAAAATTCCGCCTATAAGAACCCACCGGGTTATCTATAGAAGGGATATGTGGCGGATCAGCTGGAAATGGATATCGAATATTGGTATAAATGGGGATTCCGTAACCTTCCAATTCCCAATTTGCAGGTACAGATAGATTCCCCCAATGCTCAACACTGTAACTTTCTTGAAAGAATTCTTTCGGCCTCTGCAAAGGATTAGGGGACCAATGAAACTTCCATATGCCATTCAAAAGCTTAAAATAGGGAGAATTTTCATATTTATTTTCAATTGCTAAATCTTCAGATGGATACACCATACCAGTTGCGCGAGGTGTTGCCTTATTAATCGAAAAAATCCCGGGATCCACAATTTCCAGAGGAACTTGCCCGAATACAGACATGATTCCGAACAGTGGCAAACAATAAAAAACAAATAATAACAAAATCTTTTCTTTATTCATCTTTTAATCCTAATTGGTTTAACAGGAATTAACTTGCCGAAAATAATTTTTAATAACGGGGTTAATTATTAAAAATTCTGCAATTACTATTAATTTTTCAACTCTCCAGTGCAAACGCCGCCAAAAAAGGGAGGTATAACATATGGCCTTTCTCATGCCTTCTTTTTCATTATTCCCATTTCTGTCTCTTTTACTAATAATATGGGCACCAGATTCAAGCTTCAGAATTTAAAGTACAATAAATTCATTGCATTTATTTTCACCCTATTTCCTGTACGGAATAGCCGTTCATACGTACTTTTTGCGCCTCATTCCAATATACAGATCCGGCACATCAAGCCTGTTTTAAAGTTCAACCAGGGAATAACAGTTTGTGGGGAAACTAAATTTTTATTGGTTCAAAAACTTTCGTATTGGACTGAAAATTCCTCTTGGGTGGGATCTTTTATATTTCTTGCAAGTTGGAGTATAAAAGAAAAAGGGTTGTCCATTCCTAATTGAACAACCCTCTTCTAAATTAAAACATTGAGAGAAAAGCAATAATTATAATTTTATTGCATACTCTCCAACTCAGCAAAAACCTATTCTTCTCTTAAAATAAGCGTCAATGTAACCTCTTTAGAGATTTCATCACTCACATAAACAATCTGAGGTGTCCCCCCAGTATCATAAGTTTTTCCATCAACGGTTACTGTAGCTCCGATATAATAATTTCCACTTTTCAATCCAGAGAAAACAAACTTCCCATTAGAATCAGTAGTGGTAGTTTCTATTATCTCAGCATCCATGTTATAAAGCTTTACAGTAATCTCAGAAAGAATGTCACCGTCATTTGCACTCGCAAATCCAACAATTCTTCCTTCATCTGCTTCACAGCCTAACAATGAAACCAGTAAAAAACCGAGAAAAATTATCTTCTTCATAATATTATCCATTTATGTTCAGTATTTTTATTCTAAAACATTTCTCCACTTCGTACTCCGTCCTGTTAACCACACAGGAATATCAGGATCATTATGAGCACTTATAATGGCCCAATTTTCAGGATCAGATGCCTGAATGCCCCCAGGATAGGTCATTCGCTCTTTCCATTTAAACACCTCATATGTACCTGAAGGATTATACCCCAGATATTTAATCAACCTTCGTGCAGCAGTATAGGGAGTCTCAAAATTCAAGAAATTATAGTGCAAATGCAGTTGATCAAATATTGCTTTCACTTTTTCTTGTTCTGACATCGAATCAAATTCTTGAGCTTTCTTTTCAGCATACATTCCTGCATCATACATAGTGCTCACTTTATCCCTTTCAATCCTTGAATCATCCATATTGGAAGGGAATGAAGGGGTAGAAGATTTAGAATAATTATTAGAACTATTCAGTTCATACCAATATTGACAAGAAAGTTCAATAGCTCTTTTATAATGATCTCTGGCAGAACCCCCAACAGTACCAAATCCCCTAACAGCAGCCTCAGCTAATAGCAGTTCTACTTCAACAGCATGAATGGTGGGATATCTTAAATCAAAATTGTATTGAGGAACTACATTGTACTCTGAAATCAAATTATCATCAGTTCCAATAGTCCAATTAATATCTTGATACTTACTGGCTCTCTCACGCATGGCAGAAAGCAAAAATGGCTCTCTCTTGGACAAATCACCAATAGCTTCATCGCTAAGCCGGATTGTATCCTGTTTATTTTTTCCATAGGCAAAATAATGAACAGAAGGATCAGTAAGGACAGGATCATTAATATAATACCCCCTCATTACTTTACTGTAATAACTATTTGGGTCAGTTCCATCATCCCAAGATGTTTCTGCACCTAAATAACGTCCAAGGATATCTTTAGAAAAAATATAAGCCACGCGCGGGTCAACGATTCCTTCATGAACACCGGTCTCAAAATTATCTCCCTCAAAATAGTATAGAGTTTGGCCATTTAATTCAATACTTTTCTCAATTGGTTTACAGTCCATAACATCTTCAAGAAATTTTTTCGGCGCCCTACATTCATCAGCACGTTCACGAAATGCCCTGGTAATACCTAATTCAACCTGAATTCTGTAAGGTTCAACAATGGCTATATCGGCCAACCCTGCAACGTCATTATATTCGGAAAGAAGAGGCTTTCCTGACAAATCTGAAATTACACTACTGGTTAACTCCGGTAACCTTTCACTAACATTCATTGCACAACGCAATCGCAGTGAGTTAATATACTTACGCCATTTATAAATATCACCATTAAAAATCACATCCTGATTACTAAAAGTAGCTTGTTCCCCATCCGTCAGAGAAAGATCTTCAAGAAAATCATCGATTTCTTTTAACTCCTCAATAAGCTTTGGATAAATCTCTTCCTGCCCAAGATAAACTGCCTTATCACCATCCAGTCCTCCGGCTGATCCGGTTTCAATATAAGGAACCTTATCATAAAGATCTGTAGCTCTTTGATATGCATAAGCTTTAAGTCCCCTCAACAAATACATAAATAAATTATCTAAAGTTGACCTTGAACTTTCAGGCATAAGATTATATTCACGCTGAGCCCATAGAATCTGCTTAATCCAGTCATTATTTACTTTATCAAAGACGGTATTATTAAAACCAGCTGTACCCCAGTCATGTTCCACATCTTTCAAATCATAAGACACGCCATAATCAACCGTTGTATAATACAACTGAACACCTGTTCCTGTAATTTTGGCTCCACTTCTCATTTGGTGATAAGCTGCACCATATTCTCCCCGCAAGAAAAATCCTCGTGTCAATTGAGAAGTAAAAAATCCTGCGATCACACTAACACCTCCAGTTTTGTCAGCTTGCTCTTTAGAAAAGCCATCAGGATCCTGATATAATTCCTCCAACTTATCCTGGCAAGAAATCCCGGAAAACAGTATAAAGAAAGACAGCACCGAGTTAAATATTATCTTTTTCATAAGAAAATCATTTACAAATTACAACTTTATTTTTACAGAAAATCCAAAGGACCGTTGCATTGGCAACGCAGTACTTCCATAAGAGCTATTTCCCCAACCTGTCCCATTAGAAGATTCCGGTATCGAATTGGGGGCAGCTTTATAAAGATAGGCAAGGTTATTCCCGAAAATTGAAAATGTAAGTTCTTTAAGCATCACCCGCTCTGCAATATGTCTGGGGAAAGTATAGTCAAGGGCCACATTTCTCAAGGCGATATAATCACTTTTAAAGATACGATCTTCAGGAAAAAAACCATTTGAAAAATAAGAATTGTAATAATAATCTTCTGCCGAAACAACCTTATCATTTGGCGTACCATCAGCATAAACACCATCTAGCAAAACACCATCATAATAAGTCTCACCACCAGAAGGAGCAACCCCCTTGACCTTTTGTCCATCAACCAAGTGATAAGCAATACCCCCATGTTCGGCATCCCTGTATTTGAGTGTCTCTTCCAACACACCTGCTGCCATCATATAAGTCTCATTTTCTGAAATAAAGATGGCCCCAAATGAATAATCAAAATTGGCTAACAGACGGAGATTTTTGTATTTAAATGAACTAAAAACACCACCGGTTATATCAGGTAATAATTTGCCAACCATTTTACTACTTTCAGAGGAATATTTATACATCGAACCATCATCAGAAACAATGCGTTTTCCATTATTCGGATTATCAGGATCGGAAGGATCAATAAAATTTTGCCAGCCAGTCTGCTGATAAACTAAACCATACTCACCACCAACCTCGGCAACAGCATTTAAACCAGTACCTTCAGTACTCCATAGCGTTAACGAAGTTAACTCTCCATCCAGCCTTTCAACTTTTGTTTTACTACCGGCAAACGTAAAATCTAATCCCCATTGAAAATCGTTGGTAAAAATAGGTTTAGTTTTTAATGCTAACTCCCAACCATTATTTGCCACATCACCTGCATTCATACGAATTTTTGAAACACCCATTCCTGGAGGTGCAGTAACGGCCATTATCTGGTCATAAGTATTGGAGGTATAATAAGAAAAATCAACTCCCAACCGCTGATTTGCGAACAAATAGGTTTCAAATCCAAGTTCAAATTCCCGCTTTCTTTCCGGCTTCAAATTTGGTTTCCCATCCTCATCCATAGGTGGCAGAAACTCGGGCGGAGAAAGGATATATCCTGAACCTGATGCTGAAACATCATAACTAACATTACTAAAATATCTTGGTCCAGGTCGACCAACATCAGCCCACGAAGCTCGAAGCTTGGCGAAGTTGACCCAAAATGGCAAATCCAGACTTTCATGCATCAACCATGTTGCGCTAACACCTGGATAAAAATAACTATTGTTATCCTGAGGCAAAATAGAGGACCAATCCTGTCTACCCTGGATCTCTACATAAACCTGATTTTTCCAGGCAACTTGAGCAGAACCTAATAAACTATACAATATATCCTTTTCGTTATTAAAATTGTAGACAGGCTGTTCGCCTGAAGGTAGATTATTAAATGAAAAGAAATTAGGTATTACCATTCCGCCCTCTCTTTTAGCGCCTTTCATTTCATAATAATTATGTCGGATAATACCACCAACAAACCCAGAAAAATTAAAATCAGAAAAGTTAGTATCAAAATTGATCATACCCTGACCATAGGTTTTACGAATAACTCTGGATTCATCAAAATATGATGAACCACTATTCGGGCCAATCAATGAGGGATCCATTAACTTCCCTTTGTAAACATCTCGATCAGTGGTAGCATCCAATCCTCCCATAACAGTTGCACTAAAAATGTCATTTATGCTAACATCAAGAGTAAGAGACTGAATATTGTGAAAACGGTCATAAGTTGATTCATTCTGTTCCTGATCCCAGAAAAAATTAGCAATAGCAGAACGACCGGAAGAGAAAAAGTTAGTCAAATTAGGATTTGCAAAATAATTATAACCTTCGGGAGTTATCAGCTTGCTTCTGATTAAATCTACATTTATATCCGCGCTATAAGCTCCTATTGCTGTTCTTGCCCCCTGAGAATCAAAGGTATTAGCATTTGCAGCATTCTCATTAGAAGTAACATAATAGTTCCCCGAATATTTTAAAGAAATATAATCATTAATCTTATATTGAGCACTTAGGCTAAATGAATTCTTTTCATACTTTCCGGCCGGCAAAACCGGTGTTAAACGCATATTGGTTAAAGATAAACGAATTGAACCATTTTCATTTCCAGAACTAACAGACACATTAGATGTTGATTGCCGCCCTGTTCTGAACATGTCATCATAAATATTATCAGTTTGTGGCACCCATGGACGTTGACTTCCATCCCACCAATTCAATGTAACATTTGGATCGAACTTCGGTCCAAAAGCCTGACCACTGTAATCCAACGTTCTCTGTCCATTTTCATCCAGAAAAAAACCTTGAGCATCGGTTTCCGTGTTGCTAGGACTTCTTCCCGTACCATATTGATTTTGAAGTTCCGGCATAAAAGCGATTTTATCCCAAGAAGTGGTATAAGAAGCGGAGATGCCCAACCCTTTTGATTTGGAACCTGACTTAGTAGTAATTAAAATAACACCATTTGCACCTTCACTACCGTATAATACAGATGCTTTAGCACCTTTTAAAATCTCAAAAGATGCAATATCATTAGGATTAATATCATTAATACCCGTCCCATTGTCTCGATCATTAACGCCATAACCAATCCCAGTATTTTCATCATGAATTGGCACACCATCAACAACAATCAATGGTCTGGTACTGGAATTTTCGTCAAAAGACACTGCGTTTCGAATATTAATCTTCATACCTCCTGCAGGTCCAGAAGCTGTAGAAGCAACCTGAACTCCAGCTGCACTTCCATAAAGCGATTGAAGAGGGTTGGCGGGAGTTCCACTAGCCATAATTCTTTCCCCGTCAACTTTTGATACAGAATATCCCAAAGCTTTGGCCTCTTTTTTTATCCCTAATGCTGTCACAACCACCTCATCTAAACCCAAAGTTTCTTCCACTAAAGTTACATCAATGGTTGAACGTCCTTCAACAGCAATTCTTTGCGTATTGAATCCAATAAAAGAAAAAACAAGTATTCCATCGGCAGGTGCTTCCAAGTTATATTCTCCATCCATATTGGTAATGGTACCACTGCCAGAACCTTCTACAACAATATTCACACCAGGGATGGGTGCACCATTGGTATCCACAATTTTTCCCGAAACCGACACTATCTGATCTTGCTGCTCATCAAGATAACGACTATCGTTACCCTGTCTATCAATAGCATAAGTCGCAGAAAAACTAACAAAAGTCAGAAAAACGACCACTGCCAATTTACGATATTTCCTACTCCATTTTCCCTCATCAATAGGAAAACAACTTTTTAATTGACTCATAGACTTGAAGTTTAATTAAAAATAAAAAATACAATTAACCATCTAAAAATGAACATACTATCACTAAATTAAATTAAATCACATATCTTATTTCAAAAACAAAATATGACATGACATTTTTTAAAATGATTTCTTTATTTAATGTTAAAAGAAAATTAACAATAACGCAAATATACGTTTTTTTATATCTTTTACGCAAACTTTCATTCATTTTTTATAAAAGTATGCAATCTATTTTCAATTAATCTAAGTTTTGCCTGAAAAATATTTACTTAAAAAAACACTCTTTAACACTCGAGAAACAAAAGTAAAAAAATTGCTGCATTATAGGACATGGCAAACAACCCTGTATTTACAGAGGTAGCCAATAAAACTTAACACAATAGAAAATATAAACATTTGACTTGATCATCGGTTCGATACCTATCAGACCGAAATTTGAAATATTCCAAAAAGAAAATTATTACAGACCAACAATCAATTGAATCACATGAAGAAGAATAATCACTTTTACAATTTGCTTGAACAATATTGACTTTAGTTAATCAACTTTAGCCACCCAAACATTATTACCCTAATGCATGGCAAATAAGTATTTTGTTTGTAAGGTTTGGATACTATCAAGGAAACACCTTAAAAATAAAATATTAGAATAACTTAATTACTCTCTATCGCATGTCCCTCTTCAGAATAAAGCGAAATGGGTGCGTCAAGTAAAACAGCAACCACAGTTGATTTTTGATCAATTACATTGTCAGGGACTTCGATATAAACAATTCCCGGCACCTGGCTCCAATAAAGTTTCCCAATTAACTGATGACTCAATTTTGCTCCGTTACCAACCACCCAGATCCGGTTGATATTATTCTTAAGCCCTTTTAAGACCAATGGGCCGTTGGGCTTACCATTAATCAAAAGATACAGTATACGCTTATCTTCAGACAGCATCGAAGGCCCCGCATAGTGAAGATTCGAAATTCCCTCCTGCCATTCTCCAAGCAGAGGCAAATGTTTTTGAACCCACCGATTATCTTTCCCTAAATAGTTAACAAAAGACCACGTCAAAGAAGATTTTGGGGATCTCAATTTCACCTGTTCTGGAAAATCAACGGCTACAACAGTTATAACTGGATCTGTCACTTCAGGCGGAAGCACAAACGACAACTGACCTGAAGATTCATTAAATTCAAATTTAAGTTTGACATTATTGCCCACAATTCGGACGTCCTTAACTTTCGATGCCAGCCCCTTAATCGTCAAGGGCAAATCAGGTTTATAATTAATATAAAGATAGAGAGTTTTACGATCTTTGCTAAGGGCTGTAGGACCAAAGAAATGTCCTGGCCCAATTCCCTTTCTGGTTCCATAGATAGCCTCTACATGCTTGTCAGTCCATCTGGCAAAAGCTTCAAGTATTTTAATTTGGGGCCCAGGGATAGCTCCATTTGCCATAGGTCCAACATCTAATAACAAATTCCCCCCTTTACTGATACAATCCACAAAGGTCCAAAGCAGTTGATAAGGAGTTTTGTAATTATGATCGTTATATTGAAACCCCCAACTATCATTCATTGTCATACATAGTTCCCAATATGGATTCTCCGGAATGCCCACCGGAACTCCCTGTTCAGGGGTACCGTAATCACCATTTCCTTTCAAACGACTGTTGATAATTACGCCATCATTATAGCGGAATAGAGTTTCTCTAAGTTCTTGCGCATGCCATTCATCTGCACTATGCTCCCAATCCCCATCAAACCAGTAAAGATCAGGATTATATCTTTTTGATAGCTCTATAACTTGCTTGAAATAAAAATTTACAAAATCCATCCATCGCTCCTGGTCATTCTCATAGCGTGTTTTATTTCTGGTAACCGCAGGGTAAGCCGGATGCGACCAATCGATAAGGGAATAATAAAGCCCTACTTTCATGTCATTATCGCGTAATGCATCAACAAAAGGTTTTATCAGATCACGACCTGCAGGTGTATCATCAACAACGTTGAGATGGTCCCAATCACCTTTCCAAAGGGCAACACCATCATGATGTTTGGAGGTGAGAACTGCGTATTTTGCTCCCGCTTCTTTAAAAAGTTTCACCCATCGTTCCGCATCATATTGAGAGGCTGTAAACCCATCTAACTGATTCATATAATCATCGTAGGTGATATACCCATTAAAAAATGACCATGATTCATCAATTCCGTTCACGGCATAAATGCCGTAATGCACGAAAATACCAAGCTTAGCATCCTTAAACCATTCCATTCTCTTTGCTTTTTCTTCAGATGATGCCTGCGAAAAAACTTCAGTGATCATCAAAACCAAAATAAATGTAATGGTAATTTTACTTTGGAACATATCTATAGGCTTTTTTACAATAAAATTGATACCCTCATTTTTAGGATCTTAAAAGACTTCCAGCATGTCATCTTTTTCTACCAATTCATTATTCCCTACGGATTCTTAGTACTAAAAAAGGATAAGTTTTTTGGAACTTCATTCATTAATATACTATTCACTTAAATTTTTGGCGGAATAGAAGTCGCATGACGAAGTATTTAAAATAGTTTTTAGGCTGTTTCATATTTGGTCTAATTTGATTCCTCCGACCAAATAAATCCTTCATTATTTATAAACCATGTCCCAAGTTCTGTTTTCATTCTGGCAACATAAGTTCCCCATATTTTTTTAATATCAACCACATAAGGGATATTTTCAGAAACAAATCCTCTATTTACAAGAAGTGATAAATCCTCCGTATATTCGCCAAACTCAGAATAGTACCTTCTCTGTGCTAAATAGATGCTACGTAATACCCATTTAACGTTCTCGACAGGCTTGAATTCAAAATCAACTGTTCCGGCTCCCGCCTGAATATTAGAAAACTGAACAAATCCCCAGGTTTCCGGACGGTGCATATTTACGACTCCTTGAGGCGACCAAACCCAATTTTCTTCAGGCAATGTTTTTCCAGTTTCGGCATTAGTGCGCTTAACATACTCACCTTCTACAATATCTGTATGCCATTGTACACGACTAAAATTAATTCGCCACTGATCTCCATCAACCGGTTTCCGAGAGTTGCTAATATCAGACAGTGCATCAAATGGAATAGCTAATTCAACACACCAACACTTGTCAATATCGGAAGGATTATTCAAGGTTCCATCAACAAATACAGCGGTTCGAATCCCCTTTGTATCAAATCCGTTAACGGCAGGTCCTCCATCTCGGTATGGCTTCACCAACAATAAATCCCAAATTGTATTAAGTGCATTTATCTCTAACTCATAATACAAGTGAGTATCTCCATTAGGATCAATAAAAACCTCAAAATCATTATCGTGAAAAATCACAGCGTCTCTTTGCGTTATTTTTCCTTGAATGTGAGGTTCTTCAAGGATGGCAGCCACATACAAATAGCGGTCATCCCATAACATTTTTACTTTGGTTTCAAATTGTGGAGAAGGGAAATCTCCGCCCCTGATATCCTGAAAAGGTTCGGTCCAAGGCACCAACAACCATGACTCTTCATTAAAGATTCCATCAATAACAAGAGGAGATCTTACCTTATAACATACATAATTTCGAGGATTAAACAAAGGCATACCATTGTCTCTATGCCCAGATGTTTCCTTTCCCTCGACACCATCAAAAAACTTACAACCTTGAAGACCGAAAACGAAAACAAACATTAATCCGGCCCAAACCACCTTTTTTGAAATCCTAATATTCAACACCTTAATCACGATTAATCCGATCTTTATGAACTAATTTATCATCAACATATATTTCTACCACATACCTTCCTTTGGAAAGGTATCCAATATAGTACTCAAATGTACCTTTTTTGAATTGTTTATATTCATGCACTTCAACAGGGTCTCCATCAGCCATAAACTGAACTCGTAATTTCCCTGTTTTATCAAGAAAAGCATCCAACTCAAGTTTATTTTTCGTGCGTCTTGGATAAATAAAAAAAGCGTTTTGCGAAACCGTAGAATCAGGAACGGCCCCTTCGACAGCCTCAAAAGCTAAAAATTGACCATTTCCGCAATCACTTAAAAAATGATGTAGAATATTACCTTCCAAATCATGAAAACGTAAATATCCATATCCATGTTCCGGCTCTGCCCAAAATTCCAAGCCATTTCCCCCTTTGTCCAAAAGTTCAAACTCATAGATTCCCGGCTCTAAATGTAACGTATCTGCATAAAGAGTATCTGAAAGACACTGATCTGGGCGACGATGATATACGGTATCTAATTTTTCGTTTATAAGAAATAGAAGGTTCTCCTCTGGTCTATTATTGGTTTTATAATTAACTACAATATCAAGTGGGAGCTTTTTCGGAGAACTGAAAATGGCGGACATGGAATTGTCGTACCTCCATTGATCTTTTTTCCCATTTGGTTGCAATAAATATACTTCAAACAAGTTATTTCCATCCTCAAAGTCCACGGGGCCGGGAAGAGTAACCGTTTCCTCTTCATAAAAGCCTAATGATCCTTCCCATTGATAGGTTTTGCTCTTAAATCCCTTTGTACCATACTTGATTTTAAGCTTCCTTAAAGGTTGACTGCCCACATTTTTTATCTTAATAACGGGGTTAAAGACAGCCGGATTGCGTCGGCCATAGTTTTGCTTATTGGTGGGAACTTCAATATCTTCAATAATCACATCATTTTGATGATTGGGAGCAGCATATTGAATTAAGTAGGCCGTAACAACTTCCTTACCTTCTACCTCTCCAACCGAATCAATGTAAGGCATCATGTCAATATCAATAGTATTCTCTTTTGATACAGCCTTCACATCATAGACATCAGGTTTTTGTAAATCGCCTGGACACCAATGGCCTCGATCATAAATCCAAGTACCTCCCTGAGGATACAACGGATTCCGTCCACAATCTTTCCACAAATCTCTTTTATCAATAACTTCGCCATTGAAAATAATTTTTCTCCATCTAGTACAGAATTCGCTACAATAATCTGGACGCCCAAACCCATGTCCTGTATGTTGAATCCTTATACGTCCAAAATCAGCATTGCCGGCAAAGGTTACAGAAACAGGTTTAAGATAGTTTTCAATTGGATCCTTTTCATTTCCATAAGGAAAAGATCCCTTATATAGTTCTTCGATAGATATGGGATCAGCAATTACCGGTCCGGTAAGAATTTCAAAATTTACAGTTAGTGACCACCCTAACTTTTCGGGTTCATATCCCGTATGTACATATTCTATCTCAACACTATCACGAAGCAGCATGGAAAAATCAGTGACATCAATCTCCCATGTAAAAGACCAATCCTTTGTAAAACTACTGCCGTATGGAGTAATTAAGCGTCCCAACTCAATATTTTCAGAAACACCCGACTTACCACCAACTCTTCTAAGATTGATAAAATCCAAATAATCCCAGTGAGCTATTGATGCAGAATCGGGATGTCCAAGAGTGACTTGCATTTTAATTCGGCGAATGTTTTTATTTTGTTCAGGAAATTTTCCCCACCCTAAAAAAGAATTTGTACCCTCTTTAACATTTGTGTGAATAAACACATGGTCATGTGTGGTAATATTTATTGTATCCTGAGACAGAGCCTTGATAGGGTAAAGAACAACTGTAAGAAGCAACAAAAAAAGAAGGAAATTTTTCATATGAATAATTTTTAAAACCTTGTTTATCAATACTTACAAATAACAGAACAAATATCACAAAGACTTGATCACAAAACAGTTTTATCAGTTTAAAACGCTAAAAAATCAAATCATTTTGATGCTAAAGCAATATAAATAAAACCTCTTCTATTTTAATTTTGAAACCTTAAATACCCAGGCATATTTTGAGGGTGGATTATTTCTCAACTTTGCTGGTATATTCACTTCAAATCCATTATTGACAGGTATCCATTTGAGCGGAAAATCAAACCCGAGCAATGTCACCGAGGCACCAGAAACTGGTTGGTGAGCTTTGATATGTACTTTCCGCGGCATCTTACCACTTTTCTCTTTGTCCATATAAATAAAATATGCATGACCTTCTTTTTGCGTCATCCCAATATTATCTTCTTTGAAGGGTTCAAGAGGACGCGTCCCATAAATAGCTTCCTGATTGACCTTCATCCACGAACCGATCTTTTCAAGCAACTCATATGCCCCCTTTTGCCAGTCACCATTGGGTCCCGGTGCTACATTAAGTAACAAATTTCCACCCTTAACAACAACATCAATCAACAGATGAACAGCCTCGTCACCCGTCATATAAGTCGCATCCGGAGTATATGACCAACCTCCTCCGGAAATAATACATGATTCCCAAGGATAGGGTAAAGACTTCTCCGGCACTCTGTTTTCAGGTGTTAGGTAATTTTGATTTTTACCATAAACAGCCCGGTCAACAACAATCAAGCCCGGTTGTTCTGCACGAACTTTTTGAACCAACTCATCCATTCGGATGTCCTGATTAATAACTTGTGCTTTTAAAAAACCGGTTTGAGATCTTTTCAACTTTTCTTCATATGCCCGTCGAATCATTTCTGGTGATTTTTTGGCAACCCATCCACCATCCAACCAAAGAATATCCACATGACCATAATCGGTCATCAATTCCATGATCTGATTATGAGTAAACTGCACAAAAGATTCCCATTTTTCAGGATAGGCTTCCGGATCATAATTAACATTTCGATCGGGGGTGGCAAAATTTGGCCACCAGTAATTTTCGTTGTGCCAGTCTGGTTTGGAAAAATAAGCACCCACCCAGAAGTCTTTTGCCCGAAATGCATCAAATATTTCTCGGGTTATATTCGCACGGGGATTAGTATGAAACGGACAATCTTTCGAGGTAACCTTATAGTCGGTATATTTAGAATCAAACATACAAAATCCATCATGATGTTTGGTTGTGAAAACAACATATCTCATCCCTGCATTTTTTGCTGCTATGGCCCATTTATCCGGATTGAATTCTACAGGGTTAAAAGTGCGTTTTAAATTTTCATATTCCTTTTTATAAGCTTCATAATCTTCATAAGGCCTTCGACACCATCCCTCATCCTCGGCACAAATACTCCATGACTCAACTATTCCCCATTGACTATAAGCCCCCCAATGCATTAGAAGACCAAACTTTAAATCCTGCCATTGGTTTAACTTCCTTAGTACAAGAGAATCCGTCTCGGGAACATATCGTTCATCTTCATATATAGCCTGCCCCATGCAGGTAAATGCCCCCAACATTATAAAAATTAAGAAAATAATAACGCCTCGGTTCATAACTTAAGAATTAAAAAAGGTGGCTCAACAATTATTCATATTATAAGTAAATCCAATGATTATTTAAGGCACGATACAACCTTCAATCACTTTTCCAAGCACTTCATCGCCAATACCGATACGGTATCCGGTTGATTCGTAAATAACCCTTTGTTCAGAATTCAAGACAAGCACCAATGGCATATTATAGTTTGGCTCTCCGCCTCTTTTTTTCTGATAATCTTTAAAAAGAAATGCTGAATGATCAATCAAGAAAATGGAGCGAGACGGAAGACCTTGATACTCTGTCAAGCTAAAACTCTTTGATAATTTTTCAGAATTCAATAACAAAGCAATATTCCCTTTCCAGTTATTAAAATTACTTCTTAACCGGATTAAATCATTGAGCAAATGCTTTGAAGGTTCAAGAGAGAGATCCAGCCAAATGATAACCATTCCATTTTCTCCGACCAGTTCTTCTAACATTATTTCCTGTTTGTTAAGAAAATCCTGAACGGGTGTATTTAAATTCATTTCAAAATTTACCACATCTTTTTTTGTTTCTTGAAGTTCCGGAATGATTACACTAATAGCCAACTGTTTTCCTGACAAAACTTGAAAATACTGCACTCTAGTCCTAACCGAACCATCAGAAAGTCTTCGAACGGTAGTCAATGAATATACCCCTTCATCCAAATCCAACTTAACTGGGAATTTTTCAAATAAATTGCTATTGCTATAATCCAATGTCACAAACTCTTTCCCAGTAAATTTTGCCAATGTAAAATCCTTAAAATAGCCTGGAGGAATCACTGTTTTAGAGCCACTATCAAATTTAAGTTCAAGGATTCCTTTAGGGGAATTGCCAACAGTCCCTTTTTCGAAATTAATATCTACCCATTCCCCTTCTTGATAAATCTGAGGTTGATTTCTTACTGCATCTATACGCGCCGCTAAACCAAAACTGCGGGCCACAGAAATAAAAAATATATTGAGTGAATTTTTATCTGCAACCTTCATTTCTAAAACTCCAATAGGCATTTGTGGAACACCCCAAGGATTAGCCTTGCTTCTTATAGTTATACTGTCTTTCCCCCAATCAAGTAAATAGCGAATGTCCCTTCGCACTTCCTCCTGAAAGCTAGGTGTAAAATGCTTTTGAAACTGCCCTTTATATTCTGATATTAACTCATTTCCGACTCTCGGGTTCAAAACGTAATTCACATAAAATTCCCAACCATATTTTTGCGGATTATCTGAATTATCAAAATGATCTTTCAAAACCCTCAAAGGAGTATCTCTTCTGTCTTTTGGAGAAATAACAGAAAGTAAGGCAATGGCCTTTGCGGGATCTTTAGGTGCAGCGTAGTCTAAAAATTGCTTTATAGTTTTCCAATTGCCTCTACTTTGCTTAAATAACAACAAAATTTTTTCCCTATCAAGGTTATATTTCATCGCGGTTGCAGTAGCAGCTACAGAATCAATAAATGTTTGTTCGTAAGCGGCCCTAATTGAATCCTCCGAATGTAACCGCTTTATGTGATTTGTACGATCAATGTTGCTATGATCAGGCGTCACCGATGGTGGTGGTGCATGAAATAAATAACTATGTACACTTCCGTCTTTAGGCAATGATCCCAAAAAAAGAACTAACGTATCCCTATCTGCCACTTCCGATTTTTTCCAGGCAAATTGGCCCTCATATCGGGACCAAACCAACAAATCTCCATTACCTGTCATCAAATTACAAACACCCTCATCATTTGTAATAACAGTGGCCAAAGGGTATAATTCGGCATAATTGGGATATTTAAATTGAACGTTGGCCCCTTTCACCGGAATCCCACCCTCATCCAAGACTTTCACAATTATATTCCTTACTGGTGCATATCTATTAAGTACATTAATTTCAGTAAAGTAATGGCTAACTGAATTAATCTTCTCCATAGTAGGGATATGTCCATAGGCCTTGTGATGCAACAACATGGCTCTAGTGGCCGGGCCTTCAAACCATCCCATATCAAGTTCCGGTTCTGGTTCACAAGCCCCCATATAATACCACTGACCATCTACCCAAACTTCCACCCATGCATGATTGTCATCAGTATGCGCCCAACGTGGTGTATATATTTGTCGGGCCGGTATCCCAACCGCTCTCAATGCCGAGACGGTTAATGTTGACTGCTCCCCACACCGTCCAAATGCAGTTTTAATGGTATTCATTGGAGAACTTGTACGATATCCATCTGTTGATTGATAGGTAACCCGTTCATGACACCAATGATTTATCTCCAAGGCAGCTTCACGCATGCTCAGGCCAATTAGCCTCTCTTTCAAATCTTCAAAAAACACCTTTCTGGCGGTGTCAAGATATTCATTATTTACTCGACATGGTAAAACATAGTGAAGAAAAAGATCAGAGGGAACCCTTTTCCCCCACTTGAAATAATCTCTAGCCCTTAAGGAATATCTAACCTGTTCAAGGAAAAAATGTCCATCGTAATTGGAAAGATCGGATAAAGGCATATAAGCGAACAAAAAACTTAATGCCTGTTCTTCTCGTGATGTTAACTTTTCATCAAAGACAGAAAAAAGCTGTTCAAATCTTCCGGAAGCAAGTTTCTGTTGTTCTTCCAGATTTTCCATAACAGTTTTATGTATTTTCTCACTCCTGAAAATTGTATCTTTTTTTTCACAAGAAAACAGAAATCCAGAAAGAACTACCAATATTATTAAATATTTCACCATTTTCCGACAATTTTACAGCAAAGAATTATACAAAAACCATCCGTCAAAGGAATCCAATTTAGTTTGTTTACTAAACCAATAAGGGGGATTTCATTTTTTTCCTATTAAAAACCCTGCCAAGCGCATCAAAAGCATCCTCCATTACAACAGCTAATGCTCCTTTCAAGCCTACCTCTTTCCCCATATCTGAGTGTCTCATCTTCATATTTTCACTGATCTTATGCATCGAATAAGTATTAATGGCTTGTTGTATAGGAATGGTCAGATATTGACCTGCCTCAGCCATTTTCCCGGTTAAAACGATCATTCCAGGATTAAATAATTGGATCAGAATGGAAATTCCTTTCCCCAAATGTTCTCCAATTTCAGAAAGTAAATTTATTGCAAACTGGTCTCCTTTCAAAGCAGCAGCCACAACCGTTTGTAAATCTACTTCTCGTATGTTTTCTTCTTCAAAATGAGACATCAATGAACTTTTACCTTGTAAGATTCCTTCTCGAGCCTTTCGAACTAGGGTCGCTCCTGCCGCAATAGTTTGCAAACACCCGTTTTTCCCGCAAATACACGATTCTCCATTTTCTACCATAGGAATGTGACTAAATTCACCTGCTAAACCTTCATTGCCACGATACAATTTACCATTTAGAATCATCCCAAGACCAATCCCCCAATCCAAAAACAATACTAAAACATCTTTTTGATGTTTGGCAATGCCAAACCGCCAAATGGCAAGTGCTACGGCCTTGGCATCGTTTTCTACAAATACAGGAAGTTGCAATTGTTCTTGAAGAAGGCTCCTTACCGATTTTTCACCAAAATTAAAATAGGAATAGTTAATTCCTGCCGATGAATCCACTAAACCAGGAAAACTAACCCCAACGCCGATAATTTTCTTCTTATCAACGCCCGTTTTTTTTACATAGGAATTTATTCTTGAAACAAGAGTACTTAGCGTACTGACCTCATTATCCATTTCTAGTGGAAAAGTCTCCACTTCTCTTATTTTGGCATTGGAACTATCAAATATAGCCAATTGTGTCTGGTGAATATTCATATCCACACTTATCACATAAAAGGCATCATCTTTAATTCCATAAAGTTCCGGTTTCCGTCCCCCCTTGGATAATCCATATCCTTTTTTTTCTATTAATCCCTTAGACATTAGTATTCCCAAAATGGCATTTCCATTAGGAGTACTTATTTTTAAATGATTACAAATATCTGCAACAGGATTTGGGCCCCGGAAATATAAATATTTCAGTATCCTGACTGAAAGTTGATACTTCTTTTTTTCAAAATTTGACAATATTGAAAAAAGATAACTGTTAAATAAATAGTCCTCCATAACCTAAATAATACATTTCTACAAAGAACTTATTTTTTTTCCTTTCTTGCAAAACTTTTACAAAAAAGTTATAAAAGAATTTTCTTTTTTATTAATTTTTGTATATTCGCAATATATAGATAATAAGGTAATAAATGACTAAACACCTAAAAATCAATCAGCATAAAAAAGCACAATCCAACCAAATATGATAGAAAAGCAAATGTAAAATATTGCTTTTTCCGATTAAATTAATTGAAATTTTCCTATTAAAAAAGTAAGAATAAGAATTTGAAATTATTCACAAACAGATAAATTCTACAGAATTGACCTATAAATTGTTGTAATATGGATAACCCTTTAAAAGTTTTCCTTAAATATTATCATTAAAATTTATTGCAATGCAATTAGAAATATGTGTTTTCTCTCTTGATTCGGCCATCAAAGCTTTCAATGCCGGAGCTGATAGGATTGAACTTTGCAGTAACCCCGCAGAGGGAGGGACTACCCCAAACCATTCATTAATAAAAGCAGCCAGAAAAGCTACCAAACAAAAAATAGTTCCAATAATCAGACCTAGAGGAGGAAATTTCTGTTATAGCTCTGACGAGTTTGAAATGATGAAAGAAGACATTCTGTTTTGTAAAGAAGTAGGATGCGATGGCATAGCCACTGCTATTCAGAAACCGGATTACACAGTAGATGAAATACGACTAAAAGAATTGGTTAATACAGCTTATCCTATGGAGGTTACCTTTATTCGAGCCTTTGACCTCACTACCAACCCCGCCAAAGCACTACAATCAGTTATTAATGCAGGCTGCCAAAGAATCCTGACGTCAGGACAAGCTACAAAAGCCTCCGACGCAATCCCATTTATCAAGAAACTCGTTATGTTGGCCGGAAATCACATTTCAATTATGCCGGGAGGAGGGATAAGACCTGAAAATCTTAAAAACATTGTAGAACAAACAGGAGTAAATGAAGTTCATGCCTCTGCCAGAATAATTCTTCCTAACAAAAATTCCAAGATCGACCAGTTCGGATTTGGCAATATTATTACCTGTGATGAAACTCAGATCACAACAATGAAAAAAATTCTCGACACATTTTAATTCTGTTTTTTACCAACGATTAATGCTTTAAATTATTTTTTGAGGAAACATCCGCACCAATTAAGATACAAATAACTTGTTAATTTTTTATAACATTTTTAAACTCCACTTCTTAAAACTAAAGCACCTAACAAACTAAAACAAAGCAATTCAATACCATACCAATTATTCAAAAGCTAAAACAAACAAATATTTCAACATTATGAAAAAAATGATCATAGAATTATCATGACTTGTTCCTATCTTTCGGAAAAAGTGAGCTAATAAAATCAAGAATACAAATTTATTAAAACAAGTATGGTAAAATTATTATACCAAATATTAACCAAAACAATAATTCCTTGAATTCAGAAGAAGCAAAACAATAAAAATCTCACAAACCAATGTTTTAATCAACTTTCTTGCAAATTAAAAAATGGAAAAAATAAATTATTTATTTATTTCAGTACTAATAATAAATTTTGTTTTGGCTATAGTATTCAACGCCCCAAAAGCGTCCATCCTAGCTGAGGTGCTTGATATCGGAACCCAAGCTAAATCACTTTTTAAATTACTGGCTTTAAAAGAGAAAATCTTTCTTCTTGGTTACAATAATCCGCCTATTGAACGTTTGAAGGTTCTTACCTACAACTGGAGGAACGCCCCCCTTCATGGTTTGGCAAGAGCGGGAGAATCCACTATATCTCTCCAGGCCATTACATTAACAACCACTTCCGGCACAACCTTTGTTTATAAAAATGCAAATGCCATTTCCTCAGAAGCTCGAAGCCAGTACAATCCATACAAAACTAAAGGTTTTCATAGCCAGCGCTTACATATTAGTTTTTGGACTCTGAATATCAAAATATTTCGTAATCTAAGCTGGAAACAAGGACTGAAAACATTTGGAATAGATACCTTCCAAACCGCCAACAAAAGGAAAACTTTTGTCAAAAGATTGCAGGGGAATCAACCGGTGAATACTTCTACTCAGGTACCGGTAAACGAGTTAAATAATTGGTATACTGTGAACAATCGATAAAAAATCATAAAAAGATCATTATAAAAATTTAGGTTTCCAAAAACGAACTTAAACCAATTCTTGAGTACTCATTCAATGTAAATTAAACCATTAAAACGAATATTTTATGTTGCAACATTCTTTTTTGTCAGAGAACAGGCTCATAAATGCCATAAAGAAATCCTCTTTGGGACTTCTGTTTTCAATTATTTTCCTGATAGGGTGTTCTGAAAGCAAATTCACAGCAACCAAAGAAGATCTAACCCAATACGTTAACCCTTATATTGGGACAGACGATCACGGTCATGTATTTCTTGGAGCCAATGTACCGTTTGGAGCGGTTCAACCAGGCCCCACCAACTATGTAAGAGGATGGGACTGGTGTTCTGGTTATCATTACTCTGACAGCATCGTTACGGGTTTTTCTCAGCTTCATCTTAGCGGTACAGGAATCGGCGACTTGGGAGATGTTTTGATCACCCCATTTACCGGCAAAATACAATTCTCTCCTGGCACCATTCAACAACCACTAAATGGTTATGCATCCCTTTACACACATGACAGGGAAAAAGCTGAACCCGGATTCTATGAAGTAGATTTGCTAACTTATGGCATCAATGTAAAAATTACTGCATCTGAAAGAGTCTCATTTCACAGATATACCTTTCCTTTTAATGAACAATCACATATCGCCATTAATTTGGAATTGGGCATTGGATGGGACAAATCAATTAACACCAAGCTAATACAACTTAATGACACCACTCTTGCCGGTTTCAGACATTCTTCCGGATGGGCAAAAGATCAAAGTCTATTCTTTGCCATCGTCCTTTCCAAACCAATCAAACATTTGGCTCTACATGTTCAGGATCAACAAATCTCTAAAACAGAAGCTGAAGGCCAAGATGTGGTGGGAGTATTGAGCTTTCAAACTAAAGAAAATGAATCCATTGATCTTAAAGTAGGCATATCTCCGGTTAGCTACGAAGCCGCATTAAAAAATATAGAACATGAAATACCTCACTGGGACTTTGGCCGCGTTAGAGCCGAAGCCAAAGATAAATGGAATCGTGAACTCTCCAAAATAATTATAGAAGATACAGATGAAGCGGTGAAACGGACTTTCTACACAGCAATGTATCATTCCTTTATTGCACCGGTTCTTTTCAACGATCATGATCGGTCGTACCGAGGTACCGATAAAAAAGTATACTCCGATCCGGGTTTTGAAAACTACTCCGTATTCTCACTTTGGGATACTTACCGGGCCAATCATCCACTCTTTACCATTGTTCAATCAGAACGAGTAAACGACATGATTAATTCCATGTTGGCCATATATCAGCAACAAGGGAAACTACCTGTCTGGCACCTCATGGGTAACGAAACCAATTGTATGGTTGGATACAGTGCCGTGCCAGTGGTAGCAGATGCCTTCTTTAAAGGATTTAAAGGATTTGATGCCAATCTGGCCTATGAATCGCTCATTGCCACCTCCATGAATGATGAATTCGGGTTAAATTTTTTAAAAGAAAAAGGTTTCATCCCTGCGGATAAAGAAAAAGAATCAGTATCCAAAGCCCTTGAATATGCCATAGCCGACTGGTCTATTGCCAAATTTGCAGATAAAATGGGTGACACTGAAAAGGCTGAATACTATGAAAAACGTTCTAAAGCCTATCAACTATATTTTGATCCTAAAACTCGTTTTATGCGTCCACTACTGAACGACGGATCATTTAAATCACCTTTTAATCCTTTTAAATCGGTACACGAAGTAGGCGACTATACCGAAGGTAATGCTTGGCAATATACTTGGTTAGTACCTCATGATGTATATGGGCTAATCGATTTAATGGGAGGCCATGATGCTTTTGAAGCCAAATTTGACAGTTTCTTTGTTGTTTCTGGAGACCTTGGGGAGAAAGCATCCCCCGACATTTCAGGGCTGATTGGACAATATGCACAAGGTAATGAACCCAGTCATCATGCTGCATACTTGTATGCCTTTTGCGGCCGTCAATGGAAAACCGCCGAAAAAGTTCGCTATATCATGAAAGAGTTTTATTCCGATCAACCCGACGGTCTTATTGGAAATGAAGACTGCGGACAAATGTCTGCTTGGTATCTCTTCTCTTCCTTGGGCTTTTATCCGGTAAACCCGGCCAGTTCTATTTTTGTTCTAGGTTCGCCTGAAGTGGATAAAGCAACCATTCAATTGCCTGATGATAAAACCTTCACTATTATTGCACAAAACAATAATCAGGATAATATTTATATTCAAAGTGCAAATTTAAACGGCACCCCCTTAAATAGGACCTATTTAACATACAAGGAAATAATGCAAGGCGGTATTCTGGAACTCGAAATGGGGAATATTCCTAACAAAGAATTTGGAGCAAAACCAGAAAATAGACCTATTGAAAAACTACCTTACTAAAATCGAAATACCAAGAGAGATAACCTAAGATCCTTCACTCTTGGTATTTTTAATATCTAAAGCCCAAGTTAAATTGTTCTATGTGAGCTGTAACCTTTTTGGGGTAAAAACAATCACAATGAAAAATATTTATTCCATTTTTTTTTGGATTCTTTTCTTCCTGACAGCAATTGGATGTTCAGATAATAAAACTAAATCAGAAGAAAGATTGACTAGCTGGGTAAACCCATTTATGGGGACGGATGGACCAGGGAACACATATCCTGGAGCCACCCTGCCTTTTGGAATGGTACAGTTAAGCCCGGACATTGGAATGCCCGGTTGGGATCGAATTGCAGGATATTTCTGGCCAGACACTATCATTACCAGCTTTAGTCATTTGCATCTGACAGGTACGGGAGCTGGTGATCTATATGATATTTTGCTCACACCAGTTAATAGCAAAGCCATCAAAATGTTGCCCGAAAACGGCAATCGTCCCTATTCTCGATTCAAGCACGATAATGAGAAGGCTGAACCAGGCTACTATCAGGTATTTCTTTCAGACTTTGGCATCAATGCCGAATTAACTACAACTCAAAGAACAGGGCTGCACCAATACACCTTCTCTGAGGATGACAATTCAGGTTTTATCATAGATCTAGGATATGCGCTCAACTGGGATCGCCCGGTAAAAACAGGAATTATCATTGAAGATGACCGAACGATTTCGGGATATCGCTTTTCGTCAGGATGGGCGCCGGATCAAAGGGTTTGGTTTGTTGCCCGGTTTTCAAAACCTTTTCAAAAGGTCCAACTTTTTAAAGATAACCAATTGGTAAATTCCGACTCCGTAAGTGGACAGCTCACTAAAATTGACGTTCGTTTCAAAACCAACGAGGGAGAAAAGGTAATGGTAAAGGTCGGTTTATCAAGTGCAGATCTCAAAGGAGCCCGAAAAGCAATCGACATGGAAGCACCCGAATGGAATTTTGAAAAGTACCGCCAAGAAGCATCTAACCATTGGGAAAAGGAATTACAAAAAATAAAAATTAAAACCCCAAATCCTATCTGGAAAGAAACATTTTATACAACACTTTACCAATCCATGCTGGCTCCCACCTTATACAGTGACGCAAATGGCAATTATAAAGGTGCTGATGGGGATAAGCACCATGCCGAGGGTTACGACAAATACGATACTTTCTCTCTTTGGGATACTTTTAGAGCCGCCCACCCACTCTACACCATTATGCACCCAAATCGTGTTCCCGACATGATCAATTCCATGCTGAGCCATTACGACGAAACGGGATTATTGCCCGTATGGTCCATGCAAGGCAATGAAACAAATATGATGATTGGTTATCATGCTGTTCCGGTCATCGTAGATGCCTATCTCAAAGGCATTGGCGGTTTCAATGTTGAAAAGGCATATGAAGCATGTAAGTCCAATGCCATGTCCAACAACCACGGAATTGACCAATATCGGGAGTTGGGTTACGTCCCGGCAACAAATAAACATGAAGAGTGGTCGGTTTCCAAAACTTTGGAATATGCCTACGACGACTGGTGCATTGCCATTTTTGCCAAAGCTTTAGGGAAAACCGATGATTACACCTATTTCAAAAAAAGAGCCTCCTACTGGAAAAACCATTTTGATTCGCAAACCGGTTTTATGCGCCCCAGAATGTCGGATGGTAAATTTGTTACCCCTTTCAACCCTCTAGAATACACCAAACATTTTTGCGAAAGCAATGGTTGGCACTACTTTTGGTTTGTCCCCCACGACATCGAAACATTACGCGACACCCTAGGAATAGAGCATTTTAGCCATCGCCTCGATAGCATGTTTACATTGGTTCCATCAGCCAACGATGACCTTCCAATTTTCAGCACCGGAATGATCGGACAATATGCTCACGGGAATGAACCCAGTCATCATGTAGCCTATCTTTACCACTTTACAGGGGAATCTTGGAAAACCCAACAGCGGGTAAGACAAATACTTACCAACATGTACAAGCCTGTACCCAATGGCCACTGCGGAAATGAAGACTGTGGGCAAATGTCAGCTTGGTATGTTTTAAGTTCCATGGGCTTTTATCCAGTCAACCCTGCAGAAGGGAAATACTATTTGGGCACTCCTCTCTGGAAGGAAGCTATCATCGAACTGCAAAACAACAAAACATTTGTCATTAAAGCCCCCAAGGTTAATGATTCCAATTTATTTATCAAAGAAGTGTACCTTAACGGCAACAAGCTCAATCGCCCTTGGATTACCCACCAAGAAATAATCAGTGGTGGCACCCTTTATTTTGAGATGTCGGAAACACCAAATAAAAACCTCTGGAAGTAAATTTTTTCTGCTATGAATCAACTTAAATCGTTTTCTCTTTTCATAGGCTTAATAGTCTTGACCGCCTTTCCCTATTCATCCTTTTCACAGGATCTCGCATCCTATGTTAACCCGTTTATAGGGACCTCCAATTATGGAGCTACGTTTCCTGGTCCGGTAATGCCCTGGGGAATGGTTTCTATTGTGCCATATAATGTTACCCCTCATCCTGAAAATGACTATTCCAATACTGATAGATGGTGTTCCAATCCATACGTTTACAACAACAACATAATGACAGGATTCTCCCACGTCAACCTTAGTGGGGTTGGATGTCCTGACTTGGGAAGCATCATTCTGATGCCAACAACAGGAAAACTTGAAGTGGATTATAAAAAATACGGAACGCCTCTTAGTGATGAATCTGCAAGTCCCGGTTATTATTCAGCTTTTCTGGACCGGTATGCCATAAAAGCCGAAGCCTCAACCACAAAAAGAACTGGTATTAACAGATTCACATTCCCGGAAGGACAAGCCAATATTCTTCTCAACTTGGGTCTTGGACTCACCAATGAATCAGGAGCATTTGTTAAAATGATTTCGGACACGGAAGTGGAAGGTTACAAATTATTAGGGACCTTCTGCTATAACCCTGATGCTGTTTTTCCTGTATTCTTTGTTGTTAAATTCAGCAAGCCGGCAATTAAACGTGGTTATTGGAAAAAACAACCCCAATTACCAGGGACCAGGCACCAATGGTCTTCTACCAGTGGAAAATATAAAATCTATAATCAGTACTTTCGAGAATTGGCCGGCGATCAAATTGGGGCCTGGTTTACCTTTAATACCCGTCAAGGAGAAATTATTGAAGCTAAAGTGGGAATCTCATATGTTAGTATCGAAAATGCAAGAGAAAATCTAAATGTTGAACAACCGGATTTCAATTTTGAAGAAACTGTTCAAAATGCAAGAGAAGAATGGAACAACCAGCTTTCAAAGATAGAAGTGGAAGGAGGTTCCAAGGATGACAGAACAAAGTTTTATACAGCTCTTTATCATACGCTTATACACCCAAACATTCTGCAGGATGTCAATGGTGAATATCCGGCAATGGAATCACACGATATAAAAACCAATAAAGAATCTGACAGATACACTGTTTTTTCATTGTGGGATACTTATCGTACCGTCCATCCATTTCTAACATTGGTTTACCCAAAACAACAAACAGATATGCTTCGATCCATGGTTGACATGTACAAAGAAAACGGATGGTTGCCCAAATGGGAACTATACAGCAGAGAAACCAATGTAATGGAAGGAGATCCAGCTCTAATAGTACTTTGCGATTCCTGGTTACGAGGACTCCACAATTTCGATATTGAAACAGCCTATGAGGCAATGCTAAAGTCTGCAAACACTCCTGAAAAGGATAACATACGACGGCCTCAAAACGATTTTTACATGAAACACCATTATATTGCCTTTCAGGATAGTTTTGACAACTCAGTCTCCGAAGCTCTTGAATTCTATATAGCTGATTATAACCTTTCACAGCTCGCCAAAGCTTTAGGAAACAAGAGTGATCATAAGCGATTGTATGAACGGTCACTTGGATACAAAAAATATTTTGACCCACAATACAACCTTCTCAGGCCTGTTGAAAAGAATGGTTCTTTTATGCCCAATTTTAATCCTTTTCAAGGAAGAAACTTTGAACCGGTACACGGTTTTCATGAGGGCAATTCATGGCAATACTCATTTGCTATTCCTCATGACATAAAAGGTCTCATTAAACTAATGGGCGGCAATCGTCATTTTATCAACCAATTGCAAACAGCCTTCAGGGACTCCTTATTCGACATGAGTAATGAACCGGATATGAACTACCCTTACTTATTCAATTTTGTCAAAGGAGAAGAGTGGCGAACCCAAAAAACCGTGCGAGACTGTATAAACAGGTACTTCCACACTCAACCTCATGGTCTTCCGGGAAATGATGATACTGGAACAATGAGTGCCTGGCTCCTATACAGCATGATGGGATTCTACCCTATTACTCCCGGAGATCCAGTTTATACACTCACCTCTCCGGTCTTCAATAAAATAACCATTCTCTTAGATAAAAATTATTACTCGAACGATCGAATAATCATTGATTCCGAAAACAACTCACCGGAAAATATATACATACAAAAGATGGAATCCAACGGCAAACCACTTAAAAATTATTTTATTTCCCATGAGGAATTAATCCAAAACGGTGGTATCAAATTTTATTTGACTAAGACCCCTCGGAAGTAAATTGTCAAATTCTATTTTTTATAAAGAGGCCTGCCTACTTATTCGGCAGGTCTCTTTTTTATCAAATTAAAGAAAACGAAATTTGAAGCTCATACCCTCAATGATTCCCTCCAACTTATTAATGTACTTCTTTCTATAATATTCCCGCAAAAGGCAATTGATTTATTCCCCAAAAGGTTTTCTTAAATTCGATGTCCGGTAAAGCACTTTCTAACCTTCAATCAAAAACCTGGCACCTTGCTTAAAATAGCCACCTTTTTCACGAATATGTTCTATTAATCGTCCATAAATCTCATCGTATCTCAGAACAGCTTCATTACCAGTAATAATAATCTGTTTACGGGCCCGAGTCAGCATCACATTTAGCTTTCGATCCACCATTACAGACATTTTCCCCCGCTCTGTTTTTTCATTGAAGAATACCCTGCTTTGAGCCATAAATTCCAATTGGGAAGGGCTGTTCATACACAAAGAGATCAGAATAAAATCTTTCTGGCTTCCTTGATAACGTTCTACCGTATCAATCTGAATGGAATCAAAACAATCCAATCCCCTTGCTTCCAACGCCTCTCTGATGCTGGCAATCTGATTGCGAAAGGGGGTAATTATTCCCACATGATCAGAAATCTCACCGGCATTTCGAAAACCATGAATTTTTATTAATTGCTCAAGCACCAGACAAATCACCTGGGCCTCAATAGCATTATATTTTTCAGAGGTTTCTCGAACAAAAAATGCCGAGGGAATAAAAACCATACGCCTTTTCCTAAGCCACTGCGACAAAATGTCGTTATCAGAAAAAGACACAGAGGCAAGAGCTCCTTTTTGGTGAGGTAATCCTGCCGGTTTTAATTTATTACCATAAAACTGACAATTAGGAAATTGTGCCAATTCAGGATGCATCCTTCCCTGAAAGGTGAGTTCCCCCCAGGCATGATCCCAACCCTTTTTGCGACACAACCACAGTAACCGTTCAAAGTAAGAGTTTCGGCGATCAAACAGTCCGATATCATGCAAATGCTCATCATTTATGGCTGATTCTACAGGGGGCTGGGTCACCACAGCCGGCAATTGTCGTTCGTCACCAATAAGCACGAAGCGATCAACACGACCAAGTAGTGGTATAATATTGGGTTCCAATATTTGGGACGCCTCATCGACTATTGCTATATCAAATTTTTTCAGTTCAAAGAGCTCGTTTTTCCCGAGAATGGATGACAAAGTCCCGGCAAACAGTCGGGTTTCTTCGATCATATGCCTTATTGCCTGTCGACTACCCAGATTGTTTATTTTTCGATCCAGAAGAAGATCCTCATGTTGGGGATCGCACCCCAATTTCGATCCAATACGAATCATATTATCTCGAACCATTCCTCGAACCGACGAACACATTTCATCCACAGCTCGGTTAGTATAACTAACCAAAAGAATATTCAATGCTGTTTCGTGATACAATTCTTTCACAAACCGCTGAAGAAATAAATTGGTTTTCCCTGTTCCCGGAGGACCCACCAATAAATAATAATCTTTGGCATTCCACGCCGAAAATAACACCCGATTTTGTTCTATTCGACTTTCTTCCAGAAATCCTTTTTGATGGACTGGAACAAATTCTTTAAAAGACAGTCCGAAACAAACCGGTTTTTTTAAACCTAATAATAAATTTCTTCGACTTTCCGGTAGTTTTAAAAACTCCACCAAACCCGATTGCATCTGCTCAAAATTATTATCGAGCGAATCGTGTTCTAAGCCCCACAATTCATGCCGCTGGAAATAGTGTAAAGAACTTTGTTTCTGTCGTAATCTAACCGTTACTTCCTCATTGGTCAACCGTTCAATGGAACATTTCAGAACGCGATGTTGCGTAGCTAAAGATCTTTCAGATGAATGAGGATAGAGTACACAAATATCCCCACGACGGAAATTAATAAAACGATTGCTGTCTGAAGGACGGCTAAGAGTGATGGATGCTTCCGGCAAATCTGCCTTATTAATTTTTATTCTAAGATTGCGTAACTCATTAAAAGTGTCTTCATCGGTGAGATCAGTTTTGTTCCAAAGTGCTGACAAACCTTTTGTATATTCCCCATCTCCTACTTTGCTCAATATTTTTTCCCGTCCAATAAAAGAAGAAAAAGCAAAATAATAGTGACGTTCTAATGGTGATATTTTCTCCAAAATGAGTTTTTTATATTCAGTAAATTTGGAAAAAAACCACTTAAATCTCTTATCGGTTTGATCTAAACCATATTTCCTGACTTCAATATTTTGAAAAAAGTTCTCAAAAAGAGGAAAAGGTTCCTTGTCGGAAGCCATCCGGTATTCCCACGCAACAATTTGATTTCTTACATTGATAATCTCCCGCTCAATACTCTTGTATCGATCTACATAACGCACCGCTTCACCGGATTTCGAGGCCGAGGAATATAAAACTGCACTGAAAATCTTTTTAGGATGGTATCCCAGCACACGCTGAGCCATCATATTATACATTCGCACCTGAGCCGAATGATCTTCGGCCACAACAGATGGATTATTGTTTGGAAACGGAAGTTTTCCCGATTTTAGTTCTATGATTTTAGATATGTAATGATGATTTTCGGAGGGTGATTCATCAAATAGGTCCATCCGCCCCTGTAGTCCCAGCTCCGGGCTCATTAATGACACTTCCAGATTGCTTTTGGTTCGACTTACAGGTTGATAATCTCCTTTAAGAAACTCCTCGTCAACCACCCGCCTCAAATTAATGAATTGATGCTTCAACTCATCTAAATAATCCTTATCAATACCCGAAAGTGAAGTATATGGAAGTGGGAAAGACCGGAATGACTCTTTTAAAATATCATCAAAATTCTTCTGATTGTCAGGTGGTTCATTTATAAGTTCGTCAAAAAAAAGATTGGCTACATTTCCTTTGTGAATCGCTTTAGACAATTTACGCAATTCCGCACGGCCAGCAAAAAACAATTCAAAAGCGCGAATCTTCTTTCCCTGAATATTCTGAAAACACTTGGCTACTGCAGTAACATCCACCAAATAGTCGGGCTCCAGCACAATAAATCCTGGTACCACTGAACCATCATTATTGCGGTGCGTATCCAAAAGTTGTAATTGTTGCCCCGGGGTCATTAATTCTATCGAAGAAGTAAGCTCTTCATTTACATTATGAACATTGTACAAAACTACAACTGGTGAAATATCCCCCTCCACATCGGGTTGCACCAATAATTGCTTTTTCTCTGTATTTTTTTCCAGCAAAATGCACCGAAAACCTTTAACATTGATATAATAGTATTGGTCCGATTCTTCTGCCATTTCCTTCCCTGCATAGAGATGTCTCACCTCCTGCGGAACCTCCGTACCAAATATTGCCCCGTATGCTTCAGCTAACACCTTCAATCCTCTTGTGTAATCTTTTTCATCAGGATTGAGATGCCCCTGAATAACCTTATTGGTGAAAATTCTAAAACGATGCAACCTCTTTTTATGAGTTTCACCTATCTGCATTTTGTTACAGACATAATTAAGACGCCCGAAAAGATTAGAAAAAGTGAGTCCCTCATCACGGGTCAGATAACGACAACTCTTTTCCAATGAGGCACGCAACCGCTTCATTTTTTCCGGAAGCGGAATCGCCTCATCCCCATCTATTGCCATTAATTCGTCAAAAAAACGACGAGCAGCCTCTCTCATGAAAGTCAACAATTACAAATTCTCAAATATATATTGACTCATCATGGTATATAGGTGGTGACGGGTATTCCCCCCATAGATGGAATGATTTCGGTTGGGATAAACAAACATTTCGAACTGTTTTCCGGCCTGAATCAATTGCTCAGCATATTCCATGGTGTTTTGAAAATGGACGTTATCGTCTGCGCTGCCATGTATCAAAAACAGTTTACCATTCAGATTTTCTGCCAATTTAATGGGACTATTATCGTCATAACCCTTTGGGTTCATTTGAGGAGTTCTCAAAAATCGCTCAGTATAGACTGTATCATAATAGCGCCAATTAGTCACCGGAGCCACTGCAATGCCAATCTTAAATAGATCAGACTTACTCAGACACAATGAGGTCATATACCCACCAAAACTCCATCCCCAAATTCCGATACGACTATCATCCACATAAAGTAACTGAGACAGATAGCGAGCGGTTTCAATTTGATCGTCGGACTCATATCGTCCCATCTGCAAATAGGTGCATTTCAAAAATTCTTCTCCGCGAGCGCCTGTCCCACGACCATCAACAGTAACAATAAGATAACCTTGTGTTGCCAAATATTGTTCCCAGTTCATTTGCCATTTATCCAGCACTTCTTGTGATCCCGGTCCACTGTATTGGTTCATCAGAACCGGATATTGCTTACTTTCATCAAAATCGAGGGGTTTGATCATATAACCATTGAGTTCCACTCCTTCCGAAGTCGTAAATGAGAAAAACTCCTTTCGGGGAAGATTGAATTGTGCCAGTCTATTCTTCAAATCGCTGTTGTCTTCAAGCACCCTCACTTTTTTACCTTTATTATCATAGACCGTTATCTGGGGGACTTCCCCTGCTGAGGACCAAGTATTGACAAAAAACTCGAAATCACTGCTGAATTCAGCCTCACTATACCCTTGATCAGAAGATAGCCGCACAATGGTCTTTCCTTCCATGTCAACGGAATAAATTTCGCGCTGCAGAGGTGATTCTTTGGCAGCTTGGAAATAAAACACTTTTTTCCCCGCATCAAAGCCATAAAAGTCGGTGATCTCCCATGGGCCCGAAGTTACCTGCCGCACTTTTATACCGGCCATGGTGTACAAGTGAATATGGTTGTATCCATCTTCCTGTCCCACATAAACAAAGTGTTTACCGTCGGGTAGAAACCTTAAATTATCTAAAACATTTTCAGGAACATATTGTGCCTCACGAATGGTGAGAAGCGTATTGCTGACTCCTGATGCCGGGTTAGCCACCATTAGCTCGAGTTCATTTTGCAAACGACTTAACTTGATAATACCCAGTTTTTCAGGATCATAACTCCATCGCAAACGGGGCACATAGGCATCGGACAAGTCACCCAGATCCATGGTTTTGATGGTTCGATTCTTCACGTTAAAAACATGCACCGATACTTTGGAATTCGTCTCTCCCGCTTTGGGATATTTATATTCATATCTTCCGGGATAAAGGACAAATTCCGGCCGTTCGGGAATCTTTCCACCATACAAGGGAAAGCTGAATTGCCTCACTTCGGATTCGTCGAACCGCACAAAGGCCAGGTCTTCACTGTTGGGCGACCACTCCATGGCACTATTATAGCCAAACTCTTCCTCATAGACCCAGTCGGGGATTCCATTGATGATTCGGTTCTTTTCTCCGTCCTCAGTAACGGCACTGGTGGTGCCAAACCGCAATTTTTTCAGATAGATATTGTTATTCTTCACATAAGCCACCATCTGACCGTTGGGTGAAAACAAAGGAACCTGCTGTTTGCCCTCATCTGCCAACGGCAATAATTCTTTGTATTTTATATCATACACATAATATCGAGCTAGAAACGAACGCCTGTAAATCCTCTCCACATCATTATATACAAGTATTTTAGTCTCATCAGGACTAAATTCATAACCGGCAATATATTTTACCGAGTCAGGATTCTTTTTAATCTTCTCAATATCAAAAAGCACCGCCACCTTCTCACCCGTTTTAAAGGAATGTTTCACGATTTTGGTCCCATTGCCTTCTAATGTTGTATAAAACCTCCCATCGTTCATAGAACGGAGGCCCGAAATGGTTTTGGGTCTGAAGGTTCCTCTAAGGGTAAAATCTTCCAATTCGACCGTTTGTGTTTGTGAAAATGTCCATATACTGCTCAGCGAAAGGAAAAGGATAAAAGTAATTCGTTTCATATTTTTGGTTTTGTCATTCATTTACTAGGTATATTACTCTAAATCAATAGATCTAATGAAACTAAAGGATTATTTTTGAGTCATTAGTGGTTAGTGATTAGTCTATTTAGTTCACCAATCTCTTCAATCCCCTCAATCTCATCGCCTATTGAGCTAATTGAAACTGGCATTTCCTCATCTTCTTTACAGGAAACAAAAAATAAAGGCAACAACAAAATAATAATGATAATTTTTTTCATGACTTAAGATTTTGGTTAGGATAGCTACGAAATTATTGAAAACTTTAAATAAAACATCTATTCATAGTCCCGAAAAAAAAAATTTAAGTCATCTCAATATTATTTTAGCTTTTAGTTTAACCAACAGTGATGACCATTGCCTGTTCACTATTCACTAATAACCAACCACTAAATACTTCTTCTGCCTGTGCACTTCTGCTTCTGTATTTTCATGAACATGCTCGTTTCATTGTCAGATTGCAAATGAGCCATTGCAAATCAAGATTTCGCCACTTCAAGTTTTATCCCGGAGCTCCAAAGCATCCCGACGAAGGCGAACAAACAAAGCGCTGACGCCACCAACATCGCCGGTTGATAACTTCCGAATAAATCATGTAGCCACCCTCCGGTGTAAGGTCCTGCAATTCCTGAGATGCCATAGCCTAAAAATACCAAAGGATAAATTTTCCCCAAATTGTCTAATCCATATATCTGAGCCGTTTCTTTGGCGTATATAACGAAGTTGGCACCATAACTAAAGCCTGCCCCAAAAGCCATGGTCAGATAAAAGACCGAGTCAAGGGCAAAAAGACCGATCATAAGTGTTACCACGGCCGTAAGAATGAGGGATAAGGGCATCAAAATCTTTCCGGAAACCATATCATTTAGCCACCCCCAAAACAGTCGGCCCATAAAATTGGCAATGGAAAAAACCGTTATCCCTAAAACAAGGATCGTTTCATCAATAGGATATTGACCGCCGATGGGCTTAAGATTACCGATAATAAGCAGCCCACCAAACGTGCCGATAAAAATACCGAAGAATAGACGAAGAAACCTTATGTCTTTAATGAGTCGCCCCATAGGCATCAAGGCGGAAATAGTTTCTTGAGTAGCAGGGCGACGGAAAAAAAAAGATGCAGACAACAGCAAGGTTCCTTTAACCAACCCCATCACCAAAAAAATCCTGGTTAATTCGGTCCCTTCGGCCAAGAATCGTCCCACGATAAGCGATTCGAGAATAGCACCCCCACCAAAACCAGCTGAAACCAGACCGGTAATAAGTCCTTTACGGTTGGGGTACCACTCTACAGGTATAGAGATTGAGATTAGATAACCCAAACCGGTACCAACACCAGCAAGTAACGAAAGACCTATTAACATTATTCCAAAGCCGGGACCGGAAATCCCTGCCATAACATATCCTAATCCGTATATTATTGCTGCTACCATTGCCAGTTTTGAAGGGCCCCAACGCACTAACAGTGAACGACCTACAACCATGGCCACGGTAAAGATGCCTATCAATACTCCAAATATCAATTGAGTCTGACCCGTACTATAGCCATATTCCGAAATGAGTCGGGGCACATAAATACTCCATGCGTAAATTGTTCCAAGTACAAGCATTGTAATTACGGCGGCTACAACCGTCAGATAACCTTTTAACTTCATAACAAAACTTTTATTTATACATTTTTCACACATCGAAATAACCCACAAACCAAAAAAAAGTTGTTACTTTGCATAAAATAGATTTAATTCTGTTCAGATCTTCTTCTGTCCAGAAAACATTGTAAGCAACTTCTTTTATTTTTCTCTGAATTGCCTTTACAACACTTCTATTCAATCAAATTATTTTTTTACTTTTTTACACGTTTAAATTTTATGAATCTTTTTGTAGCTAAATTAAGCGCCGCTACCACAAGCGACGACTTAAATGAATTGTTTGCCGAATACGGCGAAGTAGTATCTGCCAAAGTAATTATGGACAGAGACACCGGAACATCCAAACGTTTCGGATTTGTGGAAATGAAAGATGAAGATGCCGCCATGAAGGCCATCAAGGACCTGAATGAATGCCTCTTTGACAACAGCCCCATCGTGGTTAAAAAGGCTCGTCCAAAGGGCGAAGCCAGACATAACAACTCTTTTGGAAATAACCGTTACCAAGGAAACAGAAGGTTCTAAATAAAGACGGCAAAGAAATCTATTTTTCTTTTGCCGTGTATTTTTCCATGATTCGCAAAGGACTCAATGAGGTGCTTTATGGAAATACCAGCTTTACAGAAAAACTTTAACTAAATAAAAAGAGGAGACACCACAGTCTCCTCTTTTTATTTATAACATTTAATATATAGCCACCTACAACTCTACAACAAAAAATTGGCGTTAAAAATAACAACTTCATTATCTCATCAATTCTTCTGCTCACCCATCAACCCTTATCTTTCCGACCAATTTTTTAACAGAGGAAGGATTATCGTTGACTGCTACCATAGCTTTGTGAATCTCCTCCGGGAAAAAAATCACAAAACCACCTTTGGGATAGTTTACCGACATCCCATTGTCTCCCCCAAAGAAAGTGCAATCCTTCTCTGAATCATAAGGAACCTCTATCTCCATCTTATTTTCCTCGGCATATTTTAAAATCTCGTCACCCTCAAGAAGAAAGTGAACATCAATATGACGTTCATGGGATTCCCAAACGGCCTTATCTACCGGCTTGGTCATTTGTTCCATTATATTCACAAAAACATCGTCGCCTCTTAGATCAACACGCCCTTCCTGAAAATCCTGGATATCGTAATTCTCCATATAATCCAACACAATCTCTAGTGCTGGATGAATCATATAGTATCTAGCAGCGTTTTCAAAAGTATCTATAATCATTATTCAAAATTTGAAGTTTAAATATATTCTGTAATCAATAACACCAAACAAATATCTTAAAAAAACAGGACTTGCGAAAAAAAAATGAAGAGTTAACTCTTGGGTAGACCTACAGATATTAATGATCAAAGGCAAAAAACCACATGAAATTTTGTTTCCATACGACAATTTATTAAAATATCATACACTAACTTACATAACTTTAAACCAAAATATTTGACCTTGATCAATTTTAAAATATTGATTTACAAATTCAATCTTTAACCATTGCTCATTTTTCTGAATAAATATTTTAATTCTGTAATCCATTATTTTTTATTATTTTTATGGTATAGAAACTATCTGCTGATACTTTCAGATTTTTCGCATAGCAAATTTATCAAACACCATATTATGGCCATTTTTACAGCAAAACAACAACGCATTGCAAACAAAATCGACTCATCTTCAGAATTATCCAATTGGCGCGACTGGAAGTGGCATTTAAAACATTCCATAAGAACCATCGACAAATTTGAAGAGCTAACAGGAATAAAATTTCCTGAAAAAGAAAAAAAACAACTTGAAGTCACAAAAAACAAATTTCCCCTTTCCATTACTCCATACTATCTATCTCTTATCAAAAAGGAAAATTTCAGAAATGATCCGATCTACAAACAATCATTTCTCGACTATAGAGAACTTAATGTTACCCAATATGAAATGGGAGACCCTCTTTCCGAAGACCGCGACAGCCCGGTACCCGGGATCACTCATCGCTATCCCGACAGAGTGCTGTTTCATATCAGCAATGTTTGCGCCATGTATTGTAGACACTGCACAAGAAAACGAAAAGTAGGCGATAAAGATTTTGTTCCGGGAAAATCTCAAATCGAATTGGGATTAGACTATATTCGAAAAACCTCACAGGTCCGTGACGTATTATTATCAGGCGGCGATCCCTTCCTACTATCTGACGATTATCTCGATTGGATTCTTACGGAAATAGACAAAATCGATCACGTTCAGGTCGTGCGAATAGGAACACGCACCCCCGTAGTTCTGCCTTACCGAATCACCGACAATCTGGTAAACATGCTTAAAAAGCATCATCCTCTTTGGATCAATACCCATTTTAATCACCCGAGGGAAATCACCTCTTCCTCTAAAGAAGCACTGCGCAAACTGGCAGATGCCGGTATACCGCTGGGCAACCAATCGGTTCTTTTGTCTGATGTCAATGATTGCCCAAGAATAATGAAAGATTTGGTTCATAAATTGGTAGCCAACAGGGTTCGCCCCTATTATTTGTATCAATGTGACCTCTCCGAAGGATTGTCACATTTCCGAACTCCTGTAGGAAAAGGTATTGAAATTATTGAAAGTTTGATTGGCCACACAAGCGGATTTGCCGTTCCAACTTATGTCATTGATGCACCCGGAGGAGGCGGAAAGATTCCTGTCATGCCCAACTATATCATCTCATGGTCTACCAACAAAGTAATTCTTCGTAATTACGAAGGAGTAATCACCTCCTACCAGGAACCGGACCATTATCATCCTTCCACTTGCGATCTCAACTGTAAAGAGTGTAACCTCGAATTGGACTTAGATGAAGGCTTCGAAGAAAATGCCATCGGAATAGAAAAACTGCTTTCCGATTATGATACATCCATATCATTAGTCCCATCCGATAACGAACGCATTCAAAGAAGAGAAGACAATGGACATGATTGAAATAATAGGAAAATCAATACTTCAACACGGCCCGGAAAGTAGCCGGGTCTATTTAATGGAACTCTCACCTTCCGAATTTCCAAACATCATTGGTCAAATGGATGCCTTAGCAAAGACTAACGGCTACGGAAAAATATTCGCTAAAATCTCCGCCCGTTATGCCCCGGCCTTTATTATGGCCGGCTATGAAACCGAAGCCTTTGTACCGGGTTTCTATTTGGGTTCGGAAGATGCATTCTTTATGGCAAAGTACTTTGACCCTAAACGAAAAAAAGTAAACCAACAAGAGATGCAACAATTTCAAAAATTGCTTGATGCTGATTCCCGTCCAGAACTCTCCTCGCTTGATGCGTCATACAAAATGAGAAAACTTGTCAATACCGACATTCCAGACATGTCGACGGTTTTTTCTAATGTGTTTGACAGCTATCCGTTTCCAATATTCGATACAGAATTCCTGAAAAAGGAAATGAGCGAACAAACTCGTTACTTCGGTATTTTTCAAAATGATAAACTAGTCGCCATCAGTTCGGCCGAGTGCAACGAACGGTACAAAAATGCCGAAATGACCGATTTTGCAGTCCTTCCTTCTCAAAGAGGGAAAAAACTTGCCAGCCATTTGCTGCATATGATGGAAGAGTATTTAGTTCTCAGAGGCTATTTAACCTTCTATACCATTGCCAGATTAAAATCACTTTCCATGAATAAAACCTTTTTAAACAATGGATATAGTTACTCCGGAACTTTATTTAACAACACCCAGATCGCAGGCCAGATAGAAAGCATGAATATATGGTACAAAAGAATTATTTAACCCGATAGTGAATCGCTTCCGGCTTCAGTCTCCAGGTCGCCCGTTATCAAAGGCATCACATCTGTGGTATTGGTTTCAATTTCCAGCATTTCAATTAACAAATCTAAAGTACGCCCCACTCTCTCAAGCTCTTGAGCCGACAAACCCTTTAACTTCCAATCCAGTCGCTGTTGAAGTAAATCTGGAGTTTGTTCCAACAATTCATCACCGGCGGAAGTCAAGGCAATATGCATCACCCGCTTATCACCAGATTTGGGCAAGCGAGCCAAAAACCCCTTCTTTTCAAGCCGATTAATAATTCCTGTAACAGTACTGGAGTTCAAGTTTAGATGATCACGGATCGATTTTTGAGTAGCCTGATAGCCGGGCGAGGTCTTCAGATACTCCAGACACAATATCTGAGGAATACTCACCCCGAAGTCTTTCTGAACCCGCTTGGATTCCAAATTAATGGAACGAACTATCCGTCTGATTTTAATTAAAATATCTTTATAATCCATTTTTTCGATCGTGGTTCAGCGGGCCACCATTTCATTTTTTATCTGGTAAATTTCTGAAGGTGCATATCGATTGGTGAGTCGTACCGAACACGCAGCACTCAAATCCTTAAACGCCTCAAGCGCTATATCAGGCCGATTATTTTCTGCCGAAAGATGAGAAAGATAAACCACCTCTAAACTATCGGTCCTGTGGTTTTCAAGCAATTCAAATGCCTGATGATTAGACAGGTGACCATGCTCTGATGCCACCCTATTCTTCAGATGCCAAGGATAAGGGCCACTCCATAGCATATCCTCATCATAATTTGATTCCAGAAATACAGCATGACACTCCGAAAAATGGCGGATAACATTGTCACATGGCTTCCCAATATCAGTCATAACCCCCACATTTATTCCGCCTTGTTCAATGCGAAAACTACAAGGATCTGCAGCATCGTGTTGCTTGGAAAAGGTGTGAACCTTCATTTCTCCCACATCCACAATATCTCCAGGAACAAAGCGCCTATATTGAGAAGGACGGTCGGGAGTCCAACTGTTTTCATACGTCGGCGCTGTCATATATACCGGAATGTTCAGATGTTTACTCAGCACTCTAACTCCACGAAAATGATCACGATGCTCGTGCGAAATAAAAATAGCCCGAACCTTAAAAGGATCCAGCCTTACACGATTCATTCGTTCCAATATCTGACGTCTACTGATGCCTGCGTCAACCAATATCGCATCTTTCTGATTTCCTATATAATAACAATTCCCATTACTCCCTGATGCCAGGGCACATATTTCTACCATTGTATTCTATAATATTTTGTATTGAGGTGACGCTCCCTTTACAAATTTGCTAAGTAATCCTGCTAAAATTTCAAGAGCCGCCTCCAATTCCGTTTCGCATCCGTCAAACGAGGGAATAATCATTAATACCGACGAGGTTGCCTCATCAATCATCGTCCGTACCGAATCGCTGGTAGGGGTACCGAAAGCGCCCTTCTCATCGCGAAACACAGGGAGATTCTCAATATTCAGCTCACCTCGGCCTATGCCTTCATAAGGTTCGTTTACCTGTCCTATGCCAAGTGTAACAGGTCCGAAAATCTTCGCCGCATCATATCCGCAAATGGAATAGCCCGTCTTTACCGATGCCAGATTCAGGCAATCGACCACTGTATTAACATGATAAAGACCCTTTCCTTTGCTAATTCTCCGCAACAGCGACTCGGCTGATGGCCGGTAACGGTTCGGATCTTTTCCCAACGTACGGTAAGCATCTTTCGAAGCCTTCACCGCCGGAATATTACGGATAGTCTCAGCATCAAGACGTGAAGATAACCTCCGACAATGTTCATCCAGCTCCTGTGATAAGCCTTCATCTGTTGCATTCACTTCCACCGACGAAGTAAGCACACCCAACTTAAGAGCCGGCAAACTTTGAAGAAGAGAAGTAAGGATTTCTATTTCCGGCATGGACATTCTAACTCTGTTTTGGAATTAATCAATTTCGCTAAAATACCACTTTTTTTTAAGATTGAATGCGAAAACCGGAACTGTCACCCGCATAGAGTTGCTAAGCCTCATTTTTTTCAAGGTATTCAACATCCCAGTTTCCCGTATTTTTGGCCGCATCGTACGTACTCTGCCAGAAAATCAAATAGAACGGTCGCCGGGTATTGGGAGGTTATTACAACCTCATACTTTAGCATAAACTCTCCCATGTAGTAGCTATAAAAGGCCTCTTTAGGCTTCACCTGCTGCTTACCGAAACCTTCCGAAGCAGGATAAGCATAGCATAAAATATTGGTGTACGAAAATCTTTTGATCCCGGCCAAAAGCCTGCACTGCTCAACTCTTGCGAATAGGCTTCCTGCATTACGGTCAATGGCATGTTGGGCATACCTCCCGCATGAAGAGGCGCCTGATGACCCGAAAAATCTGCAACAGTTCTTTCTTGTAAATCCATTTCCAGCGATTGCCGGACCGAACAATGAATTTAAAGCTTATGGCTTCTGAAATCAAAATCTAGTTGAAATGCTCGTCCCTGATACGGAATGATTTTGCGTAGAAAACCCACTGGTGGTAATATTAAGGGTGCTGTGCCAGGAGTGGTTTTGCCACGGCATAGTTTTCAACCTGATTTTTCCTACGATCTAAATCCATTGATGCAATGTTTCAAGCGTATCCTGCATTTCATCAAAATCCAGAATAGGCCAATTTGATCTATTCTTCATGTTATTTCCTTTTAAAAAGACATTGGTACCTCCATCAACAATATTTCAGCATCGATATTGGCCTTGATCTCTATCTCCTCGGCATCGATGATCCCCAGCCCATCACGGGAATCTAATGCGTGATTACCGATACTTATCTTTCCGGTAAGCACAAAAACATAAACTCCGTTACCTCTCCTTTTCAGTGAATATGTCAAAGAAAAATCTTTATCCAAATCCCCAAGATGAAACCAGGCATCCTGGTAAATCCATACCCCCTCATCATCAGGATCGTGCGACAAAATCTGTTGCAGCTTATTTTCCCGCCCCTTCTTATCAAAAGTCATCTGATCGTAGCGAGGTGCGACATTTCTTTTATTTGGAACAACCCATATCTGAAGAAATTTAACCGGGGCATGGCTGTTTTTGTTTTTCTCACCGTGCAATACGCCGGTACCGGCACTCATCACCTGAACATCCCCGCTTTTTATTACCGACGCATTACCCATGTTATCCTTGTGCTCCAAGTCTCCTTCCAGAGGAATACTGATGATCTCCATGTTATCATGTGGGTGCATCCCAAACCCCTTACCGGCTTCAACAGTATCGTCGTTTAAAACCCGCAATGCACCAAAGCCCATCCTTGCAGGGTTATAGTAGTTGGCAAAACTAAAAGTATGATACGTGTCCAACCATCCATGATTGGCATGTCCCCTGCTCTCCGACTTATGTTTAATATACTTCTCTATCATTTTCTTTTTATTTTAAAACAGTATTGCTGAGATTAAGTTTTTAAACCGAACCAGAATGTTTTATATAACCTTATTTAATTGGAAAAGAAATTCATGCCCATCCGTTGACTGGTGGATGCGCATCCATTGACTGAGCTCTTCCATTATCCTACCAACTTATAATTAAGACACCAAAAAAGTCTGCCTCTAAAACTTTTGATTAAAGACCGGCTAAAAAGGAAACCCCTTAAAATCGGTCCAACAAAAAACTTCAGAAACAGACTTATAAAAACGGGCAGAGAATATATCACCCAGAATCTCTAGCAGGAACAATTATGTCCCGACATTTCGCGGTTATATTTATTCTAAATCTCCTATATGTTCAGCCAGAAACTGCTCCATAGCACCATAAAAGTCAAAGCGATTTTCTTCATTTCTGAACCCATGACCTTCGTTGTCTTTAACCATGTATTGTACTTCGATACCTCTTTGCTTCAGTGCTTCTACCATCTGATCCGACTCGTCTTTATTGACCCGCGGATCGTTTGCGCCCTGAGCAATAAAGAGTGGTGCCTTAATTTTGTCAGCATGAAATACAGGAGAAGTCTCTCTCAGCCTTAAACTATCAGTCTGAGGATTACCCACCATTTCGTAAAGCATATCAAGCATTGGTTTCCAATAGGGGGGAATGGTATTCATAAAGGTAAACAGATTGGAAACCCCCACATAATCCACTCCGGCGGCATAAAGATCGGGCGAAAAAGTCATGCCGGCCAGAGTGGCATATCCACCATAACTACCACCATAAATAGCGATACGACTGGAATCGGCAATACCTTTTTCAATAAGCCATTTCACACCATCGGTAATATCGTCTTGCATGGCAAGGCCCCATTGACCAAACGATTTTTCCCAAAACTCTTTCCCATAGCCGGTAGAGCCTCGGAAATTCATCTGAAGAACAGCATAACCTCGGTTGGCAAGAAACTGAACTTCGGGATTAAAACCCCAGCTATCGCGTGCCCACGGACCCCCGTGAGGATTCACTACAACAGGCATATTTTTAGCCGTTTCCATGGTATACCCCTTAGGCAATGTAAGATATCCATGAATAGTTAAACCGTCGCGGGATTGATAGCTTATCGGAAAGACCTTTGCCATATTATTTTCATCAATCCACGGACTGACATCAGCAATCTTAGTCAACACATCTGATTCCGAATCATAATAGAAATAAGCACCGCGCGAACGATCGCTGTAGGTCCGAACAATAAATCGTTTCTCTTCCTTATCCATATCGGTCACGGCAATTTCATATTGTCCCAGGTCTTGCTCCAGTCGCGCAAAGAGTTTACGGGATTCCTCATCAAAAAAGTGTCTTTCCCGCTTCCAGGAAACGTAGGATGCTGTGGTCAAAACATTTCTTTTTCTTGAGTAACTTAAACCATCCACATCATACTCTTCATTTTCATAAAGCACTTCTTCTACCTCTCCCGTCTCAGGATTAAAGATAACAGGAACTTTCTTGTCGCGCCCCAGATTGGAAACGGCATACAATTTTTCATTGTCAAAAGTAAAGAAGTAAGGATTCATTTCATCCTTAAAATTGGTTTGAAGAATTACTTTAAACTCCTCATCTTCTGTTTTTCGATACAGCAAGGTGGAATTAACGCCCCCCTCAATGGCACCGGCAACCCTTAGTTTTCCGTCATGATCAGTGAGCCAGAATTGAATATTTCCCGGATTTTGAGCCAACATTTCCATTTCGCCGGTTTCAACATTCAGACGATAAGGATCAAATACGCGGGGATCTCGCTTATTGAGCCCTACAATCACTTCATCCTCGATGTCACGCAAGTCATCGATAATAATGGTTCGTACATCCGGAAACTGGGTAAGTGCCTTCATATTGGCACCATCTCTGTCTACTCCAAAAAGCGCATAATTTTCATCTCCTCCGGAATCTTTTAAAAACAACAAACGACCATCATTGGCCCAGAAATATCCTGCAATGTCGCGTTCCGTTTCGGAGGTGAGGCGAAGAGCCGAATCTCCATCCACCGGCTTAACAAATATATTAAGTCTGCTCTCATAGGGCGCTAGATAAGATACATATTGGCCATCCGGAGAAATCTGAAAAGCTGTTTTTTCTGGATTCCGAAAAAAATCTTTCATCGGGATTTTAGGTGCTTTCTCTACTGTAGCCTTTTCATTACAACCACTCCCGATTATTGTGATTGCCACAGCAAACAGCATGATTAAAAAGGAATAACATGTCTTTTTCATAAACGAAATTTTAAATTATACTTGGATTAAAGAGCCTTCATTGATTTTTATTTTCCATTAAGGAAAAATGTAAATCTGCTATCACAAAGCTTCCGGATGCATTAAAAAAAGACCATCAATATTATTAACGTAATGTTTCTTTTTTGATTTTATGCAATCCGAATACTCCAAATCTAAAACAAAACAAGATAAAATATCTATTGCCCTATCCTAACCTATTGTAAATTTGCAGAGTGTAATTTACAACCAATTGATAAGAATATCAAAAAATATTCTTTCCATCTATGGATAATTAATATTGAAGTCACTATAGGAATCTTCTATCAAGGTCGGAAGGAACTGGCATGACAAGATTATCTTTACTCGTTCTAATTATCACTCTCTTTATTTAGTCATATTCTTTTCAATCTGAATGTATAGGACTAAAAATCGAATGTATCCAGAAAAAGCGATACATTATTTTAAAACATGCTAATAAGCACCCAAAGCTATGGACTCCTGCGGGGCATTAAACATCCAAGACATAATGTTGGATCCCGGTTGGTAGGTTCCGGGATAGATTAAAAACAACGAAGACCATCCTGCTTCAAATCCATGGATGGTTATTGACGACATTGACATGCCAACGCTCATCAACTACGCAAAAGAAAAAATATTGGTTTCATATTGTATTTAAACAGAACTGTCTGGAATAACTATGGCTATCAAGCCATGTTTGATCTTTATGAAAATTGGGGAATCAAAGAATTAAAAACCAGAATTCATGGACAGAGACTCTTCTTATGGAATAAAAAAAAATCTATAACATACTAAAAGAAGAAGGGTAACGAATGATGCTGGTAAACGTGCAGGACAACTTTCGACCGACAGGTCTTGTAAGAAAACACCCATATCTTATGACTGCCCAAGGAATTCGCGGTAATGAATATACCTCTACCCACTGGGTCAATCATACCACACGAATCCCATTCTCACGTATGTTAACCGAAGCAACCCATTATACCATCTGCTTTAAAGAATGCGAAAAAAATTACCCTTCAAAGCTAAAAACATTAAAAGGTCACCAATTTGCCCCGGAAAGTTGTTGCCTCCTTTCGGTTAAATCAAAAAGTGCAAAAGAAATTCATTGGATTTTTATTAACCACTAAAAGGGGGTGCCGAAAGGATAAGTTTTATTTAGCATGTATTTAAAACGAACTCAATTTTAAAAGCTCAAAATCTTCCAATCTTCCTTCAGGTATCCGGTTAAAGGCTCGCCCATGGGAATCACTTCAATTCCTAGTTTTTCCAACTTACCAACCACGCCATAATCAGCTGCACAAACGCTGCAAGCTTGAACTTTGACACCCGCTTCTTTCAAACCTTTCACTTTTTCCTGCAAGGATGAGTCGGAGGCCAGCAATTTGGTAGACGGCCCCCAAATCACCAGAACCACTTCTTGGAACCATTTCTTCATTTTGGCGCCCTGAGCATACATCAAAACCACTTTTTCGGCAACCTCTTTGTCGCCACTGGTCCACAGAACCACAATTCTTTCTGATTTTTCCATAACATTCTATTTTTGTTCTAATAACAAACCCCAATGTAGGAGTATTGTTCAAAAAATAACATAAGCTTCAATCTCTTATCATTTGTAATATCCTACCAAACAAAGACAAAATGTAATTGTTTAGGATATAGCGCACTAATATTATTTAAATTACTAATCCATACCTCCCTTTGGTGTAAGAAATAATCAAATATTCTAAATCCTGATATTATGCTCAGCAAACAACATATTAAACTTACCGGTCTCTTTTCGATTTTTGTGCTGTCTCTGTGGATAATATTGTCACCCACCTCATCAGCAGGTTGTTCTTCAAAAGACTCAATGGATGAGGACCACCCGCACCGCACCGCTGCAATGCTATACACAAACTATTGTGCAGGATGTCATGGCATGTATATGGATCGATTCGCAGGAAAAGATCGTCAAGCTCTGTTCCAAAAGCCTAAAAGCTATATGGAAGCAATCATTCGGGATGGAGATGATGAAACAGGAATGCCCGCATTTGCAGAGGTTTTCAATGAAGAAGAGATCGAGACCTTGGCCGAATACATCCTCACAGACATAAAGCAAAAAGCAGACAACCATGAATATCGGCCCACATTTCCAGAAATTGTAAATACAGAAGACCTTTCTTTCCGTATTGATACCGTAGCATCCGGTCTCAACATACCCTGGGGCATGGAATGGCTGCCCAACGGCGACCTCTTAGTAACCGAACGAAGTGGTGAACTTTTCAGGTTTAGGAACAAGTCTTTCGCTGCAAGAATTCAAGGAGTGCCCAAGGTCTATGCCAACGGACAGGGCGGACTCCTGGATATTATAATTCATCCCGACTATGAAAACAACGGTTGGATCTATTTAGCCTATTCCGAGCCAGAAGGAAACGGCGGAAACACCGCGATCATGAGGGCACGACTAAAGGAGAACACTTTGGTTGACCAAGAAAAAATTTTTAAAGCTCAGCCTAATACGCGGAGTGGAGTACATTTCGGATGCCGCATGGCTTTTGACAAGGATCATTATCTTTTCTTTTCGGTCGGGGAACGGGGTAATTCATCAAACGCTCAGGATTTGTCAAACCATTGTGGCAAAATCCATCGTATTCATGACGACGGACGTATCCCTGAAGACAATCCCTTCATCGACACACCAGGTGCCATGACTTCCATATGGTCGTATGGTCACCGCAATCCGCAGGGACTGACCTTTCACCCCGAAACGGGCATCTTATGGGAAACCGAACATGGCCCCAAAGGCGGAGATGAACTCAATATCATAAAAAAAGGGGCCAACTACGGATGGCCAGAAATCACCTATGGTATCAACTACAACGGAACCATTATCACCCGCGATACCGCTAAAGCTGGAATGGAACAACCCATCATATACTGGACCCCTTCTATTGCGCCAAGCGGCATGGCCTTTGCCAATGCGGAAGTTTATCCACAATGGGCAAACAACATTTTTTCCGGCTCACTAAGCTTCCGCTATCTGGTGAGAACCGTCCTTTCGGGAAATAAAGTGAAAAAGCACGAGATCATGCTGCGTGAAGCCGGAAGAGTGAGGGTCGTGGAAACCGGACCCGATGGTTACCTTTATATTGGTGTGGAAAACCCGGGACTGGTATTTCGTCTTGTCCCCATCGAAAAAGACAATTAGAAGGGTAGTTATAAATCATTAGATGCCAGATGCCGGAAGTGAGAAACGCTGAACTAAATACCTTTAACGCTATACTTCTATCCCTATTTATAGCCATTATAGATCTATGTATTTTAACCCCTAGCTTCTTACTTCCGAACTCCAAATACGCATCCACTTTTAACCCAATAACCTTTCAAACACATCGGCCTGCTACTTACCTATTGGTCACCACCCCTAACCGGTAGATCTCCTCTGATGTTGCCATGCCGTTAGGATTGCATCCGGGCTTTCCTTCCGGTATTTCTATGCCAAGTTTCTGGTAATGTATCAACCAGGCCTCGGGGAATTCACCCGTTTGGGGATTTTTAAAAGTCATTGGTTCCAACGAAAAAACCGAGTCGCGCAAGAATGCCCACCAAATAAGTTCACTACAATAGAATCCTGTATCTTCAACCACATAGGATTCGTTATATGGTTGCCCGATGACCGAATTGGCCCGTCGGACGGCTTCATTAATACTTCCGGAAAATTCATCCCTCAAACGGTAAGCAATGGTATATTGTAGGTTGCCATCCTCATCCATCAAAAAAGAATCCAGAGGCTGTTTACAAACCCCTGATTCATAATCCGCATGAACCACATAAATATCTTTCCCGACCAATTCCACCAAACCAACATGGGAAAAATGGTTCTCCTCAACGGTATTGGTCACCTCATCAATGGCCTCGGAAAGTCCTGAATCCGTTTTCCCCCTGAAAAGAAGATCGCCGGTTCGTAGCCCAATATTGTCTGAAGGGTGGCATCCATAAACAATAGCAGACAGCAATAAAAAAATGCAATAATTCTTTTTTAACATGATAATTAAAGAAAATCTTCTCGGGAAGGATTAAACACATCGATCAGTGTCCCCTTTTCCAAACAAACCACTCCATGAAGATGGTCTGGTTCCACAAAAAAGGAATCCCCGGCTTTTAATCTTTGGGTTTCCTCCCCTATAGTCACTTCAAATATTCCCGAAACCACATAAGAGGTTTGACGATGCGGATGCCGATGGGGATCTCCTATAGACCCTTTTTCAAAATCGACCTGCACCATCATAATTTCTGAATCATATCCTAAAATACGACGTGTAACGCCTTTCCCAACCGTTTCAGAAGATACATCACTTTGTTTAAAAAACATTTGAATGAAATTTTAAAAATTTGACATTTAAGCTTTAAACGATATTTTAAGTCCAAAAACAATCACAATGCCAGTACTCTTTTAAACGACTGCTAAAAACAACTGCAGATTTACATTCCAACAATAGCAGAAACAACGGTAAAAATACCGGTAAATACATTGACCAAAATTACTACCCGTTTAAACTTTTCAGCATTGACCATATCGGCCAGCTTATTTCCCAACGAGGCCCCGACCAGCAACAAGGGGGTATAATATAAAGCCAGCTTCAGGGAATCTTCGGGAATTAAATTCTCAACATATAAAGCTGCTAATGCAAAAAATGAACTAAACGTACTGAACCAGGCAAAAACGCCTCTAAAAAGTTCTTTACTATAATTCTTTCGGTTCATGGCAATCACCAGTGGTGGTCCACCTAACGAAACGCTGCCCGATAATATGCCACTCAAAAAACCCGCAAAAACAATGGGTTTGTCCAAAAATCGTTTGGCAAGCGGAATGCCCGACAGCATCTTTAACGAAACAAGAACCAATACTGCACCGACTATTATGCGAAGAACTTCCTCATTCAAATAATCCAGTAAATATATCCCCAAGGGAATACCGCCAAGACTGGCCAGAAACATCGGAATAAAATAATACCAAGATATCCGTTCTCGAATCTTTAAAAGCAATAAAACACTGGATACCAAATTGAAGATAGTCATAGCTGGCACCAATACCTTAATCGGGTAAATCATCGATAGAAATGGAATTGCTATCAGGGCAAAGCCAAATCCGGTCATGCCCTTCAACAGTGAGGACATCAATATTACTACCCCACTTATTACCAACAACAATACTGTCAATTCACTCATAAAACCTTGCTTCCTTTATCATTCGTATAAAATTTACTTATGCCATTGGTCAAATGGAACTCCCATAACCAAATTTTATACTAATCTTTAAAGCTCATCTTAATTGATCACGTTCGTTTCATTTGCAATTAAGCATTATTTTAGCAAAAAATATACCTCTACAAAACTATTTAACAACAATTCACAACAAAGAATGAAATCCATATATATCCTACTTGATGCACGGTTACGACCGCTTATCACGCTACATAGAACAAACCTACATATTTAAAAGTTGCTTTTCCTTGTCAAGAAAATGAACAACAACTATCAAACTTAACTGCAGACTTCAAATTATTAAAAAAAATCAATTATTACTTCCTCTTTTTAAGCAAAACGACATTTTTTATTACATTTGCACATCCAAATAGTCAAAACCTCTAACATTTTTTTATATGAACGATTCTAAAGTACTCAAGTTCGTTGAGGACTTTATGGCTAATGTTAAAGCCAAAAACCCCAACGAACCGGAGTTTCATCAAGCCGTTTACGAAGTTGTAGAAAGTCTTGCACCTTTTGTGCTGGAAAACCCCGTACTTATCAAAAACAAAATTCTTGAAAGAATGACTGAACCTGAACGCATTATCAGCTTCAGGGTCCCATGGATCGACGATCAAGGCGAAATTCAAATAAACCGGGGCTATCGAATTCAAATGAACAGCGCCATCGGACCGTATAAAGGAGGTCTTCGATTCCACCCATCGGTAAACCAAAGCATATTAAAATTCCTGGCCTTTGAACAAGTGCTGAAAAATAGCTTAACCTCTCTTCCTATGGGCGGTGGTAAAGGCGGATCCGATTTCAACCCAAAAGGAAAATCTGATCAGGAAGTGATGAAATTTTGTCAGTCTTTTGTCACTGAACTCGAACGTCATGTTGGACCAAACACGGATGTGCCTGCCGGAGATATTGGCGTGGGTGGTCGTGAAATAGGTTTCATTTTCGGACAATACAAACGACTGGCCAATGCCTTTCAAGGTACTTTTACAGGTAAAGGAGCTGAATGGGGTGGAAGCCCTTTGCGCCCGGAAGCTACTGGATATGGAGCTGTCTATTTTGCACAGGAAATGCTGGCTACTAAAGGTGAAAAAATCAATGGAAAAACCGTTGCCATCAGTGGGTCAGGAAATGTAGCACAATATGCAGTGGAAAAAGTAATTCAACTGGGTGGAAAACCTGTGACATTATCCGATTCCAATGGTTATATTTATGATCCGAATGGAATTGATCAGGAAAAACTGGAATATGTTAAACTGCTCAAAAATGCCATCCGGGGGCGAATAAGGGAATACGCAGAAAAATATCCCGATGTGGAATACCACGAAGGGGATACGCCATGGAAGGTTAAATGCGACATCGCAATTCCGGCAGCCACTCAAAATGAACTTAACGGAGAGGATGCACAAAGCCTCATCGAAAATGGGTGTATATGCGTATCGGAAGGTGCTAATATGCCATCAACCCCGGAGGCTATCGATATCTTCCATAAAAACAAAATTCTCTTTGGACCTGGAAAAGCAGCGAATGCGGGTGGTGTGGCAGTATCCGGACTTGAAATGACGCAAAACTCCATTCGGTTGTCTTGGACCCGGGACGAAGTGGACCAAAAACTTAAATCCATCATGAAAAATATTCATGCCAATTGTGTCAAAAATGGACAGGAAAATGGTGGGTTTGTCAATTACGTCAAAGGAGCAAACATCAGTGGATTCATCAAGGTCGCCAATGCCATGCTCGCTCAAGGTGTCGTGTAATTAACCTTGAAAAAACCTGCCTATACATTTAGGCATTAACATCCAACACCCCAAAGCCCAAACAGGGCACCATAATTTAATTCTTCAATCAATGACCTAACCCCAATAAAAATGTAACCGCCCCAAAAAAGGGCTGTCCTATTCTTTCAGGTCAGCCCTTTTTGATGTTTTATTCCATTTAATGTTTATCTCAGTCTACCTTCGATTCCGGAAGTTTAGAAATAACTCGCATAAATAAACATCATTTGCCGTGTCCGGTAACATCGCCACCGCCCGACTCACTAATCTTTTTGGCTTTGGCGCCACCATAATAGTCGACATCGGCACCGCCGCTCGCCGTGGCATCTATTTCCTCTGTGGCATAAACTTCAACATCGGCACCGCCCGAAGCGGATGCTTTCACCTTTTTTGATATTAACTGACGAGCCATAAGATCTGCGCCACCACTGGCACTGGCCTCCACATAGTCGGCTTCTCCCTCCGCCGACAAATCACCTCCCCCGCTGCAACGAAGATAAACGCTTGTTGCCTTTACGCTGACCTCAACATCAGCTCCTCCACTGGCTGAAATCTCTAATCTATCACCGGTTATCTCCCCTATGCTTTTTAAATCAGAGCCTCCGGATGCAGAAAGTTTTCGAATTGGATCTGTGGTCACATACACTTTCACCGAACCCGTTTTAAACCAAGAAAAAACATTCCCTTCAATATAGACATTCAATCTACTTCCTTTTATTTCTGTTTTTACCTTTTCCAAAATACTGGATTCGGCCTCTACAATAATTTCAGTCGGACTTCCCTGACGAACCACCAGATCGACGCCTGACGAAACATTTATCTCAGTAAATTCCCCATTCACAGATCGTTCTTCCCGGCTTTGGGAGTGACTTTCAATTCCGCACCCAACGAATGCAAAAATAAATATCCATAAATAATAAAATGTAATGGTTCGCATAATTATGAAGTTTTAGTTTTTATTCTGACTGTAAATAGGACGGCTCAATGAACATTTTAGTTACACCTTATTCTTTTTTCATCCGGATAAAATAAATTTATACATTTCGGTTAAAGCTGATTATATCCAACGCCCACCCCTTAATCCCATTTCTGCCTCTGCCCTTTTATACCTGTTCTAATTGCGACAATCTTCCAGACCATGGTTGCCTCATTCAAAACACGACCAGACTATAATTGAATCTATTGCTTATTTTCGGCTTCCCGAAACACCTATCACAAGAACCATGATTGTCAACACATTATCTTCACCACCTGCACTTTTAACTTAAAATATGACAATCTATTATCCTTATCTCAAGGTTTTTTTAACAATAGTTTATATTTTCGCCTCCAAAAATTTAAAATGAAGCAAGCATCAACTCTTTCTTTACCCAAGAAAATCATTATCGGCATTCAATTTTTATTTGTAGCCTTTGGCGCCACTGTTCTTGTTCCCCTCTTAGTGGGAATTAGTCCTTCCATCGCACTTTTCACAGCAGGTATTGGGACTTTTATTTTCCATTTAATCACAAAAGGAAAAGTACCGGTCTTTCTCGGAAGCAGTTTTGCTTTTATTGCTCCGATAATTGAAGCAACCCGTCTTTTTGGTTTTCAGGGTATGCTTTCAGGAATCATCGCTGTTGGATTAGTCTATTCAATCATGTCTGCAATTGTTAAATGGAGAGGACCTGCGCTCATCGATAAGGTATTTCCTTCCGTTGTGGTCGGACCGGTAATAATGGTTATCGGACTCTCCCTCGCACCGGTCGGAGTGGACATGGCAAAAGAAAACTGGATTCTGGCGCTCGTAGCGCTGGCGACAGCCATACTGGTGGTGGTATTTGCAGGTGGAATGTTAAAGCTCATTCCCATTTTTGCCGGTATTGTGGTGGGTTACCTCGTCGCCATATTTACAGGAAACGTCGATTTCACACCCATAGTTGATGCTTCTTGGATCTCTCTACCGCAATTTCAGGCTCCGCAATTCAGCTGGGCAGCGATTATTTATATGATCCCCGTAGCTATCGCTCCTCTTATTGAGCATATCGGCGATATGTATGCCGTGGGGGCTGTGGCGGGACACAACTACGTCAAAGAGCCCGGACTGCATCGCACCATGCTGGGCGACGGAATCGCCACTGCCGTTGCCGGAAGCTTGGGAAGTGTTCCAAACACTACATACTCGGAAGTGACGGGAGCCATCTCTCTGACAAAAGTAACAGATCCTTTCGTCTTGAGAATTTCAGCCCTCACTGCCATTCTATTTTCCGTCTTAGGAAAAATTAGTGGCTTCCTCGAATCCATTCCCGGGGCCGTTCTGGGGGGAATTATGCTGCTCCTGTTTGGTAGCATTGCCAGCGTCGGCATCAAAACGCTTATCGATTCAAAAGCCGACCTTAATAAAACCCGTAATCAGGTCATCATTTCTGTTATCCTTACCGTTGGGATCGGTGGTGCCGTAATCCAATTTGGAAATTTCTCATTGGCTGGAATCGGACTTTCAGCCGTCACCGGCGTTATCTTAAACCTGATTTTGCCCGAAAAATCTAAGCCTGTCAGAATGAAATAACCATCACGGTATAAGGGTGTAACTTTTGCCCGACCTAATCGGAAAAAGTGAAAGTATATAATCTGGCCATGCAAGTTCTACCTCTCTGTTCCCATACGTCAAAGGTAAAACTTGTATGGCTTCTTTTTTACAATGGTTTTATTTGGTGCAATAATCGCCAGGCGTGTTCCATTTATTCTCTCATAAATAGGGTAACTTTCTGAACCTAAAACCAAAATTATTGTTCTATTTGTAAGTTTTGACCTTTCAAGGTTGGATCGCAGCATTGAAGCGGATTGATAACTTTATTTATAGTTCCAACTTTCGAGTTAATCTTGTTTCCGGTCAAATGGCTGGTGCGGGGGCCGGCCGGGAAATGATGCCAGGTCAGTTATGATTCTTTTCATAACAAAACCATTAAACAATGGTCTTCATTTATACAGCTACAAATCTGCAGATCTATGAGTTATTTTTTATTGGATAATTCCACCGCAAAACTGTATTTTTGTGGTTTTATTTTTACTATAAGAGTATGCTAAAAAATATGGGCAATAAAACGGCCATTACCTATGGTAATGAAACCATCACCTTCAGCCGTTTGCTTAATCGTATCAGACAGTTTGCCAATTCCTATCAGGTGAATAAAGGCGCCAATGTTGGAATTTTCATGGAAAACCGTCCTGAATGGGTTGTTTCATTCTATTCTATATGGCGAAACAAAGGTGTCGCCGTACCAATTGATTATCTGGCTACCGTCAGTGAAGTAACTTATATTATCGAAGACTGTCAGCCCGAGATCATCTTCACTTCAAAAAACTACCGGAAAACACTGATTAATGCGGTTGAGTCTATAAAAAACAAACCCCTGATTATTGATGTGGATAATCCCGATTGGTTAAAAGAGGGACTGGATCAAGAATTCGACTTTCCAAAACCCGTGGTTTCAGATACCGCTGTGATCATCTACACCTCCGGTACAACAGGTAGTCCTAAAGGGGTTATGCTCACTTTTGATAACCTCCTGGCAAATATTGAAGGAGTAGCACATAAAATCAAAATCTACACACCGGAGACGCGCACCATGATGCTGTTGCCGCTGCATCATATCTTCCCTTTAATGGGAACCATGATCATCCCATTTTATATTGGCGGAAGTGTGGCCATTAGCCCATCAATGGCGTCTGAGGATATTATCAAAACACTCCAAAACAACAAAATCACACTCCTCATTGGAGTACCTCGATTATATTCCGTTATCCGTAAAGGAATTCGAGATAAAATTGATGCGAGCTTTTTGGCTAAAAATCTTTTTAAGATTGCCGCTAAAATTAATAGCAGATCTTTCTCCAAAACCATCTTCAAAACCGTTCACAAAAAGATGGGAGGATCCTTAAATTATCTTATTTCCGGAGGTGCTGCACTCGATCCGGAGGTGGCACTCGACTTCAAAACCCTTGGGTTTGAAGTGCTGGAAGGATATGGTATGTCTGAAGCAGCCCCCATGATCACTTTTACCAGACCTGGACGTTTTAAAAGTGGATCTCCCGGGGAAGCCCTCCCGGGAACTAAAATAGAAATCATTGATGGCGAAATCACAGCCGCTGGACGCCAAGTAATGAAAGGCTATTACAATCATCCACAGGCTACTGCGGAAGTCCTAAAAGAGGGTCGTCTTTTTACCGGCGATCTGGGCTATCTCTCCGACGACGGATTCTTATTCATTACCGGAAGAAAAAAAGAAATCATTGTTCTTTCAAATGGGAAAAATGTCAATCCCGTTGGTTTGGAACAAAAATTAGAAGAATCTCCATTGGTACGTGAGTGTGGCGTTTTCTTCAAAGACGATATGCTCCAAGTGGTTATTGTTCCGGAAAAAAGTCAAATTGATCACGACGACAATTCCAACATTGAAGAAATCATCCGATGGAAAGTCATTGATCCCTTTAATAAAGAGGTTTCACCCTCCAAAAAGATCATGCGCTTCTATCTGACCGATCAGGAATTGCCGCGAACCAGACTCTCCAAACTCCAAAGATTCAAGCTCGAAAGCTTTGCCCACGATAAAGAGAACCCTGAAGTTCCTACTAAACAGCCAGAATTTGAGGAATATCAAATGATCGCGGCCTATCTCTCAAAAGAAAAAGGACGTGATGTACAACCTTACCATCACCTCGAAATGGATCTGGGACTCGACTCTCTGGATAAAGTAGCTTTTGAAACCTACCTGGATCAAACATTCGGCGTTAAAGCCGATTCTACTGAAATGGCGAAGTTCAACAACATCCTCCAATTGGCGGAACATGTCAGACAAGTCAAAACAAAAATCAGTGAACAAAAAATTAACTGGAAAGATATTCTTAGAGAAAAAGTCCATGTGCAGTTACCTAAAACATGGATTACTGGAAGTCTTATGGTTAGACTTTCCAAATTTTTCTTCCACATCTATTTCCGGTTCAAGGCGCAAGGAATGAAAAACATCCCAGATGGCCCATGCATTATTGCGCCCAACCATCAGAGTTTTTTCGACGGTCTTCTGGTTGCTTCTTATCTCAAAACCAGTCAGCTCAAAAAAACATACTTTTATGCCAAAGAAAAGCATATTCGAAAACCTTGGATGAAATTCCTCGCCAACAGGAACAACATCATCATCATGGATCTGAACAAAGATCTCAAAACATCCATTCAGAAAATGGCGGAAGTACTCAAACGTAACAGAAACCTCATCATTTTCCCGGAAGGAACTCGTTCCATCTCTGGAAACCTGGGGCACTTTAAAAAAACGTTTGCCATCCTTAGCCGTGAACTGAACATTCCCGTTGTGCCCGTTTCCATTCGGGGGGCACACAAAGCCCTGCCTAAAGGAAGCAAATTCCCCAAACCATTCAAGAAAATTAACATCGAATTTCTTGAACCGGTTTACCCCGAAAACGACAGTTATGAATCGCTTGCAGTCAAAGTCAAAAATAAAATTCAATATAGGATGAATGAGATGCAATACTAATCTTTGTGATCAGATTAAACTTGTTAACCTTCAATTCGGTGAAAGAACCTGACAACCTTGATTTCTGAGCATCGATCATAACCTGCTGGCTTGAAGTTAGGTGGCATTTCCGCCTGTTTTGAGTTTATTGAATGCATGACCATTCTCATGTTTCAATATCCTTGCCGATCTCGGTCAGCCTCCATGGACCATCTCATCATTTGCCCGAATTTATTTTAATTAAATAAATATATTACCAAAAAATTTAGAGTTATGAAGAAAGCAGCAATATTCATTGCTCCGGGATTCGAAGAAGTTGAAGCGCTCACCCCTGCCGATGTTCTTAAACGGGCTGGGGCCGATGTAGAACTCATTTCCATCACCGAAGATAAAAATGTGACAGGATCACACGGAATAACCATCGTTTGCGACAGAGTGCTCGAAGGAAAAACAGTGGAAGAAAAAGATATCCTCATCCTGCCGGGAGGAATGCCCGGAACCAAAAACCTTCAAAACAACCACGCTTTAAAAAATCTTTTGATAGACTATAACGCCAAAAAGAAATGGATCGCCGCCATTTGTGCCGCGCCCATGATTCCGGGTGAATTGGGCTTCCTCAAAGGACGTAAAGCAACCTGCTATCCCGGCTACGAACACCACCTGAAAGAGGCGCATCACTATCCGGTGCCAGCAATCACAGATGGACACATCATCACCGGAAGAGGCGTCGGCGCGGCAATGGAATTCGCCATCGAAATTGCAGCCAATCTTTGGGGACCCCAAAAAGCATCTGAGCTCAGAGATAAAATGGTGATTCCACGCCTGTCCGACCTCCAGTAACATGAAAAATAGGCCTGTCATATACTGGTTCCGAAAGGACCTTCGACTGCACGACAACCCTGCCCTTAATTACGCTTTAAAACTTGGACGGCCTTTAATTCTCGTTTACATCTTTGATGACAGATGGTTTCAAAAGCATCCGATTCTGAATTTCCCAAGAACAGGTGCTCTGCGCCAAAAATTCCTGGCCGAAACAATTGCAGATCTGGAAAAAGCTATTATTGCAGCTGGAAACCGTCTGCTCATTTTCAACGGTAATACCACCTCAATCCTGTCTGATCTCTTTAACTTTTTTAATGCCGAGAAAATCATTGCCCAGAAAGAAATCGCTTACGAAGAAACACAAATCGAAAGAAACCTTTTACGCAACACTAAACTCGAGATGGTCTGGGGAAGCATGCTCTATCCGCCCGATCAGATTAGTTTTTCTCCCGAAAAAGCCCCTTTTTATTTCACCCAATTCAAAAACAAAATCATTCAGGAACAGATAACTCCCCATCCAGTCCCAACGGTAAATCGTTTGGATAAGGCAGAGGTTCCTAAGCCCCCTCCTCACCTTCCCGCTTTCAATCCGGACTTATGGATAAGAAACACCCCCAATTCTAGCTTTATGGGGGGCGAAACAGAAGGGCTGAAAAGACTTCATCAATATTTCGAAGAAAACGGACACCTCCATTATGCCAACACCAGAAACCTTTTCGAAGGCAAAAACTTCAGCAGTTGGTTAGCACCATGGCTGGCCAACGGCGCTTTATCTCCTCGCACACTTTTCTCAAAGCTTAATATTACCGAAAAACTTTCTGATCAGGAACAGGAAAGCATATTGACCCTGAAAAATCAACTTATCTGGCGCGATTATTTCCGCTATCTGTTTCTCAGATATGGCTCAAAACTATTTACAACCAAAGGATTAAGAAATGCTCAAACCAACATGTATAACGATTTGGATGCCTTCCTGCTATGGAAAGATGCAAAAACCGGAGAACCCATTATTGACGCTCTGATGCGACAGCTAAGGAAAACCGGTTTTATGAGTAACAGAGGACGAATGCTGGTCAGCTTCTACCTCGCAAAAGAATTGAAGGTCAACTGGCAATGGGGGGCCGCTTGGTTCGAATCAGCGCTTATCGATTATGATGTCTATAGTAACTATGGAAACTGGGCCTATCAAAGCGGAAGAGGGACAGACAGTAGGGTGAACCGTAGATTTAATTTAAAAACCCAAACACGTAAATTCGACAAACAGGACCTTTTTACAAAAAAATGGAATGGAAATTTATTTTAAATTTGCCACGATTTCGTCCTTTAACATTGAATTATGAATCAGAAAAACAACAAACGCATTAAGTGTTTCGTCTGCCAACAAACCTTCAATAGTCAAGACTTGTCAATCAATAAGCTTACAAAAATGCCCGTGTGCATAAATTGCTGCGGATCTAAAGAAGAAAAAAAAGCTGAAAAAGAGGCCCTCGAATCACTCGCCGAAGATTTCGTCTGCGGATGCATCTAATCTTCTTCGGCAGGAAGAACCAACCCCTCTCCGGATATTTCTTTCGTTAAATTTTCTGGCATCCCGTAGTAATAAATCCGACCATTTCCATCGATATAGGTTTTCAGCAGACCCGAAACCCGACACAATATCAAGCCCGATCCATACAACCGGAGATCTCCGTTGGCCATCCCCAATTCACCTGCTTTTATCATCCCTGAACCTTCCACCACTACATCCCCCTCATTCGCTTTTCCTTTCAACTGCATATTCCCGGAGCCGATCTGATGCAACCACAGATTATCAAAATTCCCGCTTATCGCCACAGTGGTACTTCCTTCTGCAACAACAGCCAAATTTTCGCAAATCAAACTGTCCGCTTTAAAGGTAGATACTTCATAAACGTTGACCCGCAAAAAGGATGTCCTGAATGTATCCACCTGAACCCTGCCACCATTAATGATTGCTACCTCCGACAAGTTTCCTGCTTCTAATGTTATCCGGACCGATTGGCGCGGAACTATTGAGAAGTTCTGTTTTACCCCTAGCTCCAGCGTTCCATTATTTACTTCCGATACAACATATGACAATATATTGGAATCTGCCTCAACCGTTAAACTCCCGGAAAGCCCCTGCCGGATCTGAAGGTCAAAATCGGACTCCAGTAGAACCCTGTCAATCTCTCCCACTATACGCTTTTCGCTTCTTATATTCCCATCACCCAAAATCTCCACACTAAAAATATCTTCACACGAACTGAGCGATAAAAATAAAGGAATAACAACTATGAGAAATAAGTATGGCTTCATATCATTAACGAATTGTAGTTGGTGATTGCAATCACAAATGTTGAACTTTATTCAAAAAGACTTTTTTAGAACACAAAAACTCATTCCCCTAAGTAACCATTTAATTTATACATGACAAAACCCACCCACTCCCGAAAAAGAACGCCCCATCGCTCCAGAACGCCAGCCGACGGTAGTAGATAATCGTTCCATTGCAATGGCCTCACTCCCGTCAATGGATCAGCCGGAAAGGTAGAAACATCAAATCCCTGACCCTGAAAACAGGCTCGTGCACGCGGCATATGAAAGGCCGATGTCACCAAGATTATCTTGTTAGACATTCCTCGCTGCCGGATAACCTCACGGGTATGGACTGCGTTTTCATAGGTGTTACGCGAGGTAGACTCAATAATAATACGCTCACTCAATAAACCTATATCGGCCAGATAATCTTTTACCAATTCACCTTCCGACCGCTGGTGATCAAACAAGGTTCCACGTCCTCCCGAATAGATCAACGTATCCGCATATCCGGTTTTCAACAACAACAAACCCTGCCATAAACGATCGGAACTTTGCATAAATCGTGGCTTACCATTATATCGGTTCTCCGAAGCCATCCCCCCCAACACCACGACCGTGCGCGACACCCCATCAAGGGCTGAAAGCTTTTTCGGTCGAGTTTCCCAAAATCCTGCCACAAAATGAAAAAATGCTCCGTTGGAAAAAATCAGAAACAACAAAATGGCCGCCACATAGACCCGATGTTTCATTCTTTTTTTCAGAAATAACCCAACAAGCAATAAGCCTACAATCCAAACAACGGGCGATAGAAAAACATGAAAGATCTTTGACAATAGATAAAACATCAGTATGCTTTTTTAAAAAGTTTTGATTTCTGGACTCCGCCGATAAATAAAACGCTTTCGCAAAAACGCATACTGCAAAGTTAGGGTTTTAACTGGCTATTGGTTTATTTTTGTAACAAACAAAAAAGAAACCACCATGGATTTTACAACTCTCATTAAAACACGCTATTCCGTCAGGAAATATAAACCGCAAAAAATTTCTGATGAGCTGATCAAAGAAGTTCTGGAAGCAGGACGACTCGCTCCCTCGGCGGTCAATTACCAACCGTTCCTGTTTATTGTGGTCAACGATCCGGAAATACTCAATGAGTTACATTCCGCCTATCCCAGAGAGTGGTTTGCAACAGCACCGCAGGTCATTGTTATCGCAGCCGATCACAAGGCATCATGGAAACGAGGGAAGGACGCTAAAGATCATGCCGATATCGACCTGGCCATTGCAACCGATCACATGACCCTGCGTGCCGCAGAACTGGGGCTCGGCACCTGCTGGGTCTGTAACTTCGACCCCCGCATAGTCTCTAAAACACTCAACCTCCCCGAGCACCTGGAACCCGCAGTATTACTGCCGGTCGGTCGGCCCGAAGAGGTTGAAGCGCCGCCCAAAAAGAGAAAACCCCTTTCCGAACTGGTGAGATTTAACGGATATTGATCCCCACACCGGCGGTCAAAACCGAATAGTCGCCTACCGTATAATCGGCATGAATGGCAAAAAATCCTAGCCTTAACCGAACCCCCGCATTGAAATCAAAACCAGAGGTACTGTAGTTCAGCAAAAAGGGATCTGTAAAGGTTTCTGAAAATCCCGAAACACCATAGGTCCCCTTTACATCAAAATCACTGTTGGTGCTGCCATACCCCATCCCTGTGTAGAGGGCTACTACAGGAAAATTGGCACCCAATAAAAGACGAGTGGTAAACGCACCGGAGGATATGGCCAGTTCCCCATTCTCCACACTCACCTCATTACTTCCCGTTATTCCGTAACTCGAATTAAAACTGGTATAGCCCGCCAATACAGACATCTGCAAAAACGGAACCCGCTTTACAAAAGGAATATAATTCTTCAAACTATGCTTCAGACCAAAACCAATAACGCTAACTTCTCCGGCATCCCCAAAATCCATCGTGGGAACAAAGCGTCCCATAACCTCTGTATGAAATGGCAACCCCACTGCCAACTGAACCATGGGAATCGGTAGTTTATCATTGCCCGATCCATTCGGAAGCGTAAACTCTCCATATTCTCCGCCAACGACATCCGGCGTCAGAACGGGGCGCATCGATTCCTCCATCTCGCCGGCCACCGTCGGCGCAATGGAATTCGAACCCACATTAAAATTCTGTAACCCTAGGGCTCCCACATCAAATGTTTGTGCCGACGTCGGCGCTACTGCGCTCATCACACTCACTGTAAGATCAAACCCTCCCAGCTTATGGACTTTCGCACTGTTATACCATCCTGAATTTAACGCCGTTCCCAACATCTCTCCATAAGGCTTTAAATAGGCTTTTGTTAAAATACCTGCATCTGCCTTGCCTGCCTGAAAAAAATCTCTCAATGGCTCTTGGGAAAATCCTAAGTTGCTTACCATAAGAACCGAAAAAACAACAAAACTCCTTCTAATCAATAAACTCATAAGATCCAATTTTGGTTAATTCTGATTTTTATCTATCTCTATCTACGTTTTTTCATCGATTTTGTAGGACCCGTCGGGCCAACTGGAGGCTGATTCGCTCTTCTCCTTCAAAGGCCACTATGAACCCTTGAATCCCTTGTTCTTTCATTATACGGAGAGCCTCTCCGACACTGTCAAACCGGCCGGCCGAAAATTTGTACCAACCGTCATCCTTCACTTCTATCACCGGAAGACCGCCATTGTATATCTGCTTTACATGCCCATGGGCAACATCCTTACGGGTAGCCATAAACTGAATGGAAAAAAAGACTTTCTTTTCGGCCCTCTTCGAAATGGTTGTTTCTACGTGACTTATAACTTTCGGTTTCACATTTTTTAAAGTTTCTGAAACTATTGCTGCCGTTTCCAATTGATCTGAAACACCTTCAGCCGACTCCCCTTCCTCTGCTTCAGCCGGAAATGCCACCGCCGACTCATCCTTGCGGGGAACCATTATCGCCAACAGATCCCGCAGTGCGCCCGCCTCTGCCTCATACGCTTCCTGAACATACGACAGCGGCGATTGACCGGGAACCATTCGCTCTGCCCGTTTTCTTTTAACGTAGCCCTCTCGAAATTGGTCTTTGACATCACCTTCAATCGCTGCAAATTTTCCCGGATGCTCGGTTTCCAGATACTTTTTTAACAGACGCAACTGAATATGATTAGCCTCTTCATAATAAGTAGAGGCCTTCAGCTGAAGCCGATAAACACGCTCTTCCAATTGAGCCATGCGCAAAGGATTCTTGCCCGGAAACGGGGCCTCCTCCTCTATCTTCACCCTCAGCCCATCTGCCTTCTCATAAAAATACGCCCCCTTTTCAATTTTTCTTTCTGCCCGCTTAAGCTTTTTCCCGTATTTCAAATTCACCTCATCGGTCGAAAGCAGGAATACCGAATCCTGCTGAGCTCCCATACAAAAAACGAAAAGCATCAACAGGAAAAATACACTGACTACTAACTTATTTTTCATGGCCCCTTTTATTATTCCATTTTATAAAGCAATTAAACCACTAATTTGTTCCCGGTCAAGCGCACGCAACATCAAAATTCTTTTTCTTCTTAAATGATGATTGCCGACCAACAACAAAACAAAATTATTTGAAATACAAACCATTACATTCAGACCCACACTTTCCCGGTGGTAATGAATCATTACACGCCCACTATTCACCCTAAACATCTTTGATACTGACCGAAACAATTCCATCCGAAAAAAACGTATATGACAATTATCTTTTCAGGTTTTTGCCCATATTTGTAATATTACATATCATCCATAAAAATTAAATGACAATGAGAACAAACCTTTTAACTTTGCTGCTGTTTTTGATTATTACAGCAAACTATTCATGTAAAAACAATAATAAAATGAGCGATAACAATCCGCTATTACAACCTTTTAACACACCGCATCAGACAGCCCCATTCGATAAAATTAAAGAAGAACACTTCATGCCGGCCTTCCAGCAGGCAATAGAAGAAGGTAGAGCCGACATCCAAGCCATCATCAATAATCCCGATAAACCAAACTTCAAAAACACCATCGAAGCTCTTGAAAAATCTGGTAAAAGACTGAACCGGATCAGCAATATCTTCTTTAATCTTAATGCGGCCGAAACCAACGAAAAGATTCAGGCTATTGCGCGCGAAGTCTCCCCGTTGCTCTCGGAATACTCCAACGATATTTGGCTCAACGAGAAACTTTTTGAAAAAGTGAAAGTCGTTTATGAAAAATATCACAACGATGAATCCCTCAACGAAGAACAAAATAAACTACTGGAAGATACCTACAATGCATTTACCAGAAGCGGCGCACTTTTAACCGGCGAAGAGAAAGATAAATACCGCGAAATATCCGCTGAACTATCGAAACTCGCTCTTCAGTTTGGTGAAAATGTGCTGGCCGAAACCAATGACTTCAAGCTACACATCACCGATTCAAAAGACCTGGCAGGACTCCCCGATGATGTCATTGAAGCCGCTGCCAACAGAGCCGAAAAAGATAGCCTCGAGGGATGGATCTTTACCCTTCACTTCCCCAGTTATTACCCCTTCATGAAGTTCGCCGACAACAGAGATCTGAGAAAAAAAATGTACATCGCCTACACCACCAGAGGAAACAAAGGCAACGACAGAGACAACAAAGAAATCATTAAAAAAACCGTCGCCCTGCGTCTGGAAAAAGCAAAACTCCTCGGATTCAAGAACCATGCCGACTATGTCTTGTCTCAAAGAATGGCTAAATCGCCGGAGCGCGTCAACCAATTCCTTCATCAACTTCTGGACGCAGCCCTCCCTTTCGCTAAAAACGAGGTGAATGAAGTGCAACAATTTGCCCGGCAACTTGGATTTAACGACCATCTCCAGGCTTGGGATTTTTCCTACTATTCCGAAAAACTCAAAACGAAAAAATTCGACCTCAGTGATGAGATGACAAAACCTTACTTCCAGCTCGAAAAAGTTAAAGAGGGAATCTTTGATTTGGCAAACAAACTCTATGGCATCTCTTTTAAGCCTAACAAAAACATCCCGGTTTATCACAACGAAGTGGAAGCTTTCGAAGTGACGGATGCCGACGGAGACTTCCTGGCCGTTTTATACCTCGACTTCTTCCCGCGCGACGGAAAGCAAGGTGGCGCATGGATGACCTCTTTCATGGAACAACATAAAGAGAACGGGAAAGACGTTAGACCACACATCTCCGTGGTCACCAACTTTACCCGCCCCACCGCTACAAAACCCTCACTATTAACATTCAATGAAGTCACAACGTTCCTCCACGAATTTGGACATGCACTCCACGGAATGCTCAGCAACGTCAACTACGAATCGCTGGCAGGAACTTCTGTCTATCGCGACTTTGTGGAACTACCCTCTCAAATAATGGAAAACTGGGCGCTCCAAAAAGAATGGTTGCAAATCGTCGCCAAACATTACGAAACCGGTGAAACCATCCCCGACAATTTGATCGACAAAATCATCGCTGCGGGTAATTTCCTAAGTGGATATGCAACCGTTAGGCAAATAAGCTTCGGACTGAACGATATGGCTTGGCACACCATTCAACAGCCTGTTGAAACAGAAGTCGAACAATTCGAAAAACTGGCCATGAAACAAACACAATTGTTCCCCGATATCAAAGGGAGCTGCATGAGTACTGCCTTTAGCCATATCTTTAACGGGGGTTATGCCGCCGGATACTACGGATACAAATGGGCGGAAGTACTCGATGCCGACGCCTTCCAAATGTTCAAACAAAACGGCATCTTTGATAAAACGACCGCTTCCGCCTTCCGAAAAAACATCCTCGAAATGGGCGGAACAAAAGACCCCATGGAACTCTATGTCGCGTTCAGAGGCCAAGAACCTTCCATCGATCCCTTATTGGAAAGAAGTGGTTTAAAAAATTAATTTAAAGTATCTTGGAGACAGAAGGCCGAAAACTTTTTGCCTTCTGTCTTCTCTCTGTTAAAATGTTCAATCCCATGACAACCCTGCACATCAAAAACATGGTTTGTCCACGATGTATTATGGCGGTGGAAAAAGTCCTGAAAGAGGTCGGATTGCACCCCATTTCCGTCGAGCTGGGAATTGCTGAAGTCACCGATCATCCTATCCCCGACAACCAACTGCAACTTCTCGATAAAAAACTCGAAGCGATAGGGTTTCAACGAATAGAAGACAAAAACAAACAATTGGTCGATAAAATCAAAACCATCATCATCAAAAAAATTCATCACCAAAACCTACAACAGGGATTTAACTGGTCCAACTGGATCGCTCAACAGCTCCTTCACGACTACCGGTTCCTTAGCCATCTCTTTTCCGGAATCGAAGGATTCACCATCGAACAGTTTATCATCAGGCAAAAAATTGAAAAGGTAAAAGAACTCATTGCCTACGGGCAAATGAACTTCTCCGAGATCTCCTACACCCTCGGATACAGCAGCCCCGCACACATGTCCAACCAATTTAAAAAGGTTACAGGAATGACCCCGGGCGATTTTAAAAAACTTCGAAAACCGATCCGGAACAGCATCGACAACGTATGATGCATAATTACCAATGCCGATTACTCTAACTTCATTTGAACGGTCCCACACCCGGCAAAATAGATTAACGTATTTTTGCACCGCACTTAAACTCCCCCCAAAAACAGCAAATCCGCACCCCTTCCGATCCACCCATAAATGTCATTGGCATTAGCATTATGAGGCATTGAAAACGTGAAACAACATCCGGGAAACACGAAGCAAACCATGAGAAACGTGAAGCAACGCTCGGGAAACATGAAGCAAACTATGGGAAACGTGAAGCAGCCCTTGGGAAACATGAAGCAAACCTTGGGAAACATGAAGCAACGCTCGGGAAACACGAAGCAACGCTCGGGAAACGTGAAGCAACCCTTGGGAAACGTGAAGCAACCCTTGGGAAACATGAAGCAACGCTCGGGAAAAACGAAGCAACGCTCGGGAAAAACGAAGCAAGGGAGTGTTCATCAAACTGTGGCCCATGCCTAAATGGTCGGATCAAAAATATAAGGCCGCATTCAAACAACAATATCCTCATCCCCATACCCTAACAATGATTTACCAATAACGATCCTGTAAGTTTTTTCGAAAATAATGTAATAGTTAGACCAACCGGGTGATATACCTTTGCAGGAAAGACCATAATCATGTCGGAGAAAAAACAAAAATGGCTTATTCCCATTGCCACCACCAATAGTGACATTCAGGAATCGTTAATCGCCAAAGCATTTAAATACTTTAAGAACATCGATGATTGGACCTGGGAAGTCAACAATCAGCGAATTGTAGTCTCCTCCAACGATCGAGAATCACTTCATAAGATCATCAACAAGTTAAAAGATCTCGGACTGGAGCCTACGGTAAACGAAAAGTCGTTTCCCGTCGAAGGAATGTCATGCGCCGCTTGTTCGGCAAGCGTGGAAAGCATGTTGAATTCCCAACCGGGCATATTGAAGGCATCGGTCAATCTGGCCACCAACACGGTAAAAATAGCATGGTTACCCGAAACCATCACCCCGGCCGACATGAAAAACACCATCCGATCAATCGGTTACGACCTCATCACCGATGAGAATGAGAGCAGCGAAGAAGGATTGCAAGCCACGCGCCTACAAAAAAGCAGAAAAATAAAAAAACGACTCATTGGGGCCGGACTGTTGGCGCTCCCGGTTTTTATTATTGGGATGTTTTACAACGACTTCCCGCTGGCCAAATACGTTATGTGGACTTTGACAACACCGGTTCTTTTTATTTTTGGCCGTCATTTCTTCATCAACGCTTATAAACAAGCCAGACATGGGGCGGCCAACATGGATACCCTGGTGGCCCTGAGCACCGGGATGGCATACCTCTTCAGCTCATTCAACATGCTCTTCCCGCAGGTTTGGACTTCACGCGCACTGGAAGCTCACGTCTATTTTGAAGCGGCGGCCGTAATCATTGTTTTCATCATGCTGGGAAAATGGCTCGAAGAAAGAGCTAAAGACAGAACCTCTTCGGCCATCAAAAAACTTAAAGGGCTTCAGCCCAAAACCGTCTTTAAACGACAAAACGACGGCTCTTGGAAAGAAACAAACATTCAAAATGTTGAAAAAGGAGATATCCTGCGCGTAAAACCTGGCAACAAAATTCCCGTCGACGGACAGGTTTACGAAGGAATATCTTTCGTCGACGAAAGCATGATTTCTGGTGAAGCAATGCCCGTTGAAAAAACTCCGGGAAGCAAAGTATTCGCTGGAACCATTAATCAATCAGGGACCTTCTCCTTAATGGCTGAAAAAGTGGGAAGCCAAACCATACTGGCACAAATTATTGATACCGTTAAAGAAGCACAGGCCGGTAAAGCGCCCGTACAGCGCTTAGCCGACAAAGTAGCAGCCATCTTCGTCCCGGCGGTCCTGGCCATCGCCCTTTTTACCTTTGTGGTCTGGATCCTGGCTGGAGGAACACCCTATCTGACCCAGGCACTGCTGGCCACCGTCTCGGTACTGGTGATCGCTTGTCCCTGCGCTCTGGGATTGGCAACTCCCACGGCCATCATGGTTGGCATCGGAAATGGGGCTTCCAAAGGAATCCTCATCAAAGATGCTTCTGCCCTGGAAAAAGCCGCTAAAATAAAGGCCATGATCTTCGATAAAACTGGAACAATTACCGTCGGAGAACCTCAAGTAACAGACATAAAATTTGTTGCACACCACCCACTAAAAGAGAAAACCTTCTCTTTTCTTTTTTCTGTCGAAAGCCGGTCAGATCATCCTCTGGCTCAGGCAATCTCAAAATATCTCAAAAATCAACAGAACACCGATGATATTGAACCCAAAAATTTTCAAAACATATCGGGAAACGGCATCCTAGCTTCCTTTGACAAGGAAAACATTGTCGTTGGTAATGTGGAGCTCCTGAAAAAACAGAACATAGCCATTCCTGAGGCCTTATACGCTCTGGCCAACCAATGGCAAAAAGAGGCGAAAACAGTCATCTGGTTCGCTGTCAACCATGCTGTAGCCGGAGTCTTGGCCGTCTCCGACAAAATTAAAGAGTCATCAAAAGCCGCTGTGAATTCTTTGCAAAAACGGGGAATCGATGTTTACATGCTCACCGGCGATAATGAACAAACAGCCAGGGCGGTTGCCAAAGAAACCGGAATAAAACACTTCAAAGCCCGCGTGATGCCTGCCGACAAAGCTCTATTTGTAAAAAAGTTGAAGGAAAAATATAAATCCGTTGCCATGGTCGGGGATGGCATCAACGATTCAGAAGCGCTGGCCGTCGCTGATGTTTCTTTCGCAATGGGTAAAGGTTCTGACATCGCCATGGAAGTGGCCGACATTACCATCATGTCTTCCGACCTTAACAAAATTCCGGATGCGCTGACACTATCCCATAAAACTGTGAAAATCATCAAGCAAAACCTCTTTTGGGCTTTCTTCTATAATATTGCGGCCATACCCATCGCGGCTGGAATCCTATACCCGTTTTCAGGATTCCTGTTAAATCCCATGATTGCTGGAGCGGCAATGGCTTTCAGCTCCGTTTCGGTGGTCACCAACAGCCTGCGTCTCAAGAAAGCTTAAATGCACGAACCATTGGATTCTAATACACAACAATAAGATCACTCAATATTTAATAACACTTCGATCCAACTAAAAATTAACCTAATTTTATACAGATGAAAACTCTAAAATTCAAAACAACCATCAAATGCAACGGATGCGTCAGCACCGTTTCTCCTTTTCTCGAAGAATCGAACAATGTCACTCATTGGTATGTTGATTTAGAGAGTCCAGACCGAATTTTAACGGTAGAAACCGATGGCGAAGCGAAGGAAATCATCGGTTTACTCCAAAAAGCCGGATATAAGGCCGAAGTAGTAGACAACGATTAAGCCTCAATGTCGGGCATAATCAAGGAATGTGAGGGAAGCCATATTCTCAAAACCAAAACAGTTAATTATGAAACGAGCATAGCGACTTTTGCCACAAAAGAGCATGTATAAATTTCATTCACCCATGCGAGTTCCATTCGACCAATGACTTAGATAAATTATATACGAACGAAACGAGCATGACAATGTGAGATTGTCACAACAAGAACATGTGTAAACGAATGGTCATGCGAGTTCCATCAGACCAATGGATTAACCAATTTTTATACGGATGAAAGCTTTATTAATCCTCATTTTCCTATTAATCACCAACAACCTCATGGCACAAAACGACACCACAAAATTTAATTTTAAAACGCTTACCCCTCAGGAAGAATTTGTAATCCTTCATAAAGGTACGGAGCAACCCTTCAGTGGGGAATTCTACCACCATAACGAAAAGGGAATCTATTCCTGTAAGCGGTGCGGTGCAAAGCTGTACAGAAGCACCGATAAATTCGATGCCCGCTGCGGATGGCCTAGCTTCGACGACGAAATTGAAGGGGCTGTCAAACGGATGCCCGATGCAGACGGACGTCGAACCGAAATTGTCTGTGCCCGCTGCGGGGCCCATTTGGGGCATGTCTTTTTAGGTGAAGGTTTCACTCCGAAAAACACACGCCACTGCGTTAACAGCATCTCTATGGATTTTATTCCGGCGGACACCACCAAAAAAGAATAGTTACGCCCCCGATACCAAATAACAGCACTGTTCACCTCTGATATCGGTTCAACCGACAACCCCTCGTGAGGGATGAAGCGATTATGGAAAGCCGGAATTTAATTTCCGGCTACCAACTCTTTTCTTAGCTCCTCAACCTTTTTGTCTGCATTCGACCCCATAAATCTTGAATAATCTTTGGTGTATAAACTGGCTAAAGAAGAAAATTTATCAGGTAATTCATGATACTTTTTCCAGGCGGCATCATAAACTTTAATCCATTTTTTTAAATCCTTACGATCTTCCCTCAATTGAGCATCGGATAAATAAACTATACTTCGATAAATTTCATAGAGACGCAAACCATAATAACATGACCCAACAACATAATTTTGGGTTTCTTCATCCGGCCAATTAATCTTTTTGGCCAGTTTTATAATTTCCCGCCATTTTGCAACAGACTCGTCTTTTTGCATTAAATTACGTTGCTGACCTTCGGCATCTTTTGTGGGCACCGGCCAGCCAATACCCTGATCCCGCGTCCACCAGGGATTCATATCCCGATGTGTGGTATTACGTCCACGAATAACGGCTTCGGCCGACAACAAGCAAAGTCTTCGGAAAGAATCTATATCATCACCCTTTAAGTGAAGACGCTCCGAGACATAACGTTTAAATACTTCTTCTTCGCTCTGGGAAGGATCGGCCGCCCATTGTGCCATCACCCAAGCGTTTAGTTCGCACCATAACTCATTCTTGATGTATGGGCCACCCCATCCTCCACCTCGAGACCAGGTCCAAATTCCGGAATACAATTCCGGCCTTTTTTCTGTAAACTCACGCAGACTGTTTATCTTATCGGGCTCCATACTTAAGTGCTCTTCAAAACCTTCTATTACACCATTAGCAATATAATTAGGATAAGCCCCTTTCCCTTCATATTCTCGGGCACACTGTACTTCTATTATTTGCTTATGACGCCCCTGCCCGATCACCTTACTAAAGGAATTGCCACGATGAAAGTCGCCCTCGCAATGCTTAATGCTGATAATTAAATTGGGATGCGGCGCCACCTCTTCATTCACCTTTAGATACGCTTTCATATTTCTATCAAATGAAAGCCACGTGCGGAAAATCAAAGTCTTTTTTAACCTCTCACATATTCCACCTATATTATCGAAGAGATATCCGTTAATTATATCAAAAAACAGACAGCGAATAATTAGTTTACAACAACCTTGGAGATATTCAAAACCGCCCCACCATTTCCGTATAAAGTCACCACATAAATCCCTTTTTTCAATCCTGAAGTAGGAAAAACCAACCGATTCTCAACAAATATTTTGCGTTGGTCTTTTACCAACGAGCCGGTGATATCGAAAAGAGCACCCGAGAACCTGATATTCTCCTTAGAAGTAACTACAATTTGATTACTTTTTTTCTGATACCAAATCTTGAAACTTGACTGATCCGATTCCGAAAAATAGGTCATTGAACCCGATCTCTCGCCTAATACGACCAAATCTAATTCTTTATCATGAATAGCAGGATTTATAAAACGGTCTTCATCAGTCCGCTCCATGAGCGCCTCATGCTCCGGTTCCGTCGACATCTTAGTAGATGGATCGACGATACATGCTTCCACACCATAGCTTTTCTGTCCCGGTTCCACATCGACCCTATTACCAATCAAATTGAAACCGAATAGATTAACGCTAAGAAACAACAATATCAATCCTGAGTAGAATTTCTTCATCCGCAATATTTAAAATTTTCCGTTAAAATAGGAAAGGTTTTAAAAACCACCAAACTCAAACCATTAAAAATCAGATTTATGTTTTTTCCCATTCCCCCAGCCTATTCACTTTCATATTCTCCCACAATGGTCTGGTGTCGCCACAACTAAACCTCCAACTAAAATTACACCTCCATAAACCGTGTCTATTTCAGACGAAACCTTAAATTTGCAACAAATAATCAAACAACATGACTGCAGACTTATTTATCCCCTGTTTCATTGACCAATTATATCCCCAAACCGGATGGAATGTCGTTAAAGTCCTGGAAAAAGCCGGAGTAGAAGTTAATTACAACCCCAGACAAACATGTTGCGGACAGCCAACCTTTAACAGCGGCTACTGGAACGCGTCACGAAAAGTAGCGGGAAAATTCATCAAAGATTTCCCTAACGACCGCCCAATCGTTGTTCCATCAGCTTCTTGTGCCGCTTATATTCGGCATCACTATCCGGAACTATTTAAAGATCAACCTGAAATGAAACAAGAGGTCGACAGGGTGTCCAGAAACGTCGTCGAACTGACCGATTTTCTAGTAAATCATCTGAAAATCGAAAATTTTGATGCCAGCTTTCGTCATAAGGTAACCTATCATGACGCCTGTTCCGCTTTACGTGAATATGGCCTTAAAGATGAACCTCGTCGCCTACTGTCTCATGTCCGCGGACTGGAATTAAAGGAGTTGCCCGAAAACACCACCTGCTGCGGTTTTGGAGGAACCTTTATGGTTAAATTTGTGCCCATATCAACGGCCATGGTCGAACAAAAAGTGGAAAATGCACTCTCTACTGGGGCGGAATATATCGTTTCTACGGAAGCTTCCTGTCTCCTGAACATTGAAGGTTACATCCGTAAAAACGAACTGCCCTTAAAAACAATACATATTGCAGATATTTTGGCTAAGTTCTAAGCCTTAGCCCATCTGCAGCTCATGAAGCTTTCTATAGACGCCGCCTTTTTCCACCAATTCCATATGGTTCCCGGTTTCCACAATTTCTCCGTCTTGGAACACATAGATGCAATCGGCTTTCCGAATGGTCGAAAGCCGGTGAGCAATCACGATTGAAGTTCTATTGACCATCAGTTTCTCCAGAGCTTCCTGAACAAGTTTTTCCGACTCCGTATCCAAGGCCGAGGTAGCCTCATCCAAAATTAATATGGGCGGATTTTTCAACACCGCACGGGCAATGCTAATGCGTTGTCGCTGACCACCGGACAAACGACTCCCACGATCTCCCACTACGGTATCGTAGCCCTTCTCTGTGGCCATAATAAACTCATGCGCATTGGCCACTTTGGCAGCTTCTTCCACCTGTTCTAGGGTCGCATCTTCAACCCCAAAAGCAATGTTATTGAATATGGTATCATTAAATAGAATTGCATCCTGATTGACATTTCCCATCAGATTACGCAAATCCTTAATTTTTAAATCTCGAACATCAATCCCATCTACCAGAACAGCACCGTCCTGCACATCATAAAACCGCGGAAGAAGATCCACAAAGGTAGACTTACCACTACCCGACTGACCAACCAGCGCGATGGTTTTGCCTTTGGGAATGGACAATGAGATGTTCTTAAGAACGGGAGTTTGATTATAGGCAAATGTTACATTCCGGTATTCTATCCCTTGCTTCAAATCTCGAATGCTCTTGGCATCGGATGATTCCTTTATTTTAACTTCGGCACTCAAAAGACCATCAATACGATCAAAGGCCGCCAACCCTTTCTGGATGTTATATAAGGCTTTGGAAAAGGCTTTGGCAGGATTAATCACCTGATAAAAAATCCCCAGATAAGCCAGAAAACCGGCAGCACTTATGGTATTTGTTTCCGTCAAAATCAAGGTTCCTCCGAACCAAACCAAAATAACGACCACGATAGTACCCAAAAATTCACTCATAGGATGCGCAAGATCACGCCTTCGCATCAAACGATCCATTATGGATCGGTAATCTTCCACCTCTCCCTCAAATCGTTTATTCATCCGACTTTCTGCATTAAAAGCTTTTATGATCCTTAACCCGGAAAGTGTCTCCTCGATGATCCCCAACAAGTCCCCCATCTTATTTTGACCATCACGCGACGTCTTCTTCAAACTTTTACCGACCCGTCCGATTATGAAACCGGCAACCGGCAACACAATCAACACAAACAATGTAAGCTTAACGCTAAACACCAACATCGCCGCCAAAAAAACCAATATGAGTACTGGATTCTTCAAAAACATATCGAGCGATGACATGATTGAGTTTTCAACTTCCTGAACATCGCCGGTGGAACGAGCGATTATATCACCTTTTCGTTCGTCACTGAAAAAACCATTATGCAACTCAAGAATTTTGCTGTAGATCTGCGACCGAAGATCGCGTACAACCCCGTTGCGGATCCCAATACTGGCATACGAAGCCAAGTAGGTAAAGCCCGTTTTTAGAAACGTACCAATAACCAGAAATACCCCAACAAACAGCAGCGACCAGCCGGGACCGTAATTGATCTTTAGTTGGGTGATATAATAGTAGAGATTATGCTTTATATCACTAAAACTGAAACTCCAATCCACCAAAGTAAAAACATCATTGTCCTGAGATAAAATAATTTCTAACATGGGAATCATTAATGCCACAGAAAAGACGGCAAACAACCCTGATAGAAGGTTAAACAGAAAATTAAAAAACAGCAAATGCTTATACGGCGGTAGAAACCGCTTCATAATAAACCAAAAATCCCTCATCAAAAGCTAATTAGATACTTCAACATTCTTCAATAGTGAACCACCGACAACGACTCTTTTATCAAGCAGGTTACACAAAAACAATTTTTTTAATATCGTTAAAACAAATCAACTCCGGTGTAGTTTTGCGGCGTTATCTTCTTAAGTTCTTCTTTTACGCGCTCGTCCACTTCCAGCCGATCCACAAAGCGAGCAATGGATTCCTCATTGATCTCCTCATTGGTACGTGTCAAATCTTTCAGTGCTTCATAAGGATTGGGAAAGCCTTCTCGACGCAGGATGGTCTGCATTGCTTCTGCAACTACAGCCCAATTCTTTTCAAGATCGCGCTCAATGGCGGCTTTATTGATCAAAAGCTTATCCAAACCTTTTTTTAACGATTGCATCGCCAATATGGAATGAGCCATAGGGACACCCACATTTCGCAATACAGTACTGTCAGTCAAATCTCGCTGAAGTCGCGACAATGGCAGCTTGGAGGATAAATGTTCAAATAGAGCATTGGCAACCCCAAGATTTCCCTCTGCATTTTCAAAATCAATGGGATTTACTTTGTGAGGCATGGCACTCGATCCTACTTCTCCCTTTTTTATCTTCTGCTTAAAATACTCCATCATGATATAAGACCAAAAATCACGTGCCAGATCTATCAAGATGGTATTTATTCGCTTAAAGTTATCAAATATCGCTCCAAGATTATCGTAATGAGATATTTGAGTAGTTACCTGCTCACGTTCCAGTCGAAGCTTTTCCGAGGTAAATCGATTGGCAAAATCAACCCAATCAATATCGGGATAGGCCACCTTATGCGCATTAAAATTCCCTGTGGCACCACCAAATTTGGCGGAACAGGGCAGCTCTTTCAGCAACATCAGCTGACGATTCAGGCGCTCCACAAAAACACGCACCTCTTTCCCCAATCGCGTAGGAGATGCCGGCTGACCATGCGTACGTGCCAACATAGGAATATCTTTCCATTCATTGGACAGCGATTCCAGTTTCCCTACCAGCTCTTCCAAAAAAGGATAATAAACCTCGTGGACCGCATCACGCAACGACGCAGGAATAGCCGTATTGTTGACATCCTGTGATGTTAATCCAAAATGGAGAAACTCTTTATAGCTTTGCAATCCCAATTCATCAAACTTCTCTTTCAGATAGTATTCAACAGCTTTTACATCATGATTGGTAGTGCACTCTATTTCTTTCACCTTTTCGGCATCTTCAAGCTTAAAGTTACGGTATATGGATCGTAAACGTTCGAAGTGTCCATGATCAAATCCTTTCAGCTGTTCCAGCGGTTCCTCACACAAAGCAATGAAATATTCAACTTCAACAAGAATTCTGTAACGAATCAACGCATATTCCGAAAAATAGAGGGCCAACCCATCCACCTTGGTACGATAACGGCCGTCAATGGGAGATATGGCTGTAAGTAAATGAAGGTCTGTCATAACTTAATCTTTTTAACCCTGGCAAAGGTAGGAAAAATAACTAATATTGCCCTGTTACGCCTCCATACAGGCAAACCATCGTCAATGAAACAGAAGTTTACAACAATAACCTTGAACCCTAGTATAAAAGTATTATTTTTGAACGATCATGATTGACCTTGGAGACACGAAAGGTGTAAGTCATTGAAGAACAACTCTGGTAAATCTATTCAAAAAATATTGGTTCCAAAATGGCTTTGGGCAGCAATTTTAAAAAAATACAACCAACGCCGCTCCTAATCAAAAAAACAACTGATAAATCATCAACATGCAAATATTCTACGATCCGGATATTCTCAAAAACGAAGGAATTCTCAACGAAGAAGAATCCAAACATTGCATAAAAGTACTCCGACACAAAGTAGGTGACGTCATAAATGTCATTACAGGCAATGGAGAACGTCTCATCTGCACCATTACCGATGCTTCGCCAAAAGCTTGTCAGCTGACGGTTAATCGTCACGAAACTGAAGATAAACCTTCCAGTATCTGTCATATTGCTATTGCACCTACCAAAAGTATCGACAGGTTCGAATGGTTTCTGGAAAAAAGTACCGAACTGGGGGTAGATAAAATTACACCCATTCTGTGCAAACAATCGGAAAGAAAACAGATCCGATTACCCAGATTGGAAAAGGTAATCACTGCTGCCACCAAACAATCACTCAGATTATGGCGCCCACAGATCACTGAATTAACCAACATAAAAGATTTTTTGTCCTCATCTCATCAGGAACAACTGAAATTTATTGCCTATTGCGATGATCTTCAAGAACGTAAATATTTACCATCACTGTTGACAAATCGAAATAAAGAACAAAGTGTTTTAATACTAATCGGCCCAGAAGGTGACTTTACGAATGATGAGGTGCAATTGGCCCAGAAAAAGGGATTTATCCCCATCTCTCTGGGGAACAACAGGCTTCGAACCGAAACAGCCGGAATAGCAGCCTGCATGGCGGTTAAACTCTTGGAAAATATTTACAAATAATCCTGTAGGGTATGTCCTTCCAAATAATCTTTTATCTGCTTCGACACGCTGGGTGAAAGATCGCCCATCAGGCATTTGCCAAATGGACAGTGATCTCGATTCATAGGACAGGTTTGAACATTCAACGGCCCTTCAATGGCTTCATAGATATCCAAAAGCTTGATTTCTCCAGGCTCTTTCTTCAAAACAAATCCTCCGGATGGTCCTCTATTTGAAGATACCAACCCCTCCTTTGATAGCCTTTGCATTACTTTAGCTATATGATGACGGGAACTCCCAATCAATTCCGATATCTTACTTACATTCAGCATCTCATCGGCACGGGCTATCATGACCATACTATGTAAGCCTATCGATGCTGCTTCAGTAAGTGTTACAATACTCCCCATACAAAACTTTCTCTTTTATAATTACGGTAAAAAAATGGGAAAAGGATTCTTAATTGGTTGTGTTTATTATCTATAACTAATTTTTATTCCACCTCATCTGGCTTATATTTAAATTTCTTTCTATAAACATCAAACCTGACATTAGAACCAGAAAAGCGTGAGTTAAACGACCATAAGATCTGCAAACCTTAAATCCTATCTCATTCCCACAAATTTCCAATAATAAATGCACAAAGGTATATAAAAACAAAAATCAACCCGTACCCCGAAAGATAAAATTTCTTTCAATGGTACGGGTTTATGATTCACCTGAATTATTTTGCTTTTAGCGCTCTAATGCAAGTGTTTTGGTTGGAAGATCACAAACTTCCGAAGGACCGAAATACTGGATAGGCCCGGGATAAATATACAGCGTGTTTTGCGCCCACTCGTCGCGATTCTTGGCAAAGGTTTTGAATGGTGCTCCATCCAATTTCACCAAAGCCTTTTGAATAACTGGCTTCATAACACCATGGCGACGTTCCATATTCATCAAACTGGTAATAGGCACTCCTCCTGCAGTCCACTCATCGGCCGGAGCTGTCAAATTGCGTACCGAAGCCATATATCCGGTTTTGCCCTCCGCAATTAGGATAGCGGCAGCATTTCCTAACGAATAGGTGTAGTCTGCATCAAAATTGGAGGGAGATGCACAACGTCCTTCATAGCCAAAAAAGTGAGCCTGTGCTTTAAATTTACCCTTAAACTTACCCTCTTTTTTAAGTGCTTTCACTTTGGCTTTGACCATATCGATCAAAAGTTTTTCAGTCTCAATCATTGAAACCTGAACGTTTCCGTGGGGATCACGATCAAGCATCAACTGATTGGCAATACTGTTAGGAAGTTGGGTAAATACCTGAGCCGACGCCTCGGAAAGTTTGCTTGCCACAAACCCACGACGTTCTTTATTGCTTTCCAAGGCATTTACTTCATTTTCATATTTAGCCAATAAATCATTTAGCTCGCCAATCAGCGCTTTCATGGCAGGAATAAATTCTACCAGCCCTTCAGGAATCAATACCGTTCCAAAATTGGCACCCTTTTCGGCTCGTTTTACTACAACATCCACAATCTGGTTAACCACATCCTCCAAGGACATATTTTTGGCCTCAACTTCTTCTGAAATAATAGCTACATTAGGCTGAGTCTGCAAAGCACATTCAAGCGCAATATGTGAGGCAGATCGTCCCATCAATTTTATAAAATGGTAATATTTCTTCGCCGAGTTTGCATCCCTTTGAATATTACCAATTAACTCACTGTAGACTTTGCAGGCAGTATCAAAACCAAAAGATGTTTCGATCATATCGGTTTTAAGGTCACCGTCAATTGTCTTGGGTACACCTATAACCTGAATACCGGCTCCTTTTCCCATGAAATATTCGGCCAATACCGCAGCATTGGTGTTGGAATCATCCCCTCCGATGATGACGAGCGCATTAATCCCTAGTTTTTTGCAATTTTCTAATGCTTGATCAAACTGTGATTCTTCTTCCAGTTTGGTCCGGCCAGAACCTATTATATCAAAACCACCGGTATTACGATAACAATCTATTATATCAGATGTCAATTCTTTATAATCATTGTCGGTTAGTCCGCTGGGACCTCCAAGAAAACCATACAATTGATTGCTGCTGTTTAACCTTTTTAGCCCGTCAAACAAACCGGATATCACGTTATGACCACCGGGCGCCTGACCACCGGAAAGAATAACCCCTACTTTAATGGCAGGATACTCCTTTTTTACACTGTCCGGCTCAAACGTTAAAACCGGTAATCCGTAGGTGTTAGGAAACATCTTTTCGATTTCAGCCTGATCAGCTACGGATTGGGTTTTTCCCCCTTCAACAACTTTCACACTGCCTTTCAGTGCGGCAGGAACCTTGGGAATATACTTTTCCCTTGCAATTTGAAGTGCACTTTTTATCATATTCAAAATGATTTATTGATATTTTTTAACTAAAACGGGGTAATTAGCTTGCAAATCGATGACAAACACACAAATTTACTTCAATCTTCACAACATCCTGATTTTCCAGCTGCAAATTTGAAAATATTTTTTCACAATTGGAAAAATCGGCTCCAAAAAAAGACTTATTAACAATTGCTCGGAAAAATCAATTCCTGAACCTTTCGATTCAATGTCTAAGGGACAACGTTATTACCACTGGTTTTGCAATTTGAGGAAAACCCATTGGATTTGATACCAGGCTACAAATCCACCTTGAAAGTTCGCTTTGAATTCGTTAACTTGAAAACCATTATTGTTTCATCCTTTAATTTTTCACCGGATAAAACAACCTTTTCATTATTTATAACGATAACCTTGCTAACACGACCATGCCTACTCTGGAACCAATTGGATGAACACTGGAATATGAGATCGCAAAAAACAATAGTGAAGACTATTGTTAAAATATAAAGGTGAACATAAATCAAACAACATGAGCAATAAAAAAACCATAGGAATACTCACTGGCGGAGGAGATGTTCCAGGCCTTAATCCGGCCATCAGAGCTACAACTTTAAGAGCTATCAGAGAAGGATATCGGGTTATTGGTATTAAAAACGGTTGGAAAGGAATCATTTCCATTGATCCATCAAAACCTTTGGAACAACAGGAATACTGTATGGAACTCGACGAAACTACTGTTTCACGAATAGGAAGAACAGGCGGCACTTTCCTTCACTCTAGCCGCACAAAGGCGGATAAAGTGCCTCTTAAAGATCTCCCCGATCACTTAAAAGGGAAATTTAAAGAAGATGTTAATGATCTCACCCCCGAAGCATTGAAAAATATTGCCTTTTTGGGATTAGACTATCTTATTCCTATTGGTGGAGACGATACTTTAAGCTATGGATTTCGCTTGCATAAAGAAGGGGTAAAAATCATTGCCATTCCCAAAACCATGGACGGGGATGTTCCCGGGACGGAATATTGTATTGGATTTAGCACCTGCGTTACCAGAACCATAGAACTCACTCATGAACTAAGAACCTGCGCAGGATCGCATGAACGATTTCTGGTTCTCGAGGTTTTCGGTCGTAATGCCGGATTCTCGGCCCTTTTACCCACTGTGGGCGGGGCCGCCGACCGTTGTGTCATCCCTGAACATCCGTTCGACATGGAACAACTGGCAGCCCTTATGGTGGAAGACAGAAACAGCAATCCAAGCAAATATTCCGTTGTCTTGGTCTCAGAAGGTGCGAAAATAAAGGGTGGAACAGAAATATTTGAAAGCCATGAAACCGACAGCTTTGGCCACAAAAAGCTGGGAGGAATTGGTGAAGTAGTAGCGAGTCAGCTCAAAAAATTATCACCAAAATTTAATAATGGAAAAGAAATCAACATTATTAATCAAAAACTGGGATATCTCGTGCGTTCAGGGCAGCCCGATGCGCTTGACTCTATCGTCCCAACAGCCTATGGGAACTTGGCACTGGATCTGATAGCCCAGGGAATTCATGGACAAATGGTGTGTATCCGCAACGGGAAATATGACCATGTATCTATTGAAGCCGTAAAAAAAGATGAAAAGGGAGAAAGTATCAAAAAAGTAAATGTGGAAAAATTTTATGACACTAAACGCTATCGCCCCATCTACCATAATTTAATGGGTGACCCAATCCTGATTATGACAAGGGATACAAATATTCTAATGTGAAGAAAATAAAAGTTGTATCAAAATTTCATATACTGAGATTCACTACGAATCTCAGTATAATATTTTTCGGCAATCAAGCAATTAAAAAAACTATTCATTATCAACTAATTTATGATGAATAGTTTTTAGCATCTATGTTTCCATCGCCCAAAGATATGTCACTAAAAATTGGTTTTTCACTTAAACGTGCGTATGGTCCTTCAGGATTGATTGCCACAGCCATCCCCAACAAATGAGGAGCATTTGGCCCGGAAGAAGATTTATACATCAAAAGAATTTCACCCGTTTTTTCATTCACGACAGGGGCCGGATTGGATGTTATGGTCGCATCCCAATGTCCAGGTCTCGGTTCAAGCACAGGCTTATCCAAGCGACGCCAGGGACCATATAGGCTCTTACTAAAGGCCACACCTATTCTTTTATTCATCCAGGCTTTAGACCAATTTATCCCTGAAACTTTTGCGTTTTCTATTGTTGGTTTTGGGAAATCATACGTATTCCCAAAATAAAACAATAGATACATATCATTATACCGAACAATACGAGGGTTGTGCGTACACATTCCATCCCAGAACTCCCGTCCACGTGATGGCAAAGCCACTTCCAAAGCTTTATAAGGTCCAACCGGAGAATTAGCTACCGCGTGAACGATCTCCGAATTAGTAACCCACTTCCCAAATCCTAACTTCTTTAACCATCGACTGGCAAACATATGATATTTCCCATCGTCCCCTTTTATGACTGATGAACCCCAAATCCAGTAATCAGAATCATAAAATCCTCCCTGAAGAGAGGCTGGTAACAAACGATCAATAAAAGCCGGCTCTTTAGGTACCCCAAAATTGGATAATAAACTAAAGCTCAGGGCTGAGCCTGAGCTAATCAGAATAGATCTCTTTATAAACGTTCGTCTGTTCATTGGAGCAAGGAATTATTTCTTTACAGACCTCTCAATAAAAGTCTGGTTCAGTTCATCACTGTCGCCATATTTCTGTCTCAATTCTTCCAACTTGAGGTGCATTTCCTTCTGAACATTTGCATATTCCGGGTTATTATAAACATTGTGCATCTCCATTGAATCTTTTTCCAAATCATACAACTCCCAGGTATCCAAAGCATAATAGAAATGAATTAATTTATACCTTTTGGTACGAATACCATAATGACGTGGGACATTATGTTCTCCGGGAAACTCATAGTAAGTATAATAAATGGCATCACGCCATTGCTCTTTGGCTTCTCCTCGAACTAATTTCCGAAACGATAAACCTTGCATATCATCTGGGATGGTCAGGTTGGCATAATCAAGAAAAGTAGGCGCGAAATCCAAATTCTGTACCAACTGATCTACAACAGTTCCAGGCTTTATTTCTTTGGGATAACGCATCAAAATAGGAGTACGGAAGGATTCTTCATACATAAACCTTTTGTCAAACCAACCATGTTCTCCAAGATAAAATCCCTGATCAGATGTATAAATCACTATTGTATTCTCTGCAAGACCTTCAGTCTCTAAATAGCGAAGAACTTCTCCTACCCCATCATCAACAGATTGTATCGTAGCTAAATAATCTTGCAAATACCGGTTAAATTTCCATTTTGCCAATTCTTTTCCTTGAGGCCTTTTCTTCTTAAAATCCTCAATGATTGGCTCATAGTATTGATCCCATGCTTCTCGTTGAAGACTATCCATTCGGTTGTATAATGCTTGTCCTGCTTTCCTATATCGTGTCTGAAACTCGCCCGCTTCATCAAGCATTTTCAAGTCATAAACCAAATCCATATGTTCCCATATCCCCATCTCATGTATAGACGCTGCCTGACGATTTTCAAAACCATCAAAAAAATTGGAAGGCATAGAGAATATAGAATCTTCAAAAAGATCAAAATATTTTGGTTCAGGCATCCAAGTACGATGAGGAGCCTTTTGGTGATACATTATAAAGAAGGGCTTATCTTTTTCACGCTTATTTTTCAACCAATCAAGGGCAATGTCAGTGGTGATTTGTGTACAGTATCCATGATATTGCTTTTTTACCCCATTCTCAATAAAATCCGGATTATAATAATCCCCTTGACCAGGCAAAATATTATAGTAATCAAACCCTTGAGGTTCACCTTCCAAATGAATTTTTCCAATCAAAGCCGTTTGATAGCCTGCCTTCTTTAACTCCTTAGCAACATTATTTTGGTTCCAATCGAAACGTGCCAAGTTATCTACTTTTCCGTTCACAAAACTATGCTTTCCCGTAAGCATCACCGCTCGACTTGGAGCACAAATAGAATTGGTAACAAAGCCCCTGGTAAAAATAGCGCCTTCTTTGGCAAGACGGTCAATATTGGGCGTGCGATTTATACCATATCCATAAGCACTGATAGCCTGATAACCATGATCATCACTCATCACAAACACAATATTTGGCCTGCTTTCATCTTGTTCAGCAGCACCGCGACAACCACTGGCCAAAATCACTAAAATTAACAACAACATATCTCTCAAAAATCCATCTTTCATTTCAAATTTCCTTTCATTTTGTTTTATAAAGTTCTACAATATTTTCACCTGGATTAAGTTTTAACAAGGTTCGTTGCTTCAAAATCCGTCTTCCATTAAATACCACTTTTTTGTATTTATGAACAAATACAAAATGACCTTTCATTGAATCGGGCACTGTTATTTTATATCTTTCCCTTTGACCTTTTGATTCATATTCTGCTTGGATAGTCCCATTTAGGGAAGGAACTTTTATGGCAGAATTATTCAAGCCTTCAAGCTGAGGGCTTATTTGGAAATTTTCAAATCCGGCAGTAACAGGTTGGATTCCCCATAAATAGCGGGTAATAATATTTAAAGGAGCTGTTCCCCAAGCATGATTCCAATCAGCGTTGGGTTTATATTTCATATCCCATGCTTCTAATGTCATTGTTGAACCAATATTCAACATATTCCACCAAGTCCGATCGTGTGAAGTATCAGTAATTAAATCTAATGCATACTCTTGCTCCCCATGTTTCAGCAATCCTTCCAGTAAGTATTGTGCACCATAAACACTACATGCCATTCCCCGCGACTTCACATGTGATATAACAGATTTTTTGTACTTTTCGGCTACCAAATCAAAAGCAAGCGGGAACATATTGGCATGAAGTGATGCATGGGAAGAACTCTCTCCATCAACATAAACTCCTCTGTTTTTATCAAACAATTTTTGATTGATTGATTTTTTTGTTCTTCGTGCGCGCTGCTTAAATAATCTAACATCTTTCTCATACCCCAATAAGCCCGCAATTTTGGACATCAATACCAGATTGTGGTAATAAAAAGCATTCACAACAGTATTGACAGGCATCATTTCATAACCATCCCGCTCGCCCTGCTCGGTTGCAAGTTTCCAACCGGTATCCTTCTGAGCGGGTGGCCAATCAACAATATCTCTCACCTTGGTATTTGGATTTTCAAACCCCAATTTTTTCTTCATCTCAGGGGTAAGCTTTTCTGAATATGAACTAATCAATCCATCTTCTCCTTCAAGCTCCATTAAGGTTCTTTCCTTCAACATTTCATAATTGTCACGTAACAAATCAAGATCACCTGAATAGAGGTAATATTGATAATACAACATTACAGTATGAAGCAACCATTCGGTGGGCCATGTGGGATGGTCAATAAAATACAAGTTGGTGCGTCTCGCAATTGAATAATCGCTATCTAAGCAGAAATGGCTCAACTGATTAATATATGCATCTGCCTCATAAGGGATCCTTTCTCTGTCTCCATCAATATAATACCCCACAAAACTGGTAGCCTTTATTGTATGCTTGCATAAATCCCAAATGGAATTAAGGACAGAATCCGATGAAGAAAAAGAACTTGCATCATCATTAAACCTATAATGAAAAGCCTTTTGATAAAACTTAATTTCTTCAATGGGAACTTTAAGATTTTCAATTTCGACATATCGAAAAGGCATTACGATTCCAAATGTATCGGGTGGCAGAATGGCATTAGGACCTCTATTTCGTTTATCGGGTGTTAGCTCAATAAGGGTCTTGCCCGAGTTCAGCTTTTCCAGCTCTACTTTTTGGTAACGAACAGTACCTCCTGGTTTTTCATCCACATGGCCATCACTGTTGAGTTTTTCACCCAAATGAAATACAATGGCAGACTCCTGAGGTTGAGATGAAGAAACAACCAAAGTGCCGAAAAAAGCCTTATCAAATACCAGCAGATAGCGCCCCTTTCCAAGTTCAACCACCTTTTTAGGCGAGTTAAAATGGACTTCGAACAGAGAGTCCGGAACCGAAGAATGATATTGAGAATTGGCATTAATAACTGCCAAACACATCAATAAAACAAGAGACTTTATTTTTCCCTCTAAAAAGAAATGGTATTTCATCAGTATAAAAATTGATTAATCCATTGGTCTGATGGAACTCGCATGACCTTCAATTTATACATATTCTTGTTGTGACAATCTCACATTGTCATGCCCGTTTCATCCGTACAAAATAAATTTATGTAATTAGTTTAAAGCTTATTATGTCCAACATCCACCCCTTAATACCATTCGACTGACCTCATGTCGAAGCCTAAAGGCTTGGAATGAGCTCAGCTGAATTAGAAAACCATCCTTCCCGCAAAACATGAAATTGATAAATTTCCCTTCTGCCTAAACACTTCTGCCTCTGTCTTTTTATACATGTTCTTGTTGTGTCAAGCTTAGTTGGTCATGCTCGTTTCATCCTTTAATTTTAAAGAAACAAATAAAAGACACTATGTTCCATCATTTTAGTTCCAAAACAGCTGAAAGTTGCAATATAGCACATATGCTGAAACGGCACCACCAACCTTATTGAAACCTCTATTTCACCTTTAATATGATAATTTGGTCGACATCATTCTCAGGCAGTCCTTTGGTATAAATAAACACACCTTCAGCCTGTTGTTTAAACTTTAATTTTGCACCATTTTCAAAGTTTTTTGCAGACGCAACCTTTAGTTTCAAATCTGGGATAAAAAGATACGGCTTTCCGTCCGGTTTCAAAATATGCACAAACAATTGGTTATCTCTTTGTGTTATGGTTCCCCAGTCCTGAGAATCAATCACTTTACCTCGTGTCTCATAAATGGTTTCCCCGTATTTAGAAATCCACTCACCCACTTCGTTAAGTACTTTCACAAATTCAGGTTGAATTTCACCATTGGGCATCGGGCCTACATTAAGTAAAAGATTTGCATCCTTCCCTGCAGCTTTCACTAGTAAATGAATGATTTCTTTTTTACTCTTTATTCTTTTCTCATTTAAATTAAACCCCCATGACTTACCGATAGTTGCACAAGTTTCAAGCGGTAAATCACTTACCTTTACACCATGACTAAATCCGGCCGTATTTTCACCGGGTAAATCACGTTCAAAGGCCTGAATGTCCTCCCCCGGAAGGGGTTGCATATGGTGATTATTTACTATGAGGGTAGAGGGACTTATTTCGTGAATCAGGCCATAAATTTCATCGTAATGCCAATTTGCATTCTTCCGTTCCCAGTGGCCATCGAACCAAATGCAACCAATTTCACCATAGTTGGTCAATAATTCTGTCAATTGAGCTTTCATAAACTCAATATAGTTATTCCAATCTGTATCTACCGGAGCTCCATTCACTATCTTTTTTCCAAAACCATAATCTTCTCGTCCCCAATCCAACAAAGAATAATAAAAGTTAAGCTTTATTCCTTCTTTCTTACACTCTTCAGCTAACTCTTTCAATGGATCTTTTCCATAGGGAGTAGCATCCACAATATTGTATTCAGAAGCTTCTGTATCAAACATACTGAACCCATCATGATGCCTTGTCGTAATGGTAATATATTTCATTCCGGCAGCTTTTACAATCTGTACCCATTTTTTAGCATCGAAGTCATATGGATAAAAAAAGTCTGCCAATCGCTTGTATTTATCATAGGAAATATGTTGATTATGCATAACCCACTCACCATCCCCCAAAACACTATATATTCCCCAGTGTACAAACAATCCGAAGCGCATATCTCGAAATTGTTCACGGGCTTGGAGATTTTCCTGCGATGGGTTATAATCCGGTACTTCAAAAGAATATTGTTGAGCTTCTGCGCTCAAAAAAAGCAAACCTATAAAAATGATCAAAACGAACTTCTTCATGTTTTTTTAAGTTTATTTGTTTTTTAAAATTTTACACAATCAAAAAATCATTGAATTCCAATACTATATTGCTAAGGAATTTTCCATAAAGCATCCCCCAATTATTTTCTTCCTATCCAGAAAGAGTTATAAATTTACTGTCTTTGTATCCATAAAAATTTCAAAATTTCTATTTGATGGAAAATGCAACAGGTTCAGGTCCCATTTCGACCTCAAGAATACCTCCATTTACAATTTCTTCATGAGTTATCCAAAATCTATATGTAACCTTCCCCAGAAATCGGACCGCTTAAAATTAGACAAAATATTAATTTTAAGCAGTCAAAAAACAGTTATGAAAAAGTCCAGATTTACAGAGAGTCAAATTGTAAAGATTCTTAAGGAGTATGAAAGTGGTATTGATGCCCAAAGTTTTATGTCGTGAACATGGGATATCCCGAGCTACCTTTTATAATTGGCGCAAGAAATATTCCGGGATGGAAGTCTCACAGCTTAAACGATTAAAAGAATTGGAAGAAGAAAATCGGAAGCTAAAACAAATTTATGCTGAGGCGAGTCTGGATAATAAGATGTTAAAAGATTTATTGGGAAAAAAGTTTTAAAGCCCTGCCAGAAGAAAGCACGAGCTGAATACTTACAGAGAACTTATAACATCAGCATTGGCAGGGCATGCCGATTAACGAGTCTGCATCGCTTGATATGATACTATGAAAGCCAACGAGATGATGGGGAAGTAATTGATAAGCTCAATGAACTGAGTGAAAAATATCCCACCAGAGGATTTGATGAATATTATGGCCGTATTCGAAATGAAGGTCTGAAGTGGAATCGCAAACGGATATTAAGAGTCTATCGATTAATGAATTTAAATCTAAGACGAAAGCGAAAACGAAGATTGCCGGCTCGCGATTAAGAATCGTTAAGCCAGCCACAAGAGATAAATAATACCTGGTCAATGGATTTTATAAGCGACAGTTTGGTTTTTGGACGAAAATTTCGGGTATTGAACGTTATCGATGATTATAATCGAGAAGCCTTGGCCATAGAGGTTGATTTTTCAATGCCTGGCGAGCGTGTAAAACAAATATTAAATGAGGTTATATATAGTCGAGGGAAGCCTAAAAAAATACGAGTAGACAATGGTCCTGAATTTATATCAAAAGCCCTTAAACATTGGGCACAAAAGCATGAAATTGAATTGAAGTATATACAACCCGGCAGTCCAGCGCAGAATGCCTACATAGAAAGATTTAACCGTTTATTCAGAGAAGATATTTTGGATGCTTACCTGTTTAGTGATTTACATCAAGTCAGGGAATTAGCCTGGGAGTGGATGGATGATTACAATGAATCTCATCCTCACAAGTCACTAGGTGGCATAAGTCCAATAGCATATTTAAAAAAGATGAAACGAGCATGACCAAGTAGGTTTCCCACAACAAAAATTATGTATAAAGATTAGGTCATGCGAGTTCCATTCGACCATAGTGTTGGTAATTTTTATTCGAATGAAAAACAACCAAACACTAAATAGCAAAGGAAGTTCGCAACCTGAACCTGTCAAGGGTCTATAAACGGCTTCGTGCCTCAGCCGCCCTTGACAGAACCACCTTGCTCACTGAATATGCATTTAGAATTTTGGTTTCAAAAAAAGAAAAATGTCTATTTTAGAGCTGTCCTATAAAGGGTAAGTTTACACCCCGAGGAACACGAATCACATCAGGCACAACCGGTGGAATGAGAATGCAAAACAAGTTTTAAAACCAACAACGACCCACCCTCACCCGCTACTACTTCGGCGACTACGAAGAAGAACAAACCGCCGATGGGAAAACACGTAAAATTCATTACCTTAGTGGTGGTAACGGTCTGGCAGCAATATTTGTAGAGGAAAACGACCATGCCCGACTCTACTATGCTTACACCGATTACCTGGGCTCATTGACAGCTTTGACAGACCAAGACGGCAACGTTGTGGAACGCCAGGCATTTGATCCGTGGGGAAACAGGCGTGATCCGGATGACTGGACCAGTCTCATCACCACTCCGGTGAGTCACATCACCGGCCGGGGCTATACCCTACACGAGCATTTGGATGATTTTGTTCTCATCAACATGAACGGGCGTGTTTATGACCCGCAGATAGCGCGTTTCCTGAGTCCCGATCCGCAATTACAGGTGCCGGGGTATTGGTTGAACTATAATCGGTATGGGTATTGCTTGAATAATCCATTGATTTATACTGACCCTTCAGGTGAATTTTTCTGGGCTGCATTGCCGTTAATGGTAAAAATAGGAATTGCTGTTGGTACAGGAGTAGGAGCTTATACTGGGTACAAAATTGGGGAAGCTAACGGAGCCTCAGGTTAGGGCATGGTTGGTTACATGTTGGGAGGCGCTGCAATAGGTGGTTTTTCTGGCTATTTAGGAGGGACAATAGCTGCCGGGGGTGGCTTTATGGCCAATACGAGTGCTATAATGGTGAGTTCCTCATTTAACTCCATGTGGATGATAGCGTTAAGTGGAGGGCAGATGTCACCAAGTATCAGTTTTGGGTTTGGCTCGTTTAATTTTGAGACAGGTGAGTTTAGATCGATATTTGATTGGAAGGACTTATCAACTATGGAAAAAATAGGATATGGATTAGGTACTTTTGCAAATGCCAGTGATGTTTATGGTGCTATAATGGGGGCTTATGGAGATAAAGCTGGCGAGGCTGATTTAATAACAAAGAATGATCCTATTGGACATGCGGAATTAAGAACATTACCCAATGAAGATGGGGTTAGTGAAAATCTAATATCAGTAGGGCCAGATTGGGATCGTGCGGTTAGGGGAGATAGTTTTTGGGATGCCCCAGGGAAAAATACTTGGCCAACTCATTCAAATGATGTCGATATTACAGTTTCAAAGATTCGTATTACAAATGTACGATTAGATAAAATCCATGAATATGTTAATACAAGTCTTAAGAGTTTTCGCTACAAGGCTTTAAGTACGAATTGTGTTACATCTGCTTCGAATGGTCTATTGAAAGCAGGTGTGTTAAATATACCGTTTCTGCGTCATCCGTCTTTATTACAAATGCAGATGTTAGCAAGAAGATATGCCTTTTTATCACCTTATATGACTGAATATTAAAATGAAAGAAATTAAAAACCCCTCAATTATAGTGTTGTTGTTTATGCTATTTAACTCATGCTGTGGAAGTAAAGTCGTTTCGTATTTAAAAAACTGTGATAGAATAAGAGTTGAAAATGAAGAAACATATTGTCTTGTTAGTATTAAAGATTTGAAGAATAATATTCCAAAGAAAGACAAAGTTTGCTATATGGGTACAGATAGTGATTATCACTACTTTAAATATCATTATCGGACTACAATTTTCTCTTATGATAAAACAGCAAAGTGGGCTGTGATGGGATTCAAAATACCCATAACTGAGGAGTATCATCCTAAAAATAGTAGAGAGTTTAAACTTACTAATACTTGCGATGATGCATACATTGTGCTTGTCGATGAGTTGTGAATTAACAAAAATCCATAGTAAAAAGTCTCGGAAGTTCCGGGGCTTTTTACTTTATACGCGCTGCTTTTTTGAGCAGTTCAATAATCTGTTCTTTGGAAATGTTTTCGAGTTGGCTTTTGTCGTAGATATACACGAGGTAAACCTCGTTATCTTCGGTTACAAGGTAAGTGATAACCCTTGCGCCGCCAGACTTGCCTTTTCCTTTAGAGGCAATGGCCATGCGTGTTTTGTGAATGCCATGACAAAGGTTAATGCCGGATGGCTAAAACGGTTCAAAATGTGCCACCGATTTCGGAGTTCTTGTGCCAGACATTTCGGTTTAAAACGTGCCAGTCATAGCGCATAAGCAAAAAAAGCTTTCGGTTCGACTTGTGCCAGTTTGAGAGATCAGGAAAAAACAGCTATATCGCTAAAAAAAAGAGATATGGCCGATAAACTTGATCTTATGGATTTAAAACAGATATTGACATTATATTTAGATGGCATAATCAATCGAAAAATAGGAGAAATATTGGGTATTCACAGGAATACCATCAACAATTACGTTCATCTATTTAATTCCTGTAAATACAGCAAAGAAGAACTTGTTTCATTGGATAATAGTGAATTACTCAAGTTTATTCCAATCCATACCTCCATCAAAAATGCCCGTTATGATGAGCTAATGCGCTGCTTTGAAAAGATGAACGCGCAACGTGGATATTCTGGTAATACTGCCCCCCCCATTCCGGTGATATTGCCCCCCTATTCACTGATAGGTTCAAAGAGATTGATGGACTGACAATATTACCGTTTTTTTCTTAAACGATCACCCTTTAATTCTATTCGATGAGAAGTATGGACTAATCGATCAAAAATGGCATCGGCAATAGTTTCTTCTCCGATGAGATCGTACCAGTTTGTTACGGGTAGCTGACTGGCAATAATTAGGGCGTTTTGGCCATGCCGGTCTTCTTTCATTTCCATTAAATCCATGCGTTGTTGCTAGTCCAGATAGGTAAGCCCAAAGTCATCGATAATCAATAACTCTGTTTTAGCTGGTTTTGAGAAGAATTTGCCAATACAGGTATAGGGAACGCTATAATAATGTCTGTCTTTAAACAGACAGATATGGTTGTTTGATGCGACCTTATACTGCTTATAATACTTAATCTCATATACGGTATCCGGAAGTGGTTTTAACAGGTGTTTCTCATCAGCCAAAAATTTTTATTCCAAAACAGGACCTTCCAGCTTTAAAAGATCCGGTATATGAAGACTGCTATCTTCTATTTTTTGAAGGTAAGACTTGACCGTATTCTTGCTTATGCCCAGAATACGAGCTATCTGTTTTTTGCCTTTACCTTGCTGATGTAAATGTAATAACTGTTTTATCTGACTCATTGATTTTGGTTTTCCTGCCATCATCTTTGCTTTTTAGTGATCACCTCTTTGATCACTAAAGAACCAAAATTCAATGAATGAATAGCGATAGGGGGTCAACATGCTCCGGAAAAAGGTGAAATCCCTTCAAAAGGGGGGCAACATGCTCCGGATTATCCACTTGAGAGAGCTTTTTTTCATTTCAGTCCAGACACGCTTTTTTAAACAGTATCGAGATAACTTATGCGAAATGCTTTCAATCCTTAAGCAAGAACTTTGAAAGCCGCTTCTATGAAGTTTTGAAGCGGCTTTCAAGGTTTTCAGAAGCCGCTTTCAAGGTTTTCAGAAGCGGCTTTCAAGGGTTTCAGAAGCCGCTTTCAAGAATATTTGAAGCCCCTTCCGGGGATATTGGCAACCCCTGTCGGTGTGGATCGACAAAGGTTGCCTAAGGTTTTTATTGTACCGATATCCGGTATAACCTTTCCCAACATCCGGTATAACCTTTCCCAACATCTGGTATAACCTTTCCCAACATCCGGTATAAGCTTATCCCAACACCTGGTATAACCTTATCCCAACACTTAATTGGGGATAAAACGTGGAGGCCCTAAGCCGAAAAAGGGGGAGGGGGGTAATCGAAGTTGTAATAAATATTGTATTAAACAACTAATAAAGTGTATTGTACCGTCCATTTAAGAGTGCAATATATTAATTTGATATTTCCTCTGAAAGGAAGGGAATGTTCAATCAAGCGAAGAGTTTTAGGATCGTTTTCATCAGGCCAATAATTGTTTCATTCGTATAAAATTTATCTAATTCATTGGGCTAATGGGACTCGCATGACAGGGATTTATACATTCTCTATTGAGACAATCTCACATTGTCATGCCCCTGACAGTGTGATAGTAGCCGACCGTGCTTACGTCGATTTTGAAAACTTTTACCGTTGGCTTACCGGCAAAAGTTTTTTTGTGGTACGGCTCAAAAAATCGGTCAAATTCAACAGGCTCAACGAAAAAGAACTGCCCGATGACAGGCACCAGCACATTCCGGTTGATGAGTATATAGAGCTTTCAGAAGAAAAAGCAAAAGCCAAATACCCGAAAAAAATTCGTAGGGCATTTGTTTGGGACGAAGTAAACCAGCAAACAATAGAACTTATTAGCAACCCATTTTGTTGGACAGCAAACACCATCGCCGAGCTTTATAAAGCCCGATGGGATATTGAACAGTTTTTCAAAGACATAAAACAGCTCCTGAAAATCAAATCATTCCTGGGAACCTCGCCGAAAGCAGTATTAATACAGATTTGGTCAGCAATGATAACCCTACTGATTTTAAAGTACATGAAAGCTTGTGCAAAATACGGATGGTGCCTATCGAACCTGTTGGCATTCCTTAGGATTAACCTTCTGGTGAAATTTGACCTGAAGCGATTGCTCGACAATCCGTTTGAACAACCACCAGAAACTGGTCCAATACACTATGTGCAAGGAAAATTGTTTGATTGTGGGGATATTTTTTAAAAAGAGAAAAATCTGTTCAAAACCCTGATGTTTCAATTCCTATTAACTAATTGGGAAAACGTTTAGGACAGCTCTGACCAAAATTACAAACCATGATAAAAACACTATATTATTACTATTGTTGACAATGCCCGACAAGTCCGGGCTTTTTTGTTGTGTGCCGTGCATGGTAAATAACTAGGTGGTGAAAGTCCGCCATGGGGTTCATAATCGCAACCATTAGTTAAAGACAAGGGGGTCCATCGCGAGGTGGAATCTGAAGGAAGTCAATGGAAAAACTATACCGGACAGAGTTAAATTTACATTCCCACTTATATTTATAAAAACCTCCTAATGCTATCTTTTATCCTTTGAAAAAAAATATAGTTTCAATTTTAACAGGTTATTTTTATAGATTAAATAATACAGAATAGTACTATAAATTAAAAGAAGAAAAAACAGGACATAATCATAGTTGTTTTTTTCTTTTAATATGAATAGTGCTGTGAAGCCAGCTAACACTGGCAGAAAGTAGCTTAACATTTTATGCCTAAGCCTTCTTTTTAACACTGAAAAACTTTGTTCTTTGAGATCATTTTTATCTATAAAGAATCCTGTTTTCAGTGATTCCTCCATAGTTTCTGTTGATTTTTTTTGAGTATCCTGCATCATGAAAATTATAACCAAATAAATGATATCAATTCCTATCTTACTTCTTTACCGGGTTAGCTACATCCTCAATCATCTCCTTACCCACTTTTCTTTGACTAATACATATCTATGATTTCCATTTTTCATTGGAATTTTAATTTCTCCTTCAAATGTTAATGTGTCATTTTTAATCTCATACGCATAAATGACTGATGTTGATGAATCCAATATTTCTTTAAAACGGGTATCATCAATTGTCTCAAACTTTCCTTTAATATCTATATTTTCATGGGCATTCTCACTATTAGAGATATAAAACGTCCCATCTGAATTAAAAACTTTAGTTCTATATTCTTCATTAACAAAATTTGGTTTGCCATTGGAAAAACCTTCAACAAACGACCACTCACCAACTAATGGGCTTGTTTCATGAGTGTAATTGCAAGAAACTAAAACAAACACAGTAATAGATATAATAAAACATGTTTTCATTCCTGACAGTATTTTTTACCTAAATTAAAAATTTTATCATAGGGGCATAGGGAATTTAAATTTAACTCTGTCCGGTAGAATTTTCGTAACTCAAAATTACTCATGTTTTTTCTTTCAACCAATTCTTAAAAGCTCATTTGGGTAGTTTTCAGGTTCTGTCAAGGGCGGCTGAGGCACGAAGC